>CAXQKF010000430.1:0-3445 GCA_964224285.1 Donghicola sp. | reverse complement strand
CCCAGATCGCGCAGGGCCTGACCGACGCGGGCGCGGGCGGCTTCGGGGCTATAGCCGACCAGATCATCACCGCTGTACACCTCTCGGGTGGCACCGGACAAAAAGCCGTCCCAGTCGCGCGCAGCCTCGCGGCCCATCTGCGCCAGTTCGAAATCCTCGCGCAGACGTTCGCCCGCACGCACGAGGTCTTCTTCGAGAAACAAGGAGCCGTCCTTGTTCCGGCGGCGGGCCAGCACCGCGAGGGGCGTTTCATAGCTGGTGAACCGCATCCGGCGCGTGTCGGCGCTGTCTGCATGGGCGCTGACACCTGCGGCCTGCGCCATGAAAGGCGTCTGCGCCTCGGCGAAGCCGCTCGCGCGGTTCTCGTCTTCGGCCAGCATACGTTTGAAAGCGGCGCGTCCTTCGGCAGTGATGCTGTATTTCGAAATCCGGCCGGGATCGGTGCATTCCAGCCAGTCTTTCAGAGCCAGAGCGCGGGCAATCGCACGGTCGGTGACGGCGGTGTTCTGCGCCTCGCCATTGGTGTTGCGGACCACGACGGCCTTTTCCATGCCCTCGGCCACAGCAAGGACCGCGCCGCGTTCGGCAAGGTGGCGCAGGATGCGCTTGGCTTCGCGGCGCAAGGTATCGGGATCGGGTTGAACGGCGGGCTGAAATGCGGCTTGGGACATGGCAGTGTCCTCCTCTGGGTGTGAGTCTTTGGCGCCGGTTAGCGCATGGCCCAACTGCAAGAGCACTTCGTCAACCAAAGGATCCTCGCGCCGCGTTTCGACCTTTTGCACCTGACGCAGCACGGTCGAGGCATGACAGCCTGCCGCACGCGCCAGTTCGCGGATCGACAGCCCCTCTTCGGTGTGGGCCAGATAGCGCCTTGCGCCACTGGGCACCCATTGGGGCAACGTGTTCACCAGAGAACCGGACGGGCGCGACGGATGCATGAGAACCTCCTGTTTGTCTCGTCGATAGCGCAGGGCCTACTGGCTGCGGGATCATGGTTAACGTATTGGAACAGCTGTTACCGATGCGTTAAAAATCCTTTGCAAATCCATTTTTTGTTTCCATTTGGAAAACAGTGTTAAAGGCACCGTTCGCCCCTCCGTACGGTGACGCAACACCTCGGAAGTCGTGCTGTGATGATCTGCCAACAGTCACCACAGAGAGCGCGAAATGATTGATATTCAAACAGAACTACAGAACCTGCGCCGCCCCAAGCTGCTGGCGCGCGCCGCCCAAGCGGGCGCCCCTCTGTATCAGCGGACCCGCCATCTGACCCGCATCCTTGGGGGCGGCATTCCGCATAATTCGGAAACAATCGTCTTATTGTTGCTGAATCGAGAACAAGAGATGGAAGCCCAACGCAAAACGGGCAACGCGGAATATCGCGCTGCCCGTCATGTCGATGTGCTGATTGCCTTGCGTTGCGAGGCCGCCCTCTGGCAAGCCGCGCAAGAAGAGGATCAGGTAAAGGCGTCCGGCATGGAGGCTTTCTTCTCGGCCACATATGCGGCCAATGCCTCGTTGATGGCGGGGTCTAGTGCGGGCTGCTGATAGTCGGCCAGCAGCTTTTTGACTTTGATGCTCGCGAGCGTCTGGGTGTCGCGAGCGCCCTCCTCGTCCCAAGTCTCGAAGGGTTTGTAGTCCAGAACGCCGGTGCGCCAGAACGCATCCTTGAAATTCGCCTGCGTGTGCGAACAGCCCAGATAGTGGCCGCCGGGGCCGACTTCCCGGATCGCGTCCATCGCTTGGGCGTTCTCGTCGAACTTCACGCCCTCGGCGATGCGGTGCAGGATCCCCAGCTGGTCCGCGTCCATCACGAATTTCTCGTAGGACGACACCAGACCGCCCTCGAGCCAACCGCAGGCGTGGAGCATGAAGTTCACACCGCCCATCAGCGCCGCGTTCAGCGTGTTCGCGGTTTCATAAGCCGCCTGCGCATCCGGCAGTTTGGAGCCACAGAGGCTACCACCCGAACGATACGGCAGGTTCATGCGGCGGGCCAACTGACCTGCGCCATATAGAATAAGGCTCGCTTCGGGGGTGCCGAAGGTCGGTGCACCAGAGTTCATGTCGATCGAGGACACAAAGGTACCGAAGATTACCGGAGCGCCTTTGCGGATCAGCTGGCTGTAGGCGATGCCCACCAGAACTTCGGCTAGAACCTGAGTCAGCGTGCCGGCGACCGACACAGGTGCCATCGCGCCGCCAACGATGAACGGCGAAATGATGCAGCCCTGACCGGCTTCGGCGTAAACTTCCAGAGCGCCCATCATCACGTCATCAAACGTCAACGGCGAGTTGATGTTGATCAGCGAGGTCATGACCGCGTTGTTCTGGACGAATTCCTTGCCGAACAGAATCTCCGACATCTCGACCGAGTCGCGCGCACGGCTGGGTTCGGTGACAGAGCCCATGTAGGGTTTGTCCGACAGGGTCATGTGCGCCATCAACATGTCGAGGTGGCGCTTGTTCACGGGCACGTCGGTGGGTTCGCACACGGTGCCGCCCGAGTGGTGCAGCCACTTGGACATGTAGCCCAGTTTCACGAAATTGCGGAAGTCTTCCATGGTCGCGTAGCGGCGACCACCTTCGATATCACGCACGAACGGCGGGCCGTAGACCGGCGCCCGAACCAGACCCTTTCCGCCGATCTCGACGTTCCGATCGGGATTGCGGGCGTGCTGGGTGTAGCTGGACGGTGCGGTTTTGCACAGCTCGCGGGCCAGACCGCGGGGCAGACGAACACGTTCGCCCTGAACGTCTGCACCGGCTTCGCGCCAACGCTCCAGCGCTTTGGGGTTCGCGGGGAAGTTAACGCCGACCTCTTCGAGCAGGGTCTCGGCGTTATATTCGATGATTTCCAGCGCTTCTTCGGTCAGAACCTCGAACACAGGGATGTTGCGTTCGATGAACTTGGCGCTTTCGATACGGACTGCGGTGCGTTCTGCCCGGCGGGCTGCGCCGCCACCCCCACGTGCGCGTTTGCGGGTCGCTGTCTCGGTCATTCGTGGAACCTCCAATTCGTGCGCGGATGCGCATGTTTGGGACAGTATATAGCCTGCGGGGTCGCCGTAGGGATTTGGGTTTTGCGTCCTCTCCGTCGCGAAAGCGACATTTGAAGAGGGTCTGCCCCACAAAACACCCCCATTCCGTCCCCTGCTTCCCCTTGCCTAAAATGTGATCTCGCCCTAATGGGTGCCCATGACACAGCATGAACGCCTCCTCATCATCGACTTCGGCTCCCAGGTCACGCAGCTGATTGCGCGCCGCCTGCGCGAGCTGAACGTTTATTGCGAAATCCACCCCTACCAGAACGTCACCGACGCCTTTCTGGCAGAGTTCGCCCCCAAGGCCGTTATCTTCTCTGGCGGCCCTGACTCGGTAACCCGCGAAGGCTCGCCGCGTCCTCCGAAATCGGTCTACGATCTTGGCGTGCCGATCCTGGGTA
>CAXQKF010000429.1:0-7607 GCA_964224285.1 Donghicola sp. | reverse complement strand
AAGCTGAAGGATTTCGGCGGGCGGATGCGGATCCGTCTGCGCGAAGAGATGCAGATCGAGTTCACGATCGAGGATGGGGAAATCCACATTCTGGATGGGGTGCGTGTGGCGCGCAGCAACCGCGCCGCTCTGCGGATCGCTGTGGATCTGGCCGAGAGCGGCGTGATCAGCCGCGAAGAGGCAGTGCTGCGGATCGAGCCGCGGGCGTTGTCGGAACTGTTGCACCGTCAGGTGGACCCCCACGCGCCGCGGGACCGGATTGCACGGGGTGTGGCGGCCAGTCCGGGGGCGGCCACGGGCAAGATCGTGTTCAGTGCGGCGGATGCGCAGGCGAGCGCGTCGCGCGGGGAGCCCTGTATTCTTGTGCGCCGCGAGACCCAACCCGAGGATATTCGCGGGATGCACGCGGCCGTGGCCGTGATGACAGAGCGCGGCGGGATGACCAGCCATGCGGCGGTGATTGGCCGCGGTCTGGGTCTGCCTTGCGTGGTGGGCATCGAAGGTCTGCGGTTCCACATGCGCAAGAAACTTTTGGTCACGCGGGACGGGCGCCAGTTCAAAGAGGGCGAGATCCTGACCGTGGATGGCACTGCCGGTGACGTGCTGGCAGGTGAACCCGAGATGCTGGAAGCGGCCGAGGATGACGGGCTTCAGACCTTGATGGAGTGGGCCGATACCTTCCGCGACATCGAGATCAGGGCCAACGCGGATACCCCTGCGGATGCGCAGGTGGCGCGCAACTTTAAGGCGCAAGGGATCGGGCTGGCCCGGACGGAGCATATGTTCTTTGATGCGGACCGTCTGACGGCTATGCGCGAGATGATTTTCGCCGATGCGGTCGAGGATCGCCGCGCCGCATTGGAACGTATTTTGCCGATGCAACGGGCCGATTTTATCGACCTGTTCCGCATCATGGCGGGGCTGCCGGTGTGCATTCGGTTGTTCGACCCGCCGCTCCATGAATTCCTGCCCTCGGACCGGATGGGCTTGTTGAATTTGGCCGAGGCGCTGGACCTGCCGGTCAGCGATGTCACCCGCCGCGCCGAGGAGTTGGAAGAGTACAACCCGATGCTGGGTCTGCGCGGTGTCCGTTTGGGGGTCACGGTGCCTGAAATCTACGAGATGCAGGCACGGGCGATCTTCGAAGCGACGATCGAGACCCAGAAGGCAGGCGCCACCGTCGTGCCAGAGATCATGATTCCCCTGGTTTCCGCAAAGCGGGAGGTGGAACTGGTCAAGACCCGCGTGGATGCGGTCGCCGCTGCGGTGCGCACCGAGACGGGGCAGGACTTTACCTACCGCCTCGGGGTGATGGTCGAGACCCCGCGGGCCTGTCTGCGGGCGGGCGACATCGCCAGCCATGCGTCGTTTTTCAGTTTCGGGACCAACGATTTGACGCAGATGACCTATGGTCTGTCGCGCGACGATGCGGGGCGTTTCATGTCGAATTATGTAAGCGAGGGTGTCTTTCCAGAGGACCCGTTCCACCGGCTCGATACTGAGGGTGTTGGCGAATTGCTGGACCTTGCAGCGACCAGAGCGAGGGGCGCACGCCCAAATATTACGCTATCTATTTGCGGAGAACATGGTGGCGACCCCGAATCAATTGCCTTCTGCCGGAAGGCTGGGTTCAACTATGTCTCTTGCTCTCCGTTCCGAGTTCCGGGTGCGCGACTTGCTGCCGCGCAATTCGCCCTAAGAGAGCGAGAATCCGCCTAAGTTATTGTATCCGAATTGGAAAAAGTGACCTATCGGGGGGATGTCTCATCAAGGCGAAAGGTTACATGCTTTTAAGACTCCTCTGAAAGTATTGAAAAAGGGGCCGCAAGTCGGGTACGTCCTGCGCCGGACCGCTGGACGGTTTCTATGACGAGGTTAAGGCATGCGTTTTGGCATCATAAAAGCAGCAGCTCTGGGACTCTTGGTATCTTTGCCGGGGGCCGTCTTTGCGGATGCTTTGAATGAGCGCCTGACCGACCTTCTGGGCCAAGAGAAAGAAGCTCTCGAAGCTGTCTCTTCTAAACACCTAGGTAGCCTGACACGTCTGCCGAAAAAGGCCAAGGAAGCTGCAATCGCAAAAACACCTCAGGTTGAGTACTCCAAGCAGTATCTTGCCGAGTTGCCCAAGGCAAAAGGTGGCGATCAGTTCCAGTGTCTGGCCGAAGCGCTGTACTTCGAGGCGCGCGGTGAAACGGTTAAAGGGCAGTTCGCTGTGGCCGAGGTGATCCTGAACCGCGTCGATAGCAAGAAGTTCCCTGACACGGTCTGTGATGTGGTCAATCAGGGCACGGGCCGCAAGTACGCCTGCCAGTTCACCTACACCTGTGACGGCTACGCCGAGGTGATCAATGAACCCAGAGCTTACGAGCGCGTGGCCAAAGTGGCGCGCATCATGCTCGACGGTGCAGATCGCACGCTGACCGATGGCGCCACGTTCTACCACACCAAGGCTGTGCGCCCCCGTTGGGCGTCCAAGTTCAATCACACCGCAACCATCGGTGTGCACAAATTCTACAGCGCCACATCGCGTCTGACACAGCGTTAACGCCGGTCTGTCGCGGTTGCGCCCGGATATGCCGCCGTGGAGTTGGCATTTCGGCCCATAGCGCCTAGGTTCGCCGCAAATCGACGACAAGAGTGTAGCGACATGACCAACGAAGTACGGCTGGCCTTTTCCCATCCCGACGAGCGGGCCAAAGCCAGCCCGATCCCCGGCATCAGCGGCCCTCTGGACCGGATCAGCCTGCGCGATCACATCGTGGAGGTCGAGATTGGTGCGTTTCAGGCCGAAAGGGGCACCACCCAGCGCGTTTGCTTTAACGTCGTCGTCGAAGTGCAGCCTGTCACCGGCGTGGTCGATGACGATGTGGACCGCATCCTGTCCTATGACCGCGTCACCGAAGCCATCGCGGATTCGCTGGCCGAGGAACGTCTGAACCTGCTCGAGACGCTGGCTGATCGCGTGGCCAGCCGCATTCTGGCAGAGCCGCAGGCAGTCCGTGCCTTTGTCCGCATCGAGAAGCTGGACCGTGGACCGGGTGCTTTGGGTGTCGAGATCGTGCGGAACCGCAAGGATTACGGTCTGGCACCGGAAATCGCGCATAACGCGGCCAATGATCCACGTGTGATCTACCTTACCAACGAAGCGATTGCGGCCCCGCATCTGCCCCAGTGGCTCGATCAGCTGGCTGCGGGCAACCGGCCGGTTGTTCTCTGCGTTGGTCTGCCTGATCAGGCCGGCCCGCATTCTGCTGCCACGCTCGCCCAACGCCGCATTGACCTGTTGTCGATCGAACAGAACGCATGGGTGCTGGCAGGGCGTGACCGCCGCTGTGTGGTCGTGGAAACCCGCACAGAGCTGGACTGGGGCATGAAACACGGCCAGATCAGCGTGTGGGCGCCCTCCAAGATCGTTCTGGACGCCGTCGAGGGGCCCCATGCCGCGGTCCGTGACACAGAGGCCCTGACGCGCTGGTTCGCAACCGAGATGGAGGCCGCCGAGGTGATCTTTGTCAGTGGCGGCGAAATCGAAGCTGGCTCCGGTCAGGTGGACGAACGTCACCACGACCTGCGGGAAAGTCGGCTCTTGTCAAAAGACGATTGATCGCTCATCCACGCAGCATGCGTGATTACTTTCGCCCCATTTTGCAATCCGGTCCGGCCCGTCCTGACAGCGCATTGACGCTGGGGGGCGGTTGGACATGGTTCACCGATGTCGAAGTGCTCCGCCGAGGCGCGCCGGCGCAGGTCCTCCCTGCCGCTGATCTGCCGGAGCGCGCGCGCGAGGCCCTGTGCGCAGTCCGCCCCGACATCGCCCGCCTGACGATGACCCGCCCGAATATCATGGGCATCCTGAACACAACGCCGGACAGCTTCTCTGACGGTGGTCAGTTCTCTGATCTGGATCGAGCCATCGCTCACGCCCGCGAGATGATCTGGGCAGGGGCCGATATGCTGGACATCGGCGGCGAATCGACCCGCCCCGGCGCCGCAGATGTCGCTCTGGACGAAGAGACCCGCCGCACAGAGCCCGCAATCAGCGCATTGCGTGCCTTCAGCGATATCCCCGTGTCGATCGACACGCGGAAGTCCTCGGTTGCGCGTGCGGCCCTGTCCGCGGGGGCTGACTTGGTCAATGACGTAGCGGCGATGACCTATGATCCCTTGATCGGACAGGTCACGGCCGAGGCGGATGCCCCGATTTGTCTGATGCATGCGCAGGGCGATCCGCAAACCATGCAGGACGCGCCGCAGTACGATGATGTCGTGCTCGATGTGTATGACTTCTTGGCCGACCGCATCACGGCCGCCGAAACCGCCGGTATCCCGCGCAGCCGTATCATGGTTGATCCGGGGATCGGCTTTGGCAAAACCCTCGAGCACAACCTCGCGCTCTTGCAGCGCCTGTCGCTCTTTCACAGCCTAGGATGCCCCATCCTGCTCGGTGTGTCGCGCAAGCGGTTCATCGGGACACTGGCCAATGTCGCTGATGCCGCCGCCCGTATGCCCGGATCGGTCGCCGTTGCCTTGGCGGGCGTCGCACAAGGGGCGCAAATCCTGCGGGTCCATGACGTGGCCGAAACCCGACAGGCTCTCACACTCTTTCAAGCCGCCCTTGGAGACTAACCCTCTGTCGAGAAATTTCTTCGGAACCGACGGTGTCCGCGGTAAAGCCAATATCTACCCGATGACTGCCGAGATGGCCCTGCGCATCGGCGCAGCCGCCGGTCGCTATTTCCGCCGCGATGCCAGCACGGCGCACCGCGTCGTGATCGGCAAGGACACGCGTCTGTCCGGCTACATGTTCGAGAACGCCCTGACCGCAGGCTTTACGTCGACCGGCATGAATGTGCTGCTTTTGGGGCCCGTGCCGACACCGGCTGTGGGGCTTCTGACGACCTCCATGCGGGCAGATGTGGGGGTAATGATCTCGGCCAGCCACAACCCGCACGAGGACAACGGCATCAAGTTTTTCGGTCCCGACGGGTTCAAGCTGTCGGACGAGGCCGAGGCCGAAATCGAAGCCATGGTCATGGGGGGCATCCAACCCGCCAAAGCCGAAAACATCGGCCGTGCCAAACGGATCGACGACGGCATCTACCGTTACATCGAGCGGTTGAAGTCCACTTTCCCCTACGGTCGCCGTCTGGACGGCCTGAAGGTGGTGATCGACTGCGCCAACGGAGCCGCCTACCGCGCAGCGCCCGAGGCCCTCTGGGAGCTTGGCGCAGAGGTCATCAAGATCGGCACGAGCCCCGATGGCAAGAACATCAACCTCAACTGCGGCTCGACCCATCCCGAGGCCGCAGCCAAAGCGGTCCTTGAACACGGGGCGGACATCGGGATCTGCCTCGATGGGGATGCGGACCGGATTATGGTGATCGACGAAAAGGGGCAGATCGCCGATGGCGACCAGCTCATGGCCCTGATCGCGGCCCGCTGGGCCGAAGAGCAGCGCCTTCAGGGGAACACGCTGGTCGCGACCGTGATGTCCAACCTTGGTCTGGAAAGATACCTTGGCGGGCGCGGCATCGACCTGAAGCGCACCAAAGTCGGCGACCGCTATGTCGTTGAAGAGATGCGTAAAAACGGCTTCAATCTCGGTGGGGAACAATCCGGCCATATCGTCATGACCGACTATGCAACCACCGGTGACGGTCTGCTCGCGGGCCTCCAGTTCCTGTCCGAAATGGTCCTGACCGGCAAGCCCGCCAGCGAACTGGCCACCAGCTTCGAAGCGGTCCCTCAGCTCCTTAAAAACGTCCGCTACAGCGCCGGTCAAACGCCGCTGGAAACGCTGGCCGTCCAACAGGCCATCGCCGCCGCCGAAGCGGACCTCAAAGGCCAAGGCCGCCTCCTGATCCGAAAATCGGGCACCGAACCCCTGATCCGCGTCATGGCCGAATGCGAAGATCCGATCCTCTTGGAAAGGGTTGTCGACTCCATCGTCGCCGAGGTCGAAATCGCAAGCCGCGCCTGATCTTTCTGCTTTGTAGAAATACTCATAACGGCGCGCCGGTCCCAACCGCGCGCCGTTTATGCTTTGCCGAACAGCCGCTTCAAATGGCTCCATTGGCTCAGCGCCATACCGGTCAGGATCAGCCCCAGAGCAACGAACAACCCCGCAGGCAGCGCCTCTCCCAGTACCAAGGCACCAAACACCATCGACCAGAACGGTACCTGATAATTGGTCAGAGACATAAACGTGGACCCCGCACTGCGGATCACCAGAATGCGCAGCAGGTTTGCGCCGGCTGTCTGCACCAGACCCAAGCCGCACAGAACCGCAATCGTCTGATGGTCGGGCAGAGGTGGCGGCCCTTCGATAGTCCAAGCCATGGGCAGGCCCGCGGCAGCCGCAATGATCATTACCACAGCCGACATGGCATAGGGATCAATGGGCGGGCAGTTGCGTGTGGTGACCGAACTGATCGCATAGCAGCCAGCGGCGGACAGACAGGCCAGTCGCCCCCAACCCTCCATCGACGATCCGCTGCTCTGCAGCAGCCCGTCCCCCAGCAGAACCAGAACCCCGCAGAAACCGACCAGCAAACCCAGCAGCTTCAGCGGCGTAACCCGTTCCCCGACCGAAAAGAAATGCGCCAGCGGCATCACCAGCAGCGGCACACCCGCCATCGACACCCCCGCGGTGGCCGAGGTCACATGGGTCTGCCCCCAGCTGAGCAGGAAAAACGGCACCAAAGAGCTGAACAGCCCCACCACCACTAGATAAGGCCAACGGTTCAACCTGTCATCGGCGGCGTTGATCCGCCCGCCAAGGGTCCACCACACGCCGGTCAGCAACAACGCCGCAAAGAACAGCCGCGCTTCGGCCAGCCAGAACGGGGTGATTCCGCGTAGCGCAACCTCGATCCCCAGAAAACTCGCCCCCCAGACACAGCCAAGGGCCAGCACCATGATCCAGCTTTTCAGGGTGACTTCGGGCATTTCGCGACCTGCAAATGAAAAAGGCTCCGACCGCAACGGATCGGAGCCTTTAGATGAGGTGGTGGCCGCCTTGTCAACGGCCACCCCGCCTGCGGGAAATCCCGCGAAGCGATTAGTTCTTCGACTTGTCGACCATCTTGCCGGCCGAGATCCAAGGCATCATTTCGCGCAGTTTCGCACCGGTCGCTTCGATCAGGTGCTCGTCGTTTGCACGGCGCGATGCTTTCAGGGTGGGCTGGCCAACAGCGTTTTCCAGCATGAAGTCGCGAACGAACTTGCCCTGCTGAATGTCTGCCAGAACTTCTTTCATCGCCGCTTTGGTCTGCTCGTAGGGCAGGATGCGCGGGCCGGTGACGTACTGGCCGAACTCTGCAGTGTTCGAGATCGAGTAGTCCATGTTCGCGATGCCGCCTTCGTAGATCAGGTCGACGATCAGCTTCACTTCGTGCAGACACTCGAAGTACGCCATTTCGGGTGCGTAGCCAGCTTCAACCAGAGTTTCGAAGCCACAACGGATCAGTTCTACCAGACCGCCGCACAGAACGGCCTGCTCGCCGAACAGGTCGGTTTCGCATTCCTGACGGAAGTTGGTCTCGATAGATCGGAAGAGCGTCGTGTAGGGAAAGAGTGTCGATACCTGTGTAGATCTCGGTGGTCGC
>CAXQKF010000428.1:0-3885 GCA_964224285.1 Donghicola sp. | reverse complement strand
ATGGTATGTCACGCGCCTCTAGGGTTGTCGCCACGGTCGCAAGGCCGACACGGGTGCAGGAGGACGCACCCACAGGGAGGATAGATTATGAAATTCATGAAACTCGCGGGTGCGCTCGCGATCTCTGCTGTTGCGTTCGCCGCAGCGGCTGATGCGGCAGACAAAGGCACCGTCGGCATCTCGATGCCCACCAAGTCGTCGTCGCGCTGGATCTCGGACGGCAACTCGATGGTCGAACAGTTTCAGGCCGCGGGCTACGAGACCGACCTGCAGTACGCAGAGGATGACATCCCCAACCAGCTGGCGCAGATCGAGAACATGATCACCAAAGGTGTGGACGTTCTGGTCATCGCCGCGATCGACGGCACCACTTTGTCGAACGCACTGGCGAACGCGGCAGCATCGGGCATCGACGTGATCGCCTATGACCGCCTGATCCGCGACTCCGGTGACGTCAGCTACTACGCGACCTTCGACAACTTCAAAGTCGGCGTGCAGCAGGCGACCAGCGTGGTTGACGGCCTGAAAGAGCGTTTCGGCGATGGCCCCTACAACGTCGAACTGTTTGGCGGCTCGCCCGACGACAACAACGCCTACTTCTTCTACAATGGCGCGATGAGCGTACTGCAGCCCCTGATCGACGCGGGCACCATTGTGGTCCAGTCCGGCCAGATGGGTATGGACAAAGTTGGTACCCTGCGTTGGGACGGTGCGGTCGCTCAGGCACGGATGGATAACATCCTGTCCGCCAACTACACCGACAAAGAAGTCCACGGCGTTCTGTCGCCCTATGACGGTCTGTCGATCGGTATTCTGTCCTCGCTCAAGGGCGTTGGCTATGGCTCGGGCGATCTGAAGATGCCGATCGTGTCCGGTCAAGACGCCGAGATCCCCTCGGTCAAGTCGATCCTTGCTGGCGAACAGTACGCGACCGTCTTCAAGGACACCCGCGAACTGGCCCGCGTTACCGTGGGTATGGTCGAAGCGGTCCTGAACGACGCAGAGCCCGAAATCAATGACACCAGCACCTATGACAACGGCGTCAAAGTTGTGCCTTCCTACCTGCTGGAGCCGGTTCCGGTCGACGTCAGCAACTGGGAAGAGGTGCTGATTGGCTCGGGTTACTACACCGAAGACCAGATCAAGTAATACCTCCCAAGGGTCTGGCCGCCTGCGTCCTCGGGTGTGGGCGGCCTTTTTTCATCCAATTCCCACAGACGAGGGTCCGCCCCATGTCGATCCTTCTCGAAATGCGAGAGATCACCAAGGAATTCCCCGGTGTCAAAGCGCTGGACCGCGTGAACCTGCAGGTGGCCGAAGGGGAAATCCACGCCATCTGCGGCGAGAATGGCGCAGGCAAGTCCACCCTGATGAAGGTGCTGTCGGGCGTGTATCCCGCTGGCAGCTATGACGGCGAAATCCACTATGACGGCCAGTTGGCTGAGTTCCGCACCCTGCGCGACAGCGAGGACCGCGGGATTGTGATTATCCACCAAGAGCTTGCTCTGGTGCCCGAACTGTCGATCGCAGAGAACCTGTTTATCGGCAACGAGCGCGCCCAAAAGGGCGTCATGAACTGGCACGAGACCTTTCAGCAGACCGAAAAGCTGTTGAAGAAGGTCGGGCTGAAGGATTCACCCGGCACGCAGGTCGACAAGATCGGCGTCGGCAAACAGCAGCTGGTCGAGATCGCCAAAGCCTTGGCCAAGGACGTGCGTCTGCTGATCCTGGACGAACCCACCGCCGCGCTACAGGAAAACGACAGCCGCAAGTTGCTGGATCTGATGCTAGAGCTGAAGGCGCAGGGCGTGACCTGCATCATCATCAGCCACAAGCTGAACGAAGTCCGCTATGTCGCTGATACGGTTACGGTTATTCGCGATGGCATGACCGTCTCGACGCTGAATGCCAAGGCTGGGTTGTCGGAAAATGACATCGTCCGCGACATGGTCGGGCGCGATATGTCCAACCGCTATCCTGATCGCGAGCGACGTGCAGGTGATCTCCTGCTCGAGGTCGAAGGCTGGAACGTCTGGCACCCCGAACACGCCGAGCGCCAAGTGATCAAGGACATCAGCTTTAACGTCCGTGCCGGCGAAGTCGTCGGGATCGCGGGGGTCATGGGATCTGGCCGGACCGAGTTGGCCATGTCGATTTTTGGCCGCAGCTGGGGACGCAACATCAGCGGCACCGCAAAACTGCGGGGCAGCGCGATGGATGTCTCCACCGTGGACCGCGCCATCAACGGCGGCTTGGCCTACGTGACCGAGGACCGCAAATCGCTGGGGCTGGTTCTGGACGAGACGATCCAGTTCAACACCACGCTCGCGAACCTCGAAGAGGTCTCGGTCAAGGGTGTGCTGAACCCGAACGAGGAAACCAAGGCCGCGGAATACTACCGCAAAGCCTTGCGCACCCGTACCCCTAGCGTCTTCCAGAAGGTCGGAAACCTGTCGGGCGGCAACCAGCAGAAGGTTGTCCTTGGTAAATGGCTGTTCACAGAGCCCGAGGTCCTGATCCTCGACGAGCCGACCCGCGGCATCGACGTGGGCGCCAAATACGAAATCTATGCGATCATCAACGAGCTGTCCGCCCAAGGCAAAGGCGTCGTGATGATCAGCTCTGAGATGCCCGAGCTACTGGGCATGTGCGATCGCATCTACGTCATGAACGAAGGGGCCTTTGTCGGCGAAATGCCTGCCGCCGAGGCCACTCAAGAGCGCATCATGTCGCTCATCGTCACGGAATAAGGGAACACCGGAATGACGAGCCAAAACAACGGTTTAAAATCCTATCTTTCAGCACATATGAAAGACTACGGCCTCTTGTTCGCGCTGATCGCGATCATGGCGTTTTTCCAAATTGTGACGGACGGCACGCTGATGCGGCCCGTCAACATCACCAACCTGTTCCTACAGAACAGCTACATCATCGTGATGGCGCTGGGGATGCTGATCGTCATTGTGGCCGGGCATATCGACCTGTCCGTGGGGTCCGTCATGGGCTTTATCGGGGCCTTGGCGGCGGTGATGATCGTGAATTGGGACATGCCCGTCTGGGTGACCATCCCGATCTGCGTGGCCTTGGGCGGCGTCATCGGCGCGGCGCAGGGCTACTGGGTGGCATATTGGAAAATCCCCAGCTTTATCGCGACCTTGGCGGGTATGCTTGTGTTCCGCGGCGCGTCCCTGTGGCTGCTCGAAGGGCAATCCGTGGGGCCGTTCCCCCAAAGCTTTCAAGTTCTGTCGACTGGTTTCATCGGTGATATCTTCAGCCGCGAAGCGACTGCGCCTATCGCGGAACTGGTTGGATCGCGGAACTTCAATGTGCTGTGTCTCGCAGTCGGTGTGATCTCTGCCATGGTGATCGTGTGGCTTGGCCTGCGTCAACGGGCACGGGGCAAAGCCTATGGGATCGAAGGCGAACCGGGTGCGTTCTTCTGGGGCCGGAACATCATCGTCCTTGGCGCGCTGATCTTTCTGTCGTTCAAGCTGGCAACCTTCCGCGGTTTGCCGAACGTGCTCTTGACCATGGGGATCCTGATCGTCTTCTACGCCTTTGTGACTGAAAAGACCGTGATTGGCCGCCGGATCTATGCCCTAGGCGGCAACGAAAAGGCCGCGCGTCTGTCGGGGATCAAGACCGAACGTCTGACTTTCTTTGCCTTCGTGAACATGGGTGTTCTGGCTGCAATTGCCGGTCTGATCTTTGCGGCCCGTCTGAACACCGCCACCCCCAACGCCGGTTTCGGCATGGAGCTGGACGTGATCGCAGCGGTCTTTATCGGCGTGGCGTCGATGTCCGGCGGCTCTGGCAAGATCGTGGGCGCTGTCGGGGGCGCGTTCATTATGGGCGTGCTGAACAACGGGATGTCCATCCTTGGTA
>CAXQKF010000427.1:0-11456 GCA_964224285.1 Donghicola sp. | reverse complement strand
AAAGCAGCGGGCAACACCCCCGAGGCGATCCGCCGAATCATCACAAACCAGCTCGAAGAACAGACCCCAGACCCGCAGGTCGAGGTCCGTCGCCTTGCCGGTGATGGCGCTGCTGTTTCTGTAATCGGATCAGTTGGCAGCCAAGGCCTCTATCCGATCGAGCGTCCGAGCCGCACTCTGTCGGGCATGTTGGCCCGCGCTGGCGGTATCACAATCGAGCCCGAAATCGCCCAAATCACGGTCGTCCGCGGCACCGAGCAAGGCGAAGTCTGGTTCCAGGACATCTTTGACGACACTCGTCTTGATATTGCTCTGCGCAACGGCGACCGCGTTCTGGTCGAACAGGACACCCGCAGCTTTACCGCTCTGGGGGCCACCGGAAACCAGACCCGCGTCCCGTTCGAAAGCCAGACCATCTCGGCAATCGAGGCGATTGCGACCGTGGGCGGTTTGCAGACCAATGCGGCTGACCCCACCGGCGTCTTCATCTTCCGCAACGAACCTGCCGAAGTGGCCAACTTGGTTCTGGGCCGCGACGATCTGATCGGTGACCAGCGCCTTGTCTACGTTCTGAACCTGACCGAACCCACAGGCATGTTCGAAGCCCGCGACTTCGCGATCCGCGACGAGGACACCCTCTACGTGACAGAAGCGCCCTTCGTTCGTTGGAACAAAACCATCAGCGCCCTGCTTGGCGGCCTGAACTCTGTGAACTCTCTGGCAGGAGCGGCCTCCGGTCTCGGCGGCTAAGGTCTTGGACGAGTACGACACGCATACCACCGCCGGGGGTCACCCTCCCCGGCGGTTTTTTGCATCCAGCCTGACCCTGCTGACCGATGCGCGGATCAAGCGTATCCTGACCCTTGCCGGCTATGCCCCGCGTTTGGGATGGCCCAAATCAGGCGACGGCGTGCTGACTTGGGGCGCGGGCCACACCGCAGAGCGCGGGGCCCGCATGTGCGCCCGCTCCGGCGCGGCAGAAGTGCATCTGGAGGACGCCTTCTTGCGGTCCGTGCATTCCGGCCGCGCAGGGGAACCGCCCCTCGGGCTGCTCATCGACCCTGATGGCCTGCATTTCGATCCGGCGCAGCCCTCCGCGCTGGAGCAACTGCTCAAGCATCACCCGTTGGACGAAACCGCCCTTCTGGATCGGGCCAAGGCCTGCATGGCGCGGATGCGCGCACTGCACCTGTCGAAATACAACGCCTATGATCCAGCGGCCCAAGGCCCTGCTGCGGGGTATGTGCTGGTTGTCGACCAAGTCGCCGGAGATGCCTCTTTGCGGGCATCGAACGGGGACCGGAACCGGTTTCTGGAAATGCTCTGGGACGCGATCGAGGAACACCCCGGCCAGCGCATCGTCATCCGCACCCACCCCGAAACCGCCGA
Organism: Donghicola sp.; assembly: GCA_964224285.1. Lineage (GTDB taxonomy): Bacteria > Pseudomonadota > Alphaproteobacteria > Rhodobacterales > Rhodobacteraceae > Donghicola. The sequence continues at coordinate 10,067 of CAXQKF010000427.1, read as the reverse complement.
AGGCCACCGGCGCGGGATGTACAGCCCCGAGGACTGCAACGACCGCGTCACCCTGTGCGACGAGGCCATCAGCCCGTGGCACCTGCTCGAAGGGGCGACGGCGGTCTATACCGTGTCCTCGCAACTGGGCTTCGAAGCCATCCTTGCGGGCCACCGGCCCCATGTCTACGGCCAGCCCTTCTATGCGGGCTGGGATCTGACCGAAGACCGCGTGCCCTTGGCCCGCCGCCAACGCCGCCTGACGCCCGCGCAGCTCTTTGCGGCGGCGATGATCCTCTATCCCACGTGGTACGATCCCTACACCGACCAGCTCTGCGATCTGGAACAAGTGATCGACACGCTCGAAGCGGAAACCCGTGCCTGGCGCGAGGATCGACCTGGTTGGATCGCCTCTGGTATGCGTCTGTGGAAGCGCGGGACACTGGCCAAATTCTACGGCCATGGCGCTGGGGTCCGGTTCACTGATGACCCCGAAAAAGCCGTCGAGCTGAGCGCCGAAACCGGACAGGAGTGGATGGCTTGGTCCGGCAAAACCGAACCCGATTGGGAGGTGACGCGGGTCGAGGACGGGTTCCTGCGGTCCAAGGGGCTCGGGGCGGAACTGGTGCCGCCCCTGTCCCTCGTGGCCGACCGGCGGGGCATCTACTACGACCCGACCCGCAAGAGTGATCTCGAGGTCATTCTGAACAATTCCACGGGGTTGCGCCGCGACCAGATCGCGCGGGCGGAACGGCTGATCCAGACCCTGATCGACCTGAACATCAGCAAGTACAATCTGGCGGGGGCCCTGCCTGACCTGCCTGCGGGGCGGCTCATTCTGGTGCCCGGTCAGGTCGAGGATGACGCCTCTGTCCGGCTTGGCGCTGGCGCAGAGAAGACCAATCTCGCGCTGCTGCAACGGGCGCGGGCGGAAAATCCGGACGCCACGATCCTCTATAAACCCCATCCGGACGTCGAAGCGGGCCTGCGCACCGGCGCGATCCCCGAAGACCAGATGGCGGAACTGGCCGATATCGTCATCCGGCATGGCGATCCGGCAGCCCTGCTGGGGCGGGTGGATCAGGTGTGGACCATGACCTCGACCCTCGGGTTCGAGGCCCTGCTGCGCGGCGTGCCAGTCACGACCCTCGGGGCGCCGTTCTATGCGGGTTGGGGGCTCACGCGGGACTTGGGGCCTGTGCCCGCACGGCGGCATGCACAGCTAACCTTGCCGGAGTTGGCCCATGGGGCGCTCATCTGCTATCCGCGCTATTTCGATCCGGTGACACGGCGCCCTTGCCCTGTGGAAATCGCCGTCGCGCGGTTGGCCAGCGGCCATGCGCCCAAAGGCGGGTCGCCCCTGCGTCTGCTGTCCAAAGCCCAAGGTTTACTGGCCGGATACGCCTATCTGTGGCGCTAGATCAGCGCCGCCGCAGCCAGCGATGCAAGACATCTGCCCCGATGGAGCGCGTCTCTTTCAGGTCGAACCGTGGGGCCTCTGCCAGCGCATCAAGGCCCATCGCACCGATCGCAGGCTGGCCTTCAGCACCAAGGGCCAGACCGGCGGTATAGCCCACCAGCTCATCCACCAGATCCGCCTGCAACAGCGATCCGGCCAGTGCGCCGCCACCCTCGCAAAAGACGCGGGTCAGGCCATGATCGCCTAGGCCTTCCAGAACGCTCTGCACATCCACACGCCGCCCTTCGAGAGCGCATTCGATCAGCGTCGCGCCTTGGTCCTGCCACGCGGAAACAACCTTTTCGGGCAGGTTCGGCCCGTGGCACAGGATCATCGGCACGTCAGGGATGCTGTCCCACATACGGCCCGCACGGGGCAAATCCAGCGTGCGCGAGACGACCACGCGGGTCGGCTGACGGGCAACGCCCATGTCTCGCACGGTCAGCAGCGGGTCGTCGGCGCGAGCGGTGCCGCCACCGACCATCACCGCGTCATGACGCATCCGCAGCCCGTGCACATGGCGCCGCGCCTCGGGGCCGGTGATCCACTGGCTCTCGCCAGAGGCGGTCGCGATCCGCCCGTCGAAACTGCTGGCCAGCTTGAGAGTCACCCGTGGACGCCCCTTGGCCAACCGCATGAAAAAGCCCGACAAATCCTCTAGCGCCTCGGCCTGCATGAGGCCGATTTCCACCGCGATCCCCGCAGCCCGCAGCTTGGCGATGCCTTGACCAGAGACCCGCGGATCGGTGTCGGTCGCGGCGATCACAACGCGGCCAACACCTGCGTCGATCAGGGCATCCGCACAGGGTGGAGTCTTGCCGAAATGGGCGCAGGGTTCGAGCGTGACATCGGCCGTCGCGCCTTTGGCCGCTGTTCCGGCCTGCGCCAGCGCCACAACCTCTGCGTGCGGACGTCCGCCGGGCTGGGTCCACCCGCGACCGATGATGCGGCCATCATGAACCAAGACGCAACCCACTGCCGGATTGGGCCAAGCATTGCCCATACCCCGACTCCCCAAAGACAGGGCGAGCGCCATAAAGCGCCGGTCTTGCTCTGCTGTGATCACTCGGCTGTCGGCTCTGCCGCAGGGTTCGGACGCAGCTCGCTCACGAACTTATCAAAGTCGTCTGCCGCTTGGAAGTTCTTGTAAACGCTGGCAAAACGCACATAGGCTACGGTATCGATGCGGGCCAGAGCCTCCATCACGATCTCGCCGATCATCTTGGACGGGATATCGGTTTCGCCAAGGCTTTCGAGCCGTCGGACGATACCAGAGATCATCTGATCCAGACGCTCGGGCTCAACGGGGCGTTTCTGGGCTGCGATGCGGATCGAGCGTTCCAGCTTGTCGCGGTCGAAATCCTCGCGGCGGCCAGAGGTCTTGACCACCACCAGATCCCGCAGCTGCACACGCTCGTAGGTTGTGAAGCGGCCGCTACAGGACGGGCAGAACCGCCTACGCCGGATCGCCACATGGTCCTCTGCCGGACGGGAATCCTTGACCTGGGTGTCGACACTTCCACAGAACGGGCAGCGCATGGCAATTTCCTTTGTTCAGACCGCTGAATTGGGGGCGCCGCCCCAGTTATCCACAGGCACTATAGGGCTGCCTCTACAATTTGGGTAGAGCTTTCTTACCCCCCCCTAAATGCGGCCTACACTTTCGCCTTATCCCTGAATCAATTTTGCAACGACCTCGCGGCGATGGGGGCGGTCGCGGTGCTCGAACAGGTAGATCCCCTGCCACGTCCCCAATGCCAACCGCCCGCCAATCACAGGAATCGTCAATGAAATCGGTAGGATAGAGGCCTTGATATGGGCAGGCATGTCGTCCGGCCCCTCGTAGGTGTGGGTCAGGTAGGACATGCTGGGGTCCGTGGTCGGCGGCACCAGACGGGCAAAGTAATTGATCAGGTCCACTTTCACTTCGGGGTCGGCATTTTCCTGAATGAGCAGGCTGGCCGAGGTGTGGCGGATGAACAGGGTCAGCACCCCGTCGCCCGTCACCCAGTCGGCCACATCGCGGGTAAATTCATAGATGCCCTGACCGCGGGTCGGGATGGTAAACGTAGTATGCATGGCGCGCCCTGCCCTTTTTTCTGTCATGACACAGGGTAACGGCTGCGTTTGCAGGCGTCACGGCCCAACCCCTTGATCCAGCGCCAAAAGACCATGCCAGCCTACGTATGGCTGACGTATGGTTCACGTCATGACGTGCTGCGCCCTCGCGGGTCGGCGCATCAGGCACCCGATGCGGCAGAACAGGAGAAGAGCATGAACCGGTTTTCCGGCAAGACCGTGATCGTCACAGGGGCGTCCTCGGGGATTGGCGCGGCGACGGCCCGCCGCTTTGGCCGCGAGGGCGCGAATGTGGTGCTGGTGTCCCGCAGGGCGGACAGGCTGGAGGACGTGGCAAGGGATATCCCGAACAGCACAGTGATCGCCGCCGATGTCAGCCAGCCGGACGGCGCGGACCGGATCGTGGCGGGTGCCTTGCAGACCTATGGCCGGATCGACGTGCTGGTGAACAACGCGGGCACGGCATTGTCCGGCAGCATCGAGGAGGTCACCCCCGACGACTGGCACCATGTCATCGACACCGACCTGACCAGCGCCTATCTGGTGACCCGCGCCGCGTGGCCCGCCCTGACCAAGACCAAGGGCAATGTGGTCATGACCAGCTCTGTCTCGGGGATCGGCGGGGATTGGAACATGTTCGCCTATAACGCGGCCAAGGGCGGGTTGACCAACCTGACCCGCGCGCTGGCGCTGGACGCCCGCACCAGCGGCGTGCGTGTGAATGCGGTGAACCCCTCGCTGACGCGGTCGGAGATGACCACGAACATCCTGCAGAACGACGCCAGATTGCAGAGCTTCGTCGAGCGTATCCCGCTTGGCCGCCCCGCCGAACCAGAGGAGGTCGCGGATGTCATCGCCTTTCTCGCGTCGGAGGATGCGCGGTTCGTGAATGGGGTGAACCTGCCCGTGGATGGCGGCTTGTCCGCCAGCAACGGGCAACCGCCGCCGCCCTGAGCGGCGGCAGGACGTGCAAAGGGCGCCCCGCGGGGCGCCCTTTTCCTTTGGATCAGACGATCAGCAGCCGCAGGACTTCTGCGCCGCGAGATGCGCCTTGGCCTGAGGCGACAGGGACACGGTGTCCGTCGCCGGAGGCGGTGCCTTGTCAGCGGGGGTGGTCTGCGCCCCTTGATTGGCCGCAGGGGCGATCTGGGCCGCCATGGCGCTGCCGGCAGATGAAACGTTCATCGGTGGTGCCTCTTCACAGGTTGCTCGAACAGGCCCCGCCGCATCCGCGCCCCACAGGGACACAGGCGCTGCATGGCCCTACCCTGATCAACGGCGCCCCTGCAAAAACTGTTAAGAGGCTGCTGTGGTCGCGTCCGCCTCCATGCGGGCCATGGCCTCGGGCGACAGAGAGATCGTGTCCGTCAGGCGATCTACCGGTGTTTTCTGCACCGCGGTCTCTTCTACCTTCTCGGGCTTGTTGGCCGGTGCGATCTGACCGGCGGTGGCGCTGCTTGGCGAAACTTCCATCAACGTATCCTCCCTTGGATGGCACGGTCAGCGCGCGGCGCTCTCCGATCGGGGACATCCCACCCCGCACAAAGCGCGCGAACTCTCCGTTAGTAGAGCTACGGCCCCACCAAGGCCCGTTTTAGGGCCCATCCCCCGCAGGCAACAAAAAACGGGGACCGGCTGGACCGATCCCCGTCTGATCTGATGATGCGCCGACCTTACTGGTCGAGGAAGCTGCGCAGCTTGCGCGACCGCGAGGGATGCTTGAGTTTGCGCAGGGCTTTCGCTTCGATCTGGCGGATACGTTCGCGGGTCACGCTGAACTGCTGACCGACCTCTTCGAGGGTGTGGTCGGTGTTCATGCCGATGCCGAAGCGCATACGCAAAACACGCTCTTCACGCGGGGTGAGCGAGGCCAGAACGCGGGTCGTGGTTTCGCGCAGGTTGTCCTGAATGGCACTGTCGAGGGGCAGAAGCGCGTTCTTGTCCTCGATGAAATCGCCCAGCTGGCTGTCCTCTTCGTCGCCGATGGGCGTTTCCAGAGAGATCGGCTCTTTGGCGATCTTCATGACCTTGCGGACCTTCTCCAGAGGCATCTGGAGCTTCTCTGCCAGTTCCTCGGGGGTGGGCTCGCGGCCAATTTCATGCAGCATCTGACGGCCGGTGCGGACCAGCTTGTTGATGGTCTCGATCATGTGGACAGGGATACGGATGGTCCGTGCCTGATCCGCGATCGAACGGGTGATCGCCTGACGGATCCACCAGGTCGCATAGGTCGAGAACTTGTAACCGCGGCGGTATTCGAACTTGTCCACGGCCTTCATCAGGCCGATGTTGCCTTCCTGAATGAGGTCGAGGAACTGCAGGCCACGGTTCGTGTACTTCTTCGCGATCGAGATCACGAGGCGCAGGTTGGCCTCGACCATCTCTTTCTTGGCCTGACGGGCTTCTTTCTCGCCCTTCTGGACCTGCTGGACGATGCGGCGGAATTCGCTGATATCCAGACCCACATAGGTGCCGACCTGAGCCATGTCGTTGCGCAGCTCTTCGATCTTGTCCGACGAGCGGTCGATCAGAGCCTGCCAGCCGCGACCGGATTTCTCGCTCATGCGGTCCAGCCAGTTCGGGTCCAGTTCGTGACCGCGGTATTCGTCGATGAACTCGCGGCGGTTGATGCGGGCCTGGTCGGCCAGCTTCACCATCGCCGAGTCGATCGACATCACGCGGCGGTTGATGCCGTAGAGCTGGTCGATCAGGGCTTCGATACGGTTGTTGTGCAGGTGAAGCTGGTTCACCAGAATAACGATTTCCGAACGCAGCTGCTGGTAGGTCGCCTCTTCGGCGGCCGAGAAGCTCTCGTCCTCATTCAGGGTCGCGCTGATGCGCAGATCCTGCATTTCCGACAGACGCTCGAAGTCGTCCGCGATCTGGTCCAGCGTTTCCAGAACGCGGGGCTTCAGTGCGGCTTCCATCGCGGCCAGCGACATGTTGGCCTGATCATCCTCGTCGTCATCGTCGTCGTTGTTGATCGGGTTGCCGTCGGCGTCGTATTCCTGCTCGTTCGAGGAGTTGCGCGCTTCGCCATTGGTGTTCGCGGCGGCCGCACCGATAACGGATTCTACACCATCCTCGTCCTCTTCGCCGCCCGAGCGGCCAAAAGTGGTCTCGAGGTCGATCACATCGCGCAGCAGAATGTCTTCGGACAGAAGTTCGTCACGCCAGATGGTGATCGCCTGGAAGGTCAGCGGGCTCTCGCAGAGGCCTGCGATCATGGTGTTGCGGCCGGCCTCGATGCGTTTGGCGATCGCGATCTCGCCCTCGCGCGACAACAGCTCGACGCTGCCCATCTCGCGCAGGTACATGCGGACGGGGTCGTCCGTGCGATCCAGCTTCTCTTTCTCGGCACCGGCGACGGCGACAGCGCCGCCCTGCTCTTTGGTGACGAGTTCGGTCGAGCCCTGCTCTTCTTCTTCGGCCTCGTCATCCTCAATGATGTTGATGCCCATCTCGGACAACATCGACATGACGTCCTCGATCTGCTCCGAAGACACCTGATCGGGCGGCAGAACCTGATTGAGCTGATCATAGGTGATGTAGCCCCGTTCCCGCGCCTCGGCGATCATCTTCTTGACCCGGGCCTGGCTCAGATCAAGCGAGATTTCCTGGTCCTGGTCCTGATCGTCGGACTTACGGTCTTCGGTATCTTTGGCTGCCATGTGGTCTTTGCTCCTTGGCGGGCGTGATTCGCGCCGGTCAGTACGACTCAATAACTGATTCGTTCTGATTCGCGCACCTCTTGATCAGGGTTTTTCGCCCGATTCCCCTTAACGTTCAATGTTTCGGCGTTTTTCCGAGATTCGCGAGCAGCCCATGAAGGGCCTCACGCTCTTTTCGGTCCACGCGCATGCCGTTGTCGGCCTTCTCGTATTCAGTTGTGTCTTCCTGCTGCGCACGGGTCGCACGATCAAAGGCCAGAGCCGCCTGCCCCAGCCGGTAGGTGATCGCCTCGTCCGCCGCATCTGTCAGCTCTTCGGTTGCCTCTGCGATTTCCGCCAGACGGCCATGGGCTGCCTTCAGCTTTGCCGTCTCTTCCTTGAGGGTCAACGTGGCCGTTTCCAGATCGCCGGCCCGCCGGACTGACGGGCAGATCGAGATATGGTTCCGCCCCAACAGGTTTTCAAGGAGCTCTGGCCCCACCAGAGCCTCAAGTTCCAGCCGGAAGGCCTCCGAGCGTCCGTCCAGCATCAAAAGCGCCCCGCGCAGGGTGTTATGGTCCTGTGACTGGCACTCCATCGCTTCCAGCAGGTCCATCGCCTCTTCGAGGACCATGGGGGTCGAAACCACCGTGGCCAGCACCACCGCCTCGCGCAGGGAAATCTCGAAATTCTCGTCCTGAACGAGAGCCGAGGTCAGCGTCGATCCCAAGGGTTTCGGCGGCGGCGCCCCCCAAGGACGGCGACCGCCCCCCTGACGGGGCTGCCAGTTCTGGCGCGGCGTCCATTCGCGGCTGGGCTCGGCGGCAGCGGCGGTGCCGAACAGGGTCGCCCGCAGGTCCTTGATCGCGTGCCCGTAATGGCCGCGCAGATCGGGACTGCGTATCTGTTTGATCTCTTCGCGCAGGCGTTTGTCCAAGGCGGCCTTACGTTCGGGGCTGTCGAAAACCTGATCCTCGGTGGCGCGGCGCCAGAGGATATCGATCAGCGGCATCGCAGTCTTCAGAACCTCGCCCATGCCCTCGGGGCCTTTGGCCTTGATCAGATCGTCAGGATCCTGCCCCTCTGGCATCAGGCAGAACCGCAGGGCCTTGTCGGCCTCCAGCAGTGGCAGCGCCACGTCCACCAGACGGTAGGCGGCGCGCACACCGGCCTTGTCCCCGTCCAGAGCGATCACCGGCTCGGGGCTGATCCGCCACATCAGTTGCAGCTGCTCTGGCGTGATAGCGGTCCCCAGCGGCGCGACCGCCCCCTCGAACCCCGCCAGAGCCAGCGCGATCACATCCATATAGCCCTCGGCCACGATCAGGGTCTGCCCCCGCCCCACAGCCTCGCGGGCGGGGCCGTGGTTGTACAGGCTATTGCCCTTGTCAAAGAGCTCTGTCTCGGGGCCGTTCAGATATTTCGCCCGCGCATTCGGGTCCATCGCCCGCCCGCCAAAGGAAATGCACCGCCCCCGCGCATCGCGGATCGGGAACATGATCCGCCCGCGGAACCGGTCATAGGGGGAACCGCCCCGATCGGATTCGGCACAGACACCGGTGGCAATGATCATCTCGTCAGGGATGCCCTTGCCCTTCAGATGGTTCCAGGTGGCCTGACTGTCGTTCGGCGCATAGCCGATCTCGAACCGGTCCTGCCCCTTCATCCCCAGACCGCGGCGCTCCAGATAGGCGCGGGCCTCTTGCGCCGCGCCGGTCTTCAAATGCATCCGGTAGAATTTGACGACCTCTTCCATGACCTCGGCCAGCTGCGTGCGGCGGTCCGCCTTCTTGGCAGCCTGCGGATCACGGGCAGGCACGGGCATTCCGGCCTCGCGGGCCAGAATCTCGACGGCCTCCATGAACCCGACATTCTCGGTCTCCTGGACAAAGGTCAGCGCGTCCCCTTTGGCATGGCAGCCAAAGCAATAGTAAAACCCCTTGCGGTCATCCACATGAAAAGACGCGGATTTCTCCTGATGAAAGGGACAAGACGCCCACCAGTCCCCCTTGGCGCGGTTGGACTTTTTCGACCACACGACCTTTCGCCCGACCACTTGGGACAGGCTCACACGGGTGCGCAGTTCTTCGATGAAATTGGGGGGCAAACTCATTGCCCGAATATCCCCCCAGCCACGTCCGATGTCCAGCCCCCGAACGCAGGAACAGGCCCCCCCCTTCGCGCGGACCTGCCGGTTTCTTTTTGCCAGAAATACTCACGGCTCCACGCAGGCCAAACAGACCCGCCGCCGCAGAATGTGGCGCTAGAGCCCCTTGGCCTGATAGCTCGCCGCGACCTTGCTGATCGACACCAGATAGGCGGCAGTGCGCAGATCCTCCACGTCATCGCGGCTGTGCCAGACTTCGCGCATGGCCTGATAGGCAATCCGCATGGTGTCATCGAGCCCCGACCGCACCAGTTCCAGCTCCCCTGCCCCGCGCAGGTATTTCTCTTTGAAATCCGGCGTCATCGACCAGCTGTCGCCCAGATAGTGGTCCAGACGCTCCAGTTCCTTGACGATCAGCTCGTGCCGCGCCTCTTCCTGACGGCGCTGCATCCGGCCAAAGCGGATCTTGCTCAGGTTCTTGACCCATTCGAAATAGGAGACCGTCACGCCGCCCGCGTTGGCGTACATGTCTGGGATTATCACGCAGCCCTTCTTGCGCAGGATGTCATCCGCCCCTGCGGTGACGGGGCCGTTCGCGGCCTCAATGATCAGGGGGGCCTTGATCCTCTCGGCGTTGCCCATGTTGATCACGCCTTCCATGGCAGCGGGGATCAGGATGTCGCAGGCCTCTTCCAGAACCGCCGCGCCCTCGGCGTGGTGGGCCGCATCGGGATAGCCGCTGATTCCACCATGCTTGATGATCCACTGACGCACGGCCTCGACGTCGATGCCT
>CAXQKF010000426.1:0-3300 GCA_964224285.1 Donghicola sp. | reverse complement strand
CTGGCGTTTTGATCCTTGCGCGGACGCGCCAGATTGCGTCGGGCCTGACAGGGGCGTTCCGTGCTCGCGAGACCCGCAAGATTTACTGGTCCATCGTGGCTGGTGTGCCGCATCCCCGCATGGGCTCTGTCCGCTATGGTCTGGTCAAAGCACCCGGTCACGGCAAGGATGGCGAGGGTGAAAAGATGCTCTGCGTCCACCCCAAAGAGGTCGAGACCACCGAAGGCGCCAAGCGCGCTCTGACGGATTACGCTGTACTGACCACCTTGGGGCAGCGGGCCTCGTGGGTTGCCTTGGTGCCGGTCACTGGCCGGACCCACCAGCTGCGCGCCCACATGGCCGAGATGGGGCATCCCATCATCGGTGACGGTAAATACGGCGGCTCGGGGCAGGAGAACCTTGGTGACGGTTGGGGGGCCCAGTTAGGCGGAGAGATCAGCCGCAAGCTGCACCTGCACGCGCGGTCGCTGACCCTGACCCATCCGGTGACGGGCAAGCGTCTGAACATCGTCGCGGAACTGCCCGACCACATGCGCCGGACTTGGGATTATGTCGGTTGGGATATTCGCGACGTTCCCGAAGACCCGTTCGAGGATCTGGAATGACCCTTGGCCCGCTGCGCCTGATTATCTTTGACGTGGATGGCACGCTGGTCGACAGTCAGGCTGATATTCTGGCATCGATGGCGGCGGGCTTTGCGGCGGGCGGGGTGCCTGTGCCTGAACGCGCGGCGATCCTGTCGATCGTCGGTATGTCGCTGGAAAAGGCGATCCCCGTGCTGGCCCCCGATGCCTCTGACGCGACCCACGCGGTGATCGTAGATGGCTACAAGAGCGCCTACCAACGCCTGCGCGCGGAAAAGGGCGCGGCGTCCAGCCCCTTTTACCCCGGTGTCCGCGAGACGCTGGAGCATCTGTTCAACGTCCCCGAATATCTGGTGGGCATCGCGACCGGCAAATCGCGCCGCGGGCTGACAGCTTTGCTGGACAGCCACGGTCTGACGGGCCGCTTTGTGACCGAGCAGGTCGCTGATTTTCACCCATCGAAACCCCATCCGGCGATGATTCATGCCGCTTTGGCTGAGACAGGAGTCGACGCCAAGAATGCGGTGATGGTGGGGGACACAACCTTTGACATGGATATGGCGCGGGCTGCGGGCGTCGGGACCATTGGCGTCAGTTGGGGCTATCACAGCCCCGACCGTTTGGGCTCTGATGTGACCCTGACGCAGATGACCGATTTGCCCGCCGCGCTGAAAACGATCTGGAGAGACTGATGAGCGAGTGGAAAGCCAAACGCTTCTGGAAAGAGACCACCCACGAGGCCACTGACGGCGGCTGGACCATCCGTCTGGATGGCCGCCCCGTGAAAACTCCGGCCAAGATCGCTCTGGTCGTGCCGACCGAAGAACTGGCCCGCGAAATCGCGGCCGAATGGAACGCACAAGAAGAGGTGATCCAGCCTCTGACCATGCCATTTACCCGCTGTGCCAACGCTGCGATCGACCGTGTGGCCACCCAGCGCGATGCCGTGGTCGAGATCATCGCCGCCTACGGCGAGACTGACTTGCTGTGTTATCGGGCAGAACAACCTAACGAGTTGATTCAACAGCAAGCTGCGGCGTGGGATCCTTTGCTCGAATGGTCAAGAAATGAGCTTTCAGCAGAACTGACAGTTCATTCCGGCGTGATGTTCGGCACCCAGCCCGAAGCGGCGCTCAAGGCGCTCTTCGCACATGTAGATGAAATGACCCCGTTCCAGCTATCTGCGCTACATGATCTGGTCGCGATGTCGGGATCGTTGGTGCTTGGCCTTGCTGTGGCCAAGGGGCAAATTGATTCTGAAACGGCATGGGACGTGTCGCGAATTGATGAAGAATGGCAGATTCAGCAGTGGGGACGCGATGAAGAGGCCGATGAACTCGCCTCTAAGAAGCGCGAAGAGTTCCTGCGTGCGGAAAAACTATTTCGTATGGTGTAAGCCTCGCGAAAGAAAAATGCCCCCGACGGGCATATGATCACGGAATGTGCGAAAGCTCATGGGTTTTCGTGATTGCGCCCTTGACGATTCCTGATGAATGCGGCCACTCTTTGTACATCGGGTCAAAAAAGACCCGATACTTACCGATGGGCTGGGATGGCCCACTAGAACCGCTGATCAACAGCGGGCAATCAGGAAGAGGTAAAAATGAAAAAATCCGTGTTTCTGGGTGCGCTGACCGTCGCTGGTCTGACCGCAGGTGCAGCAGCCGCCGCGACCCTTGATGATGTCAAGTCGCGTGGCAAGCTGAACTGTGGTGTGACCACCGGTCTCGTTGGCTTTGCCGCACCCGATGCGAACGGCGAATGGCAGGGCTTTGACGTCGCTGTATGTCGCGCAGTCGCAGCAGCGGTTCTGGGTGATCCCACCGCTGTAGAATTCGTACCCACCACCGGTAAAACCCGTTTCACCGCGCTGGCATCGGGCGAAATCGACCTGCTGGCACGTAACACCACCTGGACCTTCTCGCGCGACACCGACCTGAAGTTCGATTTCGTCGGCGTGAACTACTACGACGGTCAGGGCTTCATGGTTCCCAAGGCGCTGGGTGTGACCTCGGCCAAGGAACTGGACGGCGCGACTGTCTGCATTCAGACCGGCACCACCACCGAGCTGAACCTGGCGGACTTCTTCCGCACCAACAACATCACCTACACCCCCGTTCCGATCGAGACCAACGCAGAAGCACAGCCTCTGTACCTCGAAGGTGCGTGTGACGTGTACACCACCGACGCTTCGGGCCTGGCTGCAACCCGCGCCGCGTTCGAAACCCCCGGTGATCACGTGATCCTGCCCGAAATCATCTCCAAAGAGCCTCTGGGCCCGCTTGTTCGCCACGGCGACAACGAATGGGGTGATATCGCGAGCTGGACTTTGATGGCGCTGATCGCGGCAGAAGAGTACGGCATCACTTCGGCAAACATCGAAGAGATGTCGGCTGGCACCGAGAACCCCGAAATCAACCGTATTCTGGGCACCGAAGGTGAACTGGGTGCGATGATCGGTCTGGACGCCGAGTGGGCCAAGCGCGCAATCGCAGCTGGCGGTAACTACGGTGAAATCTTTGCCAAGAACATCGGCGAAGACACTCCCGTTGGCCTTGCACGTGGCCTGAACGCTCAGTGGACTGATGGTGGCCTGCTCTACGCACCGCCCTTCCGCTAAGACCGACTAGACGGTTATGGGGCGCGGTTGATCCGCGCCCCTTTCTCTATACCCCCATAACGATAATCAAAACATGACAGGACATGTGAAGGCTGC
>CAXQKF010000425.1:0-5992 GCA_964224285.1 Donghicola sp. | reverse complement strand
GTCCGCCGGTCATGCGGGTCGAAGATTTCAGCCTCGCTATGGATGCGGCGGCCTCGACCGGTCTGGCGACCATCGTGCCCCGTCTGCACCTGCCAGCGACATCGCCTCTTGGCATCATCACAGGTGCGCACAGCGTGGCGACCCGCAGCCTATGGGCCGTCTATCAGGAAAAGCGTCAGCGCGACCCGATCGTGAATGCTGTCGTGGACTGGATCGCCCAAAGCGTCGCACAACGCCGCCTCAGCGAGGGCTACTCGCAGCCGAACACGGATGGCAAATCCGGCGGTGTGGGTTACTCGGCCGAGTAATCAACCAACCGGTCGGTGACAATGGCGCCGATCCACATACATGCCAGCGCCAGCCAGGCGGTGCCGACAAAGATCGAGCCGCCTGTCACGCCTGCGCCAATCGCGCAGCCTCCGGCCAACATCCCGCCGAAGCCCATCAGTGCAGCCCCGAGCATCGCGCGGCGCATGTTGGCTTCGTTCTCGAATCCCTGGAATTTGAACTCGCCCTTGAGCCAGGAGGCTGCAAAGGCACCGATGAAGACACCCGGCACGAGGCCGACGTCGAACTCCAGCACCGGATTGCGTTCCAGAAAGAACATCAGTGTGTGGGCCGAGGGGCCGGTGAAGGTGGCGCTTTCGATTTGCACGGGGTCAAAGGCGATTTGGGACAGGGCGTAGGTCAGCACCCAGCCCACCGCCACAGCGAACCCGACGCCCGATGCGAAGACCAGCCGCGTCCAGCCGATGGCTTGGCGTCGCGACAGTTCCAGAGCGAATACGGCAATGCCAAGGCCTAGAACCAACCCGCCCCAATCGGGCAGGCCCACAGCGGCCTCGAGGTTCAGGTTGCGCCCACCGCTGGTGACCCACAGGGCGGCAAGGCGGTCGCGCAGGGGGGACAGCCAGCCGGACAGGCTCATCTGAGCGACCACGGCAAAGATCAGGCCCGACACGATGGACCGCAGGTTGCCCGTCGCCCCAAGGACCAGCAATCGGCCAGAGCACCCGCGGGCTAGCACCATACCGCAGCCGAACAAGAGCCCCCCGAGGATCGCGCCTGACCAGCTGCCGGGGACTGCCATCATGCGGGCGTCCTCGGCTTGCATCAGGCCGGTCAGTTCTGCGGCCTGCACCCAGACCAGCGCGGTCGAGAATGTCAGCAGCCAGACCGCGACCCGATCCCCCATCTGGAACCGCCCGAATTCCACGGTCGCCGCACGTAGGCAGAACCTTGACCGTTGCGCGGCGATGCCAAAGATCACCCCCGTGATCAGCCCGAACAGTGCGGCGGTGGCTGCTTCCCCCAGCGATTCGACGATCCAGAGTATGTCCATTTTGCTCTCCTCTCAGGCGCTAGAGGGGCTTCTACGCACATCCGTGGAGCGTTGCCTTGATTTGCATCAGAATATGAATGTGTGAATTCGTATGCAGAATTCGTGAAAAGCGACATTTTTTAGTCGCGAAATAGCGGGACCGACTCGGTGCGCCTGTTGGACGCTCTTTGCCAGAGAAATCGCCTAACTCTTGAGGTGCGCCATGGAGCTGAACGAGACTGCGTTGCCATTCGATGTGATCCCGATGCCTTTGCCGGTGTCTGCGGGGCTTCGTGTGGATTCGGCGATGTTGCCGCTTGAAGGCGGGACAGACCCCGCATTCGGGAAGGTGCGTTGGAAAACGCTGTTCTCGTCGGACGTGACGCAAACCAGTGACATGGTTCTCGGGATCGCGCAGTTCGATGCGGGTGATACGCTTGAACCGCACCGTCACGCGCCGGCAGAGTTCTACTTTGGCCTCACAGGCTCTGGCGAAGTGACCATCGACGGCGTTCTGCACACGATCTCGGCCGGTGTCGCGCTGTTCATTCCGGCCAATGCAGAGCATGGCGTCGTCGCTGGCCCCGAGGGTCTGAGCTTTGCCTACGGCTTCCCGCGTGCGTCTTTTTCCGAAGTGGAATACCAGTTTAGCGCCGCCCGCGCTGATTGAGCTTTGCCAGACAGAACGGCGGGCGTAATAGACTCGTATGAGTCGCACATATTTCACCCCGCTTCCCTTGGCCGACGCGCAGCATTTGCCCAAATGGCGCCAGCCTAAAACATTGCTCTTTGTGATGGCTGCCGCGATGCCGGTGGCCTTTGCCACTTGGTCCGCCTTGCTGAATAACTTCGTGATCGAAGTGGCCCAGTTCGACGGGTCCGACATCGGCTGGCTGCATACGGTGCGCGAAATCCCGGGCTTTCTGGCGATTGGCGTGATTGCCCTCTTGCTGTTCATCCGCGAACAAGTGCTGGGCATGGTGTCGCTGATCCTCTTGGGGGTTGCGACGGCGATCACTGGGTTCTTTCCGTCCTTGGGCGGTATCCTCGTGGTGACGATGCTCAGTTCGATCGGCTTTCACTACTACGAGACGGTGAACCAGTCGCTGCAGCTGCAATGGCTGACCAAGGAAGAGGCACCCAAGGTGCTCGGGACGCTGCTGGCGACCGGCAGTGCGGCGACACTGGTGGCTTACGGGCTGATCATGCTGACATGGCAGAGCTTTTCGCTGTCCTATTCCACGGTCTACCTGATCGCTGGCGGGGTCACGGCGGCGGTCGCTCTGTTCGCCCTGTTCGCCTATCCCCAATTCGAAGCCCCCAACCCGCAGGTCAAAAAGTTCATCCTGCGTCGCCGTTACTGGCTCTATTACCTGCTGCAGTTCATGGCAGGGGCGCGGCGTCAGATCTTCACCGTGTTCGCGGGCTTTATGATGGTCGAACGTTTCGGCTTCGACGTGCACGAAGTGACCGGCCTGTTCCTGATTAACCTTGTGGCCAACATGGTCTGTGCTCCGTTTATCGGCCGCATGGTCGCGCGGTTTGGTGAACAGAAGGCGCTGATCATCGAATACACCGGTCTGGTCTGTGTGTTCCTGGCCTATGGCGGAATCTACATGTTCGGCTGGGGCGTGGTGCTGGCATCGTTCCTCTATGTGGTGGACCACCTGTTCTTTGCCATGGCGCTGGCGATCAAGACCTACTTCCAGAAGATTGCCGATCCGCAGGACATCGCGCCCACCGCGGCGGTGGCCTTCACCATCAACCACATTGCGGCGGTCTTTTTGCCTGCGGCGCTGGGGTATCTGTGGCTGCAATCGCCGGGAGCTGTGTTCATTCTGGCGGCGGGGATGGCGGCGACTTCTCTGTGTCTGGCGCTCTTGATCCCGCGCCATCCGGAAAAGGGCAACGAAACGCGCCTCAGTCGCATCGTGGCAGCTGTCGCCGAGTAAAGGGCGCTTGACCCAAGGCAGAAGGGGGCCTATCGCCCCCTGCAAGCCTGAACAGGAGTCCGACATGCCCACCTACACCGCCTACACCAAGCTGACCGCCAAAGAGAACGCCGAAGCCTTGGGCGTAGCGATGGAGAATATGATCCCCGAGCCCACCGGCATCGGCGTGTTCGAAATGGAAGACGGCTCGGGCCTGTGGGAGGTTGGCGGCTATTTCACCGAAGAACCTGATGCAGCCGGTCTGGCGCTGCTGTCGTCTATGCACGAGGCGCAGGATTTCGTGGTCAGCGAATTGCCCGAAACCGACTGGGTGGCCAAGGTACGCCGTGATCTGGCCCCCGTGGTCGCGGGCCGCTTCTTTGTCTACGGCAGCCACGATGCGGACAAGGTGCCCGAGGGTAGCGAGCCTCTGCTGATCGAAGCCGCGATGGCATTCGGCACCGGCCACCACGGAACCACGCTGGGCTGCCTCAAGGCGCTGGACCGTCTGGACAATGGCGGGTTCAAGGGCAAGAACGTGGTCGATATCGGCTGCGGCACCGCTGTTCTGGGCATGGCCGCTGCGCGCATCTGGCCGAACCCCGTTCTGGCCAGCGACATCGATATCGTTGCGGTCGAAGTGGCCGAAGCCAACGTCAAGGCAAACGGTCTAGAGGGCCGCGTGAACTGCCTCGAGGCGACCGGTTTCGAGCATGACACCCTCCACGCTGCTGCCCCCTTTGATCTGGTTTTCGCGAACATCCTGAAGGCACCGCTGATCGATCTGGCCCCTGACGTCGCCTCGCACTTGGGCGAGGGCGGCTATGCGATCCTGTCTGGCCTGCTGGTGGACCAAGCGGACGAAGTCACCGAAGCCTATGTGGCGCAGGGTATGACCTTGGCCCACCGCGAGGACATTGGCGACTGGTCGACCCTGACGCTGCAGAAGTGATCTGCACACCACCGTTGAATACAAAAAGGGCGCCTCAATCGGGCGCCCTTTTGCTTTGGTCTGGTGCGCGGCTCAGTAGCGGCGCGCGGTCTTCATGTCGATGATGTCTGCGCGGCACAGGCCCAGATCGTCGAGCTGTGCGTCGGACAGGGCGTCTAGCGCTTTGCCCGCGCCCGTCGGGGCCGCAAGCGTGTGTGCGAAATGCGCTGCTGCCTGCCAAAGGCGGGCACCAATGCCAGCCGCGGGGGTGTCGAAGCGGGTGGTATCGAGAACTGCCATTTTTGCGTCCCTTCGAGGTTGCAAGAGAAAAGTGGATCAAAGTCTTGATCCGCAGGTAAATCGCCTTGTTTTCGGGCGCAAGCGACAAAAAATGCATAGGTCGAACGCGACCCATGCATACACTGCATGGCGCTTAACAATCTGTTACTAAAGGGAAATATTTGCCTGTCGCGTGTCGTTTTCGGAATCCGAAGAGGCGGATTCATCCCTGAATTCGGGCTTGGGCCTCTTGCCATGATGCTGGCGTTTGTTCTTGTTTCGTGCTAGTGCGACGAAAAGAACACAGAGCAGGGGGCAGAAATGCGCGTTTTGGGGGTCGATCCGGGCCTGCGCAACATGGGGTGGGGCGTCATTGATGCGATGCCCGGACGAATCACTCATGTTGCCAACGGCGTCTGCCATTCCGACGGGGACGACCTCGGGGAAAGGCTGCTGTCCTTGTATAACCAGTTGATCGAAGTGATTGCTGCGTGGGCGCCCGAGACGGCGGCCATCGAACAGACCTTTGTGAAC
This sequence comes from Donghicola sp., assembly GCA_964224285.1. Classification (GTDB taxonomy): domain Bacteria; phylum Pseudomonadota; class Alphaproteobacteria; order Rhodobacterales; family Rhodobacteraceae; genus Donghicola. Next base: position 996 of record CAXQKF010000425.1, on the reverse strand, counting down.
AAGGACGCTGTGGGTACCCTGAAACTGGGTCAGGCGCGGGGCGTGGCCCTGATGACGCTGGCTCAGGCGGGGTTGCCGGTCGGGGAATATGCCCCCAACGCGGTCAAGAAAACGGTGGTTGGCGTCGGCCACGCGGCCAAGGATCAGGTGGACTATATGGTGCGCCTGCAATTGCCCGGTGTGAAACTGAACGGGCCGGACGCCACGGATGCGCTGGCGATTGCCATGTGTCACGCACATCAAAGCCGTGGCGGACGCGGGCTGGAACAAGCATTGGCGAGGGCCAAGGGATGATCGGAAAACTGTCAGGCCGGATCGACTACCGGACCGAAGATCACGTACTGCTGGACGTGCGCGGTGTGGGCTACATTGTGTACTGCTCGGATCGCACCTTGGGGTCGCTGCCCCGCGCGGGCGAGGCTGTGGCCCTGTTTACCGAACTGCTGGTCCGCGAGGATCTGATGCAGCTTTACGGGTTTACCACCTTGCAGGAAAAGGAATGGTTCCGCCTGCTGCAAACCGTGCAGGGTGTCGGGGCCAAGGCCGCGTTGGCGATGCTGTCTGCTCTGGGGCCCGATGGGGTCAGCCGGGCGATTGCCTTGGGCGACTGGAACAGCGTGAAGGCGGCCAAGGGCATTGGCCCGAAAACCGCGCAGCGCGTGGTGAACGAGCTTAAGGACAAGGCGCCGTCGGTCATGGCGATGGGCGGCTCGGTCACCGCTGCCTTGGGCGAGGAGCCCGCCGAACTGACCGAAGCACCTGCACCCAAACCCACCAAGCGCGCCGCCCCCGCGCCCAAGCCCGACATGGCCGCGCAGGCAGAGGCGCTGTCTGCATTGTCCAACCTTGGGTATCAGCCCGGCGAGGCGGCCTCTGCCGTGGCCCAAGCCATGCAGGACGACCCAGAGGCGAACACTTCGGCCCTGATCCGCGCCGCGCTGCGCCTCTTGGCGCCCAAGGGGTAACGGATGCAGCCATCAGACCCGACCCTTCGCC
>CAXQKF010000424.1:0-21695 GCA_964224285.1 Donghicola sp. | reverse complement strand
GTCATAGTGCATCAAAACTGTGGCGTGATCTTCCAGAGGGGCGCGGCTGGGGATGAAGGCCTTGCGGTCACACAGCAGCTTTTCGATCTGCATATGGGGCAGAACGACCTCGGACAGGTAATAGAGGTGCGTGCCGATATCGCCCAAGACAAAGGTCGATCCTGCGGTCTTGGGGTTGGTGCGCCATGCTACCGCATCGGCGCTGTCGTCATCGCCCGCGTTAAAACCGTGGGTGTACTGCATATCAACGATGCGGATATCCCCCAGCATCCCCTTGGCCACCATCGCAGCCATCTGGTGCACCAGCGGATGGCCGGTAAAGCCATAGGTGACGCCGACGATCAGCCCCTTCTCGGCGGCCAATGCGGCGACCTCTTCACACTCGGCAACGGTAAAGAACAGCGGCTTTTCGCAGATCACATGGATGCCCGCGTTCAGCAGGGCTTTGGTGATCTCGAAATGGGTAAAGTTCGGCGTCGCGACCGATACCACGTCCACGCCGTCCTCGCGGGCGGTCTCGCCTGCGATCAGGTCCTGATAGGTCGCATAGCAGCGGTCCTCGGCCACGCCGAGGTTCACGCCGAAATCGCGGCCACGGTCTGTGTCCAGATCGAAGGCACCAGCCACCAGTTGGTACGTGCCATCACGCAAGGCGCCTGTGCGGTGCTTGTAGCCCACCTGTCCCGTGCGGCCACCACCTACCATTCCCCAGCGCAGCGGGCGCGAGGTTGTGCGTTCACCATTGATCATGGTGTTACCTTTCTTTTTGAAATGTTCCCCTCGTCAAAGGGGGCAGGTTATTCGTTGTAGAGGTCCGGTTTGCTCACCATCTCCACTGTTTCCAAATGTTGGCTGGCCACTGCGCGCAGGGCCGCGTCAGCGACCAGCGTGGCGGCATATCCGTCCCAGGTGCTGGGGCCGGTGGCGGTGCCTTGGCTTGCGGCAACGATCCATTCGCGGAATTCCTGGTCGTAGGCCTCGATAAAGCGTTCGCGCCAATCCTCGGGGATCGCCTGACGGATGCCGAATTGATCGGTGATCACCGTGGCAGGGCGGTTGGGCAGGGCGGCGATGCCGGTTTCGCAAGAGACTTCGCCGCGGATGTCATAGCCGTAGGCAATGTTGACCGAGATTTCGACGTCCACAATCGCGCCCGACGTCATATGCAGCAGCACCATGACCGGATCACGCAACTCGCCCCCGCGAGAGGACCGGCGCGGCACGCGAACCTCAACGCCTGCGATCTCGTCGCGCAGCAGCCAGCGCGAGATATCGGCGTCATGGACCAACGTATCGTTCAACGGCATGTCCGAGGTGTATAGCCCCTCGGGCACCGATGCGTTGCGGTGGACCGACTTGTACATCAAGGGCGCACCCAGCGTGCCGCCGTCGATCACAGCCTTCAGGCGGCGGTAGTCCGCATCAAAGCGGCGCATGAAACCCACCTGAACCAGACGGCGGCCAAAGGCGGTTTCGGCCTCCATGACGCGCAGGGCCGCCTCGGCCGAGGTCACCAGCGGCTTTTCGCAGAACACCGGCTTGCACACGGCGATACAGTCCAGCAGTTGCTCTTCATGGGCGGGGCCCCACGAACAGATCACCACGGCCTGCACCTCGGCGGCGCGGATCAACTCTTGCGGGGTCTCATAGACCGTCGCTCCCTGCGGCGCGGCGGACTGAGCACGCTCTAGGTTGATGTCGGTGACAGCCACCACCTGAACGCCGGACAAGACCTGCGTCAGACGGCGGATGTGGTCCTGACCGATCATACCGGTGCCGATGATCCCTACCTGCAACGTCATGGTTTTTCTCGCTTATTTAAAGTACTGATCGACGTAGCGCTGCATTTCGCGGCGCATGAAGTGGCCGGATTCATCCGCCTTGTCTTCCCAAGCAAAGACGCAAGCCGTCATGATCCCGTCGAACCCGATTTCGGCCAGCGTGCCGAAGAAGTCGTCCCACGGAACCTCGCCCTGACCGATGTTCAGGTGCTGGTGGACGCGGGCGTTGGTGCCCGGAGGGTTCAGGATGTAGCGCAGGCCGCTAGAGGCCTTGTGGTTGAAGGTATCGCCCACGTGGACGTGCGCCAGCACGTCTTTGGCTTCGCGCAGCATCGCCTTGGTGTCATCGCCAAAGTAGAAGGTGTGGGGCGCGCAATACAGGAACTTCACGTTCTTGGAGTTCACGGTGCGGATGATATCCAGCGCGGGCTGAAGCGTTTCACACCAGTCTTCGGGGTGGGGTTCGACGTGCAGGTTGATGCCCTCTCGCTCGAACACGGGCACCAGCTCTTCCATCGAACGCCACCATGCGTCCTCGCAAGCCTCGATCATCGAACCGGTGTGGCAGCAGTAGCACGAGCCCTTGTCCGGGTGCGGTCCACGGCCGAATTCGCTGTTCATGGTGTCCACTTCCAGCTCGACCGCGATCTCGATGGCGCGCTTCCAGTGCTTGACGGCGGCCTGACGCTCGGTCTCGTCGTTGCTGGCCCAACGGTACATAGGCAGCAGCGAGGCGATGCCCACGTCCGCATCCTTCAGCGCCTTCTTGAAGCTTTTGATGCGGTCGGGGAATACGCGGGGGGCCTTGAACCATTCAAGGAAATCGCCGCGCGGGCTCATTTCAATCCAGTCGTAGCCCAGTTCCTTGACCTTAAAGGGCAGTTCCTCAAGGGGCAGATGGCGGTGCATAAACGGGTCTATTGCAATTTTCATAGGTCGATCCTGCAGAGGGTCATTTCGGGGCGCGCCGCCAGCAAGAGCGGCGCGAGAAGGTCTTTATTCGGCGGGGGCAACTTTGGGCGGGTGACCGTCATGGGTCTCCATGTAGCCCTCGATGCTGGCTTCCAGATCGGCCATGGTTTCGCCGCCGGCCATCAGGTCAGTGATCTCTTCGCGGGTCTTTTCGCCCTTGCGGAAATCAGCGGCGATGGCACCGCGAATCAGAACCGCAAAGTGATCGCCCACGGTCATCGCGTGCATCACCTGGTGGGTGATGAAGATCACCGCCAGACCGCGTTTCTTGGCCTCGTTCACGATGCGCAGAACGTGGGCTGCCTGTTTAACGCCAAGCGCCGCAGTGGGTTCGTCCAGGATCAGAACGCGGGCACCAAAGTACACGGCGCGGGCACTCGCCAGAGACTGACGCTCACCACCCGACAGACCGCCGACCAGACGGTCGCCGTCGGTGATGCGGGTGATGCCCATCTTCTGGACCTCTTCCACGGCGATCTTGTTGGCCTTGGCGCGGTCAAAGACCTTGAAGGGGCCGAACCCTTTGGTCGGCTCTTCGCCCATAAAGAAATTGCGACCCACGCTCATCAGGGGATAGGTGCCGCCGAACTGGTGCACGGTGGCGATACCGCGGCGCTGCGCATCCTTGGGGCCCGCAAAGCTGACCGGTTGACCATCGACCAGAACGTCACCCCGCGTGGGGGCATGAACACCCGCCAGAGTTTTGATCAGCGTGGATTTTCCGGCGCCGTTGTCCCCCAGTAGGCACAGGACTTCGCCCGCGCGGACCTTGAGGCTGATTTCATGCAGAACATCGATCGGGCCAAAGCTTTTGTCGACGTTGCGAAGTTCGATCACAGGAGTCTCAGACATTCTTTCAGCCTTTCTTTTTCTTGGTGGCGGCGGTCATGGCTTTCTTGCGGAATGTCTCGTTCATCCCCACAGCAGCCAGCAGCATCACGCCGATGATCAGGTTGGCCCAGTTGCGGTCGATGGCAGTGAAATCGATGCCTTTGATCACGATCGCAAAGGTGATTGTGCCGATGAACACGCCGACGATGGACCCGAAGCCACCGGTCAGAAGGACACCGCCCACGACCACGCTCACGATGATGTTGAAGATATCGTTCATGCCGCCCGACACCTGGGCCGAGTTAAAGAGGATCGCGTGGCACATCCCGACAAAGGACGCAGCGGTCGCCGTACCGATGAACAGCAGGATGGTGATACGATCCACAGGGATACCGGCGTTGCGGGCCGAAACCTTGTCTCCGCCGATGGCGAAAATCCAGTTCCCGTATTTGCTCTGGTGCGCAATGAACCAGAAGACCACGGCCAGAGCGATCCACCACAGGATGACCACCTGATGGCTCCCGCCAAAGAGAAAGTCACCGAAAACCGTCTTGGCCCAAACCGGTGCTGTCAGCGGCACCGACGCGGCACCTGTCAGCAGTTTCGAACCGGCCAGAACGACGCCCTGCATGGCGACCAGAGTGCCAAGGGTAATGATCAGCGTCGGCACACTGGTCCGCGTCGCCAGAAAGCCGTTGAAAAGGCCGACCAGCACACCGACCGTCAAGGCTCCAAGGATGCCAAAGATGATCGGCAGTTCGTAGTGACCCGAAATGATCGCAGTGGTCATAGCACCCGCGGGGATCATCGCCCCGATCGAGATGTCGATCTCTCCCGAGATCATCAGCAAGGCCACAGGCAGAGCGACAATCCCGATCCGGGCCGCATAGTTCACCCAGCTGGCAGCTCCGGACAGACGTCCCAGATCCACACCGCCAAAGATCACGTAAAAGACCAGCACACCCGCCAGACTGAGGATCGAGGCCGCCGCAGGGCGACGCAGAAGCGTTGAAAACAAATCCATTGTCCCTGCCCTCACTTCTTCTTGGTTGCGTAATTCATGGCGAGGGCACGGAAGCTGTCATTCGACAGAACAGCGGCCAGCAGCAAAGCGCCAATGATGATCGAGCCGATGTTCGGGTCCAGCGCCGCAAAGAAGATGCCTTGGTTCACCACCGCAAAGGTCATGGTCCCCAGCACAATCCCGATCACCGAGCCCGCCCCGCCGGTCAGCAGCACGCCGCCGATGACCACACACATGATGGAGTTAAAGATAAAGGACTGCCCGCCAGCGACCTGCGCCGAGTGATAGGTCGCCACTTGCGCGACCCCGACGAATGCCGCCCCGAAACCAGAGGCCATGAAGAGGCCAATGCTTAGTTTATCGGTCGGGATACCTGCGTTGCGGGCGCTCTCGCGGTCTCCGCCTAGGGCAAACACCCAGTTCCCCAATGGCGAGACGTGCAGAAAGAAGAAGAACACAGCCACGAAACCGATCCACCAGAAGATCGAGACGTTGAACATGCCGCCTATAAAGGTGCCCAACAGCGCCTTGGTGGTCGGATCGGGCACATAGGACACAGAGGTGGAGCCCTTGACCAGCACCGCCAGACCCAGAGTCATGCCCATCACCGCGAACATCATCCCGATGGTCGCGATCAGCGACGGAATGGTGGTCCGTGTGACGATCAGACCGTTGATCAGCCCCACCAGAAGGCCGACACTCAGCCCGCCGCAAATGCCGATCAGCGCAGGCAGTTCGTAGTGACCGGACAGAACCGCGGTCATCATGGACGACGCCGGCACGACCGAACCCACGGACATGTCAAACTCGCCCGAAATCATCAGCAAACCCACAGGCAGCGCAATGATGCCCACTTCGGCGGCGATGTTCAGCCAGCTGGACCAGCCCGGCGCACCCATAAAGACGGCTCCGCCCAAGACGGCGAAGAAAATATACACAACGATGAACCCGATGAGAGATCCGGTTTCCGGGCGCCGGATCAGACTGCCCACCGAAGAGCCCGCCGCATCGGATGAAGTATGCGATGACATCTAAGCGTTTCCTGTTAGCTCCAGAGGAACCGGCCATGTTTGCCGCATTCGGCCGAACCGGTCCTGTCAAAGAGGGCGCGCCGAGGGCATTTTGCCCCCGACGGCCTGCTGCAAACGGCCTCGCATCCAACAAGGAGGGGAGTGATTGCGAGGCCAGATGTGTTAGCGCGCGCCGGCCTTGACGCCTTCGATCACCAACTCGACGTTCGACGCATCCACAACACCGGGACCGGTCAGGATCTCGCGGGTGGGGATGGTGACGCCGTAGTTGACGAAGTTGTTCAGGATCGACACGGCAAAGAAGCCTTGCTGGTAGCCCTGCTGGTCAATCGCGCAGGCTTGGGTGCCTGCCTGAATGTTCGCAAGAATGGTGTCGCTGAAGTTCATGCCACAGACGTGGACCTGACCGCCTTTGCCCGCCTGCTGGATGCCCGAAACGGTGGCGTTGGTATCGCCGTCACCGATGGCGAACATCGCATCAATCTCGGGGTTCTGCAGCAGGTGCGCCCGAACCGCCTGTGCCACCGCGGTTGCATCGCCAAAGGCGGTCGCAGGCAGCTGCAGGACAGAACCGGTGCCGCCAGCGGCCTCGATCCCGGCGTTGAAGCCGTTACAGAAATCTTCGATGTTTGCCGCGCCGGGCAGCGTGTTCACACAGGCGCCGTTCTTGTGACCGGCTTTGCCGAGGTATTCGCCACCAGCGTAGCCCGACTTGTAGTCCACCGCGCCGACGTAGTTCATGGCACCCAGACGATCAGCAGCATCCAGACCACCGGCGTTGTAGATCACCAGCGGAATGCCCGCATCGGTCACTGCCTGGAATGCAGGGTCCATAGCTTCGGGCACCCAGTTCGGGCCGACGATCGCATCAGCGCCCTGGTCAATCGCCTGACGGATCAGCTCTGCGGCGTCGGGGCCAAGGTTGTCGTAGTTCTGCGGGCCAAGCCACGTGACCGAACCACCCTGCGCTTCGGCGACAACGCCAGCGTCTTCCGCGCCTTTTTTCACGCGCGACCAGAACGGATCATCGGGCTTGCCACCAATAACAAAGATGTCTGCGGCCATCGCTGTGCCAGCAACCATGGTGAAAGCAGCAGTCGCCAAAAGGCCGCGTGCAACGCGGGTAGTGATAGACATTGAGTTCTCCTCCCAAAGACAATCGCAGATAAATCTCAGAACACTCTGCGTGCCATTGACCTAGCTGATAGCCCTTCAGGAGAGAACAAAAATTGTCATTGTTTTGGAATATTGTCTCATTTAGTATCATGAAATAATGATACGACAGGGCTAAAAAATGGCACAAAAACGGGTCACTATCGCGACATTGGCAAAAGAATCCGGCGTCAGCGTCTCAACGATCAACCGCATTCTGTCGGGCACGGACAACGTTCGGGCCGCCACGATTCAGCAGGTGCAAGAGGCGGCGCGACGCATCGGCTACTATGGCGATGGGGTTCTGATGGCCCGCCGCGAGAGCGCCCTACCCAAGTTCCGCTTCGGATTCTTGCTCCAGCAATCGACCCGAGATCTCTACCGTCTGCTGGGTGACAAAATCCGCGAAGCCGCCAGCAAGAGAACCGAAGAGCAGATCGAATGCCTCGTGGATTTTGTCGACATGCTAGAGCCCGCCAACATCGCCGCGCGCCTCAAGGCACTTGGCGACAACTGCGACGCGGTGGCGGTCATTGCTGCGGACCACCCGCTGATCGGGCAGGCCATCAAGGAGCTTTCTGAAAAAGGGGTGAGCGTCATCACCTACATCACCGATCAATCCGCACCGGAACGGGCCGGATATGTCGGAACGGACAACTGGAAGCTCGGGCGCACCGCTGCGTTTTTCATTTCTTCGATGTCGCCAGAGGGGGGCCGAGTCGCCGTCTATATCGGCAACCACCGATACCAGTGTCAGGACGTCGCGGATGCTTCGTTCCGGTCTTACCTCCGCGAGAACGCGTCCTCGTTGCATGTGGCCGACAGCAAGCCAACGCACGAGCATGGATCACTTGCCTACGAACTGGTTCGGGACGAAATCAACGAGCACGAAGACCTGAAGGGGATTTTCATCGTCGGCGGCGGCATCTCGGGCGTGCTCCGCGCCCTGCGCGAAGTGCCAGAGGAACGGCGGTCGAAAATCCGTGTGGTCTGTCGGGATATCGGGCCGGAAACCCGCAAGGGCCTGACCGAAGGGCTGGTCACTGCCGCGCTTTGCCATCCGCTGGACGTTACCTCTGACACTCTGATCCAGACGATGCTGGACGCACGGAACAAAAGCCGGAGCGGCACGACGCTCCAGAGAACGGTGCCGTTCGAGATCATTACACCCGAGAACATCTAGAACGCGCACAGGGGCGCCCGATGCCCATTTTTCGTGGTGATCCCGCAGGACACAGGTTGCGCCCCCCCACCGGACTGTTATTTTGCTTTTTGGAAATTATAAAAGCAAAATTGGACATCAGATGCCCCTAACCAACACCCAGCGCCAGTCTTTGGCGCCACATGGCAAGCTGCGCGCCGCCCTGAACCACGGGAACTTTGTGCTCGTCTCCCGTGACGAAAACAGGGCGCCTTACGGGATCAGCGTCGATCTCGCCCGCGCCTTTGCCGAGTATGCAGGTCTTGAACTGGAATTCGTGGAACATGAACGGGCAGTGGATGTGGCCAGCACGGCGCAGGATGACCGCTGGGACATCTGTTTTCTGGCCGTAGACCCGAAACGGGCGGAAACCATAGACTTTACAATGCCCTATATCCGGATCGAAGGCAGCTATCTGGCGGGGGCCCATTGCGATGCGCCGGACAGTGCCGCTCTGGTCGCCAGTGGGGCCAAGGTCGGATCGGTCGAAGGGAGCGCCTACACCCTCACCCTGCAGCGCAAAGAAGGGGCCGAGAACCTGATCCTGTTCCCGAACCTGACCGCCGCACTCGCCGCGCTGGACGCCGGCGACATTGCCGCCGTCGCGGGGATCAAGGACGCCATGGAGCATCAAGCCCAGAAGCGTGTCGGCGCACGGGTGCTCGCGCCGCCCTTTATGGAAATCAGGCAGGCGATGGCCATGCCCCAAGGCCGCCCCGAAGCAGCACAAATCCTGAAGGACTGGCTGACCGAGGCCGCGCGCACGGGCCAGACCGCCGACATTCTGGCACGCCACGGTGTCGCCCGCTCCTGCGCGATCCTGCCTGAATAAAGGAACGCCCGCCGGAAAATGGGGAGCCGGCGGGCGCTGTCTTGCTCGGGCGCAGAGGTCGGGTGGCACCGAGCAAAGGCGTGGACCTCTTAGGTCACCAGATTTTCTGCGAGGATTTTCGGCAGGACACCTCCGGCACGCAGGGTTTCGATCTCTTGCTCGGTTTCCGCCGCGACGCGCCCTTTGATGCGGGCAAGTAGGTCTGCTCTGGCGACGTGAACCTCGATCTCCTGACCGGGGCGCAGATCGTGCGGGATGTCGATGTGCACCTCGTCCGTGATCCGAAGCCCTGCCTGATCGGGGGTAAAGCGGCCCGTGATCTCGATCGGGACGATGCCCATGCCAATCAAGTTGGTGCGGTGGATCCTCTCGAAACTGCGCGCGATCACAGCCCGCACCCCCAACAGAGCCGCCCCCTTGGCCGCCCAATCCCGACTAGAGCCCATGCCGTACCGTTCCCCAGCAAAAATCACGACCGGCTGGCGCGCTTGTTCAAACGCGGCGGCGGCTTCGTGCAGTGGCATCACCTGCCCGTCACTCATGCGGATTTGCGCGGGCGGGAGGTCGCGGTTCAGGTGGTTCACGGCCATCCGATTCGTGAACAACCCGCGCAACATGACCTCCCAATTCCCGCGATAGCTGGCGTAGACGTTCAGGTTTCGGGGATCACCGCCCCTCGCGATCAGCCAGCGCCCCGCTTCGCTCTCTGGGTCGATCCACCCCGCCGGAGAGATGTGGTCTGTCGTGATATCATCCCCTAGAACCAGCAGAGGTCGTGCGTTGAACGCCCCCAAGGTGGGGCGCAAGACAGCGCGGGCGAACTTGGGGCGCCGCAAAGAGCGGCTGCTTGGATCCCACGGGAACTGCTGGGTGTCAGGGGCCGGCAGCGCGGCCCAATCGGGATTGGCCAAGGCCGTCTGGAAATCGGCCCGCACATCGGCAGAAACGAAAGCCAGCGCCATGGCGGCCTCGACCTCTTGGGCCGAGGGCCATAGGTCTGCCAAAGTGACCGGACCCTCGGCGGTATGGCCAATCGGGTCGTTCAGAATGTCGGCTCTGACATGCCCGAGCAGCGCAAACGCCACCACCATCGGCGGAGAGGCCAGAAACCCGAGGTCCAGTTTCGCATGGACACGTCCTGGAAAATTCCGGTTTCCCGACAGGACCGCCGTGACAGCTTTGCCATCGGCCATGGCCGCCTCGACAGCATCCGGCAGAGGGCCGGAGTTCCCGATACACGTGGTACAGCCGAACCCCACAATTCCGAAACCGACGGCGTCCAGATCCTCTAGCAGACCTGCCCGCGCCAGAAAGGACGCCGCCGAGGGCGATCCGGGCGCAAGGGAAGTTTTGACCCAATCCGGCGGGGTCAGCCCTTTGGCGCGGGCCTTGCGCGCCAACAGCCCTGCGGCAATCAGCAAACGCGGATCCGATGTGTTCGTACAACTGGTGATCGCGGCAACGCCAATCCCGCCGTCGGGCAGGCTATCAGGCCGCCCCTCCAGCACGGGCAAAGCGCGCCCGACGGCAGAGGCAACGGCCTCTCGTGTGGCACTTGCAGGCAGGCTGTCTTGGGGGCGGCGCGGACCGGCCACGGTCGGGGTCAGCTGGGACAGGTCAATCGCGATTTCACGGTCGTAGACAGGATGCGCAGCGGGGTCGAACCACAGCCCCATCGCACGGAAAACGGGCGCGACCGTCTCGGTGATCTCTGCCCCGCGACCCGTGCGGCGCAGATATTCCAGAGTCCGGTCATCCGCCGCAAAGAACCCGGTCGAGGCCCCGTATTCAGGCGCCATATTCGCGATCACCGCGCGATCATCGGCCGTCAGCGTGCTGACCCCGTCGCCAAAGAACTCGACAAAAGCACCCGTGACCCCGATGCGGCGCAGCTGCGCAGTGACCTCTAACGCCAAGTCGGTCGAGAGAACGCCGTGGCCCAAAGCCCCCGTCAGGCGCACACCGACGACTTCGGGCATCGCCAAAGAAACCGTCTGGCCGAACATGACGCTCTCGGCCTCGAGTCCGCCAATGCCCCAACCCAAGACACCGATCCCGTTGATCATCGGCGTATGGCTGTCGGTCCCAAGCATCATATCCGGATGGGCGCGGCCCCCTTCGACACAGATCAGCGAGGCATATTGTTCCAGATTCAGGGTATGCATGATCCCCGTGCCCGGCGGGTTCACATGCACGGTTTCCATCACCTCGGACGCCCATTTCATAAAGCTGTACCGCTCGGCGTTACGGGTGATTTCATTGCGCAGGTTTGTGGTCGCCGCCCCTTTGGTCGCGTAAACATCAACCGCCAGCGAATGGTCCACAGAGACTTCGACCGGCAGGGTCGGGGACAGAGCCTTGGGGTCTGCACCGGCCTCTGCCAGAGCGTCCCGCAGACCTGCGATGTCCGCCAGCGCAGGGGTACAAGTCGTGTCATGCATCAAGAGCCGGTTCGGCCGGTAGGCCAATTCAAATCCGGTCGGCTGGCGGTTTACCTTCTGCACCAATGCCCTGCGCAGGGGCTCCGGCTCTGCGCCTGTGCGTAGGTGGTTTTCGGCCAGCAGGCGCAACACATGCGGCAAGCGCCCCAATAGATCAGAGCCCAGAATGCCTGCCAGATCAGTAACGGTCAGCGCCCCTTTTGGGGTGTCCACGGTGAGTTCGGGAATCATCTTTTCCTCTTTCGTTATCAAAGGCACGGTCGCCCGATCCAAACCAGCGTTTGATGGATCGGGCGACTGGCCCCCGGCCCCTAGATGGAGTGGGGCCAAAGCACCGGGAGAATGGGGCTCCCGATGCGGTTGGAGGGTTAATCGCCAGGCGCGACCTCGGTCTGTTCGTCCGCGATGGCGCGGCTGACTTTGCGGCCAAAGACCATCGGCGCGACGAACCCGATGATTGCGATCACCCACAGACCGATGGCCAAGGGGCTGCCGAACAGCGACATCCAGTCCCCGTCAGACAAGGTCATGGCGCGGCGCAGGTTCACCTCCATCTCGTTCCCCAGCAGGATACCGAGTATGATCGGCACCAGAGGGATCTCGAGCTTGCGGAAGATCCATCCGACGATGCCAAAGATCACCATCAGGATCAGATCAAAGGACGACCCCGAAATCCCGTAGATACCTACAAAGCTGACCATCGCGACCAGAGGCATCAGGATGTGGATCGGCACCAGCAGAACGCGGCTGAACAGGCCAACCAGCGGGATATTCAGCACCAGCAGCATAAAGTTCGCAATGAACAGCGCCGCGATCAGGCCCCAGACGACCTCGGGGTTCTGGCTAAAGAGCAGCGGACCGGGGGTGATATTCAACGAGAGCAGAACCGCCAGCAGGACCGCAGTCGTCCCGGACCCGGGCACACCCAGCGCCAACATCGGCACCAGAGCACCACCAGCGGCCGCGTTATTACCGACCTCGGGCGCCGCAACGCCGCGCGGGTCACCTTTGCCGAAGGTCTTGCTTTGCGGGTCGACCACCTGTTTCTCGACGGAATAGGCCAAGAAAGACCCAAGCGACGCCCCTGCCCCCGGCAAGATACCGGAAATAAAGCCGATGACCGTGCTGCGCCCGAACGTGGGAATACAGCTGCGGATCATGGACCAAGGGGCGACGATACGGCCGATGGACTTCATGCCTTTGGGCGCGGAACCGTGGGGGCTTTCCAGAAAGACAAAGACTTCGGACAGCGCGAACAGACCAACAATCGCGATCAGGAAATCAATGCCGTCAAACAGATGCACTTCGCCAAAGGTAAATCGCTGCACACCTGTCTGGGTGTCGATGCCGATCATCGCAATCGCCAGACCAAAGGCCGCCGCGAATGCGGATTTCGCCTGATTAGTGGACGAAATTCCGCCCAAGGTCGCAAAGGCGATGGTGAAGAGGGCGAAGTACTCGGCCGGACCGAACAGCAGCGCGATCTTGACCAACTGGGGGGCCAGCAGCGCCAGACCAATCGTCGCAGCAATTGCCCCGACAAAGGATGCAATCCCCGACAGCGACAAGGCCTCGCCCGCCTGACCTTTCTGGGCCATGGGGTAACCGTCCAGCACTGTCATCATTGCCGGTTCATCCCCCGGGATGGCCAGCAGGATCGAACTGATCCGCCCCCCGTACATCGCGCCGTAGTAGACAGACGTCATCAGGATCAAAGAGGGCAGCGGTCCCAGCCCCAGCGAAAAGGCGATCGGGATCAGGATGGCGACCCCGTTTGCAGGCCCAAGACCCGGCAAAGCCCCCATCATCGTGCCCAGGAATGCCCCAAGCAAAGCAAGCCCAAGGCTCTGGAATGTCAGTGCGGCCTCGAAACCGATGGCCAGTGAATGCAACAGTTCCATCAATCTCTCCTCAGATCCCCAAGGGGCCTTCGGCCAGCGACAGCCCAAGAACCAGTTTGAAAACAACCCAAATGCCGACCGACAGCCCCGCGCCCGTCAGCACAGCCGATACGGGCGATCCACCGAGCCGCCAGCTCATGTAGCCCGCGGCAAATGCGGTGCAGATCAGGAACCCCAGCTTGGGCAGCAGGATCGCGTAGAGAAAGCAAACCGCGATGGCAAAGCCGATCTCGGCCAGACGGTTCAACTGTGGCCAGACAGGTTCAGGATCGGGGCGGGCGATAAAATAGACCGAGCACAGCGCCATGATCGTACCGACGATAATCGGGAACGTTCCGGCGCCGACCACATCGGCCATGAAACTCTCGGGGATGATTGTTGCGGCCCATATATAAAAGGCCGAGAGGGCAAGCCCGATGCCCCCCATGATGCGATCGCTCATGGTGTGTCCTTAATGTTGGGAAAAGGGGGCCAGCCGCAGGGACAGGCCCCTGTGGCTTAGTTGATCAGGCCGATCTCTTTGGAAAGAGCGCGGATTTCCTCGACGTTATTCGCGACGAACTCCTGAGCCTCTGCCCCGAACAGGTCCAGCGGCTCGATCCCCGCGGCGGCGCGGATGTCCTGAAATTCCTGACTAGCGACCATCTTTTCAACCGCACCCTGCCAAAAAGCATATTCCTCGTCCGAGATGCCTTTGGGCGCATACAAGCCGCGCCAGTTTGCGCCGGTCACGTCGATGCCCTGCTCCTTGGCGGTCGGATATTGATCAAAGTCCTGCAGACGTTCGGGCGCAAGCACGGCCAGAATTTTGATGTCGCCACTGTCCACAAATCCGCGCACCTCGGAGAAGTCGCCGGTAAAGGCCGTTACAGCCCCCGACAGCACCTGCGTCATCGCCTCGCCGCCACCAGAGAAGGCCACGTATTTGATCTGGCGCACGTCGTCGAATTCTGCCGCTTTGGCCATCTTCAGAACCTTCAGGTGGTCATAGCCGCCAACTGCCGAACCACCGGCGAACGAGACACTGCGCGGGTCTGTTTTCATCATCTCGACCAGCTCCCCGAGGCCCGCGATTTCGCTATCGGCATCCACGGCGATCACACCGTATTCCGCGCCGAACGAGGCCAGCCAGCGCACGTCATCTTCGGTCGCGCCGGGATAGGCGCCCTGTGCCAGACGTGTGGTCGTGCCATTGGACGCGGCAACAATCAGGCTCGCGTCCTCGTTGCGCTTGGTCACGACGTGGGCATAGGCCACCCCGCCACCGCCGCCGGTCATGTTAGTGACCTGCATGGCCCCATCCACCAGATCCTGCTCGCGCATCAGCTTGGCCACGGTCCGGCAGATGAAATCCCAACCGCCCCCGGGGGCCGCAGGCGCGATGCACTCGGTGTTCGAAGGTTTGTCCTGCGCAATAGCGGGCATAGCGGTGGCGGCAGCCAGAACGGCAGCACTGAGAATGCGAATCATGTTGTCTCCTCCCTTGATTGGCATGACCGCTCTTTTGGTCTTTTAAATTCTAAAAAGCAATATTCGTTTGGATTTTTCAAACTCAAAAGGTCAACTTGCCCTTCCGCCCAAATGAGTGTTCATTTGACAGAACGGAGGACACTCATGCGCAGCCCTGACCTAGCCCAGAAGATTTCCAGCCGCGTCATTCGCGACATCGCCGAAGGGCACTATGCCTCGGGTGACAAGCTGACGACCCAGTCCATCGCGGACCGCTACGGGGTCTCGCGGACGCCGGTCCGCGTGGCGCTGGGGCTGCTGGCCGATCAGGGCATTCTGGGGCAGGTGCCGAACCGCGGGTACTTTGTCAGCGACGATATTCCGGCCGACGCCCTGCGCGGCGGCGAACAAGATGAACTGACCCGCGAATACCAGAGCATGGCCGAAGACTGGATTCGCGACCGCATCCCCGAAGAAGTCACCGAGCTTGCCCTGCGGGAACGATACGGCTGGACCAAGGTGCGCACCCACGAACTGATGTCCCGCGCCCAACGCGAAGGGTGGGCCGAGCGCAAAGAAGGCTACGGCTGGCGCTTTCTTCCGGTGGCGAAAACGCCCGAGGCATTCGACCAGATCTACCGTCTGCGCATCGCCCTAGAACCCGTCGCGCTGCTCGAGCCGACCTTCAAGGTGGACCACGCGCGACTGGCAGAACTCCGCGAGGTGCAAGAGCGCCTGATCAGCGCCGATCCCGACTCCATGCCCAACGAAACCATCCTGCAACACGGTGCCGATTTCCACGAAGCGATCATCAAGATGTCCGGCAATCCGTTCTTTTTGATGTCGCTGGAGCGGGTGAATAAAATGCGCCGCCTGATGGAATACCGCGCCAAGGTCGATCGCAGCCGCCTTGCAAACGAATGCGGGGAACACCTTGAAATCCTGTCACTTCTTGACAGTGAGCGTGTGATCGAGGCCTCGACGCGCCTGCGCCGCCACCTAGAGGATGCGCGGGATCGCAAGGGGCCGAAGACCCGTGAATGGGCCGCGGGCTAATGCGCGCCCCTTCGGTCCGCCAAAAGATCTACGAACACTTCGCCACCGCCTTGCAAACCGGCCGCATTCCCCCCGGCGGGCAGTTCCCGACCGAAGCCGAAATCGCGCAAGACTTCGGTGTCAGCCGCTCGACCGTCCAAGCCGTCATGGCCCGCATGACCCAGGAAGGGCTGGTCAGACGTCAGGCGGGGCGGGGCACATTTGCCTGTAAACGCGACGACGATATGCAGGTCCGTGTGGGGCTGGACATCCACAACATCCAATCCTTCGAAGACGAAGTTGCCCTCGCCGGAGAGGTCGTTTCCTTTCGTCTATTGGGGTTCGCACCCGCCCCTTTGCCCGCCCGCGCCGCGCGCAAACTGGGGCTCGATCCCGGCCAAGAGGTCTTTTGCCTGCGCCGCCTGCGCTATGTGTCCGGTGCCTGTATCGGCAATGAAACCCGCTGGTTCCACCCGTCAATTGCGCTGGACATGAGCGCCCACGCGCTGGCCACCGAAGGGGTGCACGAGTTGATCCGCGACCGTCTCGGACTGGAAATCGGACGGATCGAAGCGGCCTTGCGTGCGGTCACCGCATCGCACCGCGAGGCGCAGGAACTGGACGTCGAAGAGGGCGCGCCACTGCTCATGCGGGCCCATGTTCTACGCACGCCGGACGAGGCGCCAATCCTGTACGGAGAGGCCCTGTACGTGGAACCCTTTGCCTTTGTCTATTCCGCCGGAATCGGCTGACCCTGCCCCAAAACCACACCGAACAAAATGAGTAGTCATTTGATTTGACTGCATTCATTCTTCTTGTGCTCCATTTTCAGTTGGCTTTATATTCCTTAAAAGCCAAATGGAGTCGCCCATGTTTTTCGCCCCACCGCCGGAACTGACCGCCGAGGTCTATGCCAGAGTTCCCGCCGAACTGACTCCGGCAGGCGGGTCCGATTGGGCGCGGGTCCAGCATCCGGGCAAGCAATTTCGGGCCTTTCTCGAGGGGCCATCGTTTGATCGGGACGGCAATCTGTACTGTGTGGACATCTGCCACGGCCGCATCTTGCGCTGTGATCCGCAGGGGAATTTCACGGTTGCAGCGCAGTACGACGGCGAACCCAATGGCCTGAAGATCCACAAAGACGGACGCATCTTCATCGCAGACCACGCCCATGGGCTGATGGTCATGGACCCCGTCTCGGGCAAGGTCGAGCCCTTTCTCACCCGCCCGGGGTTGGAACGGTTTTACGGGCTGAACGACCTGCATTTCGCATCGAACGGCGATCTTTGGTTCACGGACCAAGGCCAAAGCGGCCTGCACGCCCCCTATGGCCGGTTGTTCCGCCTGACCGAATCCGGCGAACTGACCTGCGTGATCGACAACATCCCCAGCCCCAACGGGTTGTGCTTTAACGAAGACGAGAGCCAGCTCTATCTGGCCGCCACCCGCGCCAATGCTGTCTGGCGCATCCGGTTTCTGCCTGACGGCAAGACGGTCGCGAAATCCGGCACGTTCATCCAGCTGTCGGGCGGGCTGGCTGGCCCCGACGGGTTGGCGCTTGGCACGGGCGGTGAGTTGGCGATCGGGCATATGGGTCTTGGCACGGTCTGGATCATGTCCCGCCTCGGCGAGCCCCTCTTCCGCATTCGCAGCCCCGAGGGCCTCTTGACCGCGAACATGGCGTTCGGCGGCCCCGAGAACCGCGATCTGTTCATCACCGAGGCGTCGACCTCTTCGATCCTGCGGGTGACACTGCCGATCGCGGGTCAGCCCATGTTTGCACACACCTGACTCAGACAAACCGCCCGCAAACGAGGCGGCCAGGGAGGATATCATGAAACAAATCGACCGGCTTTTGTCGGCCGTAGAAGTCACTGTGATCCTGATCGGATCGGTGCTTGGCCTTGGACTGGCCGTGCTGCAAGTGATCCTGCGCTACGTGTTCAGTATGGGCATTCATTGGCTCGAGGCCGGCGCGGTCACCGCGATGGTGTGGGCCATGCTCATGGCGGCCAGCCGCGCCATCCGCACCGGCACCCACCCCCGCGTGGACCTCTTGGCGCACTTTCTGCCGCGCAAAGCGCGCGCGATCCTGAACACAGTCGCTTTGGGCGCGGCGCTCGTGCTGGCCCGGGTCTATCTGGATGATGCGGTCCACTACGGGCTGTTCGTCTGGAACATGGGCGTCACCCACCCCGAGTTCGGCGGCAACATCGCCCTGCCCTTCGCGATCATGCCGGTCATCCTTGTCTTCTTTGTCATCCGCTACGCGATGGTCGTGATCGCCCTCTGGACCGACCTCGACGTCGAGCCCGAAGCCGCCTTTCAGACCCGCGTGGGGTCCACCGTCACACAGGTCCACAAATGACGATTGCCTTTCTGATTACCCTGTTTTTCGCCCTGATCCTGATCGGAGCGCCTATCGCAACGGCGCTGGGAGGGTCTGCTGTTCTGGCCTCAATCTTCTTTGCGCCGATCCCTGACGGGATCTTCGGGCAAAAGCTGTTTGGCAACCTGAACCACTATACTTTGCTGGCCGTCCCGTTCTTCTTTCTCGCGGCAGAGTTCATGGAGACCGGCGGGCTGGTGCATCGCCTGATCGGTGTTGCGCGGACATTTGTCGGGCATCTGCGGGCGGGCCTCGGGATGACGGCTGTGCTGACCTGCATTCTGTTCGCGGCGATCTCTGGTTCCAGCCCCGCGACGGTAGCGGCAGTGGGCAACATCATGTTCCCCGCCCTAAAAGAAGAAGGCTATTCAGAGCGTTACGCCATCGGCGCCTTGGCCACAGCAGGAGCGATTGGCATCCTGCTGCCCCCGTCGATCCCACTGATCCTCTATGGTTTTGTGACGGAAACGCCCATTCCCTCGCTGTTTCTGGCCGGCATCGTGCCGGGCCTGATCTACGGTGCCTTGCTGCTGTTCACCGCCCGCTTCCTCGCGCGGAATGAAAAAGTAGAGGTCCGCCCCCGTGCGACTATGGCCGAAACCGGCCAGACCCTGAAATCCGCGATCCCCGCTCTGATGTTGCCCGTTTTCATCGTTATCGGCATCTACGGCTTCCCGGCGTTTGACTTCGGGGTTGTCTCCTAAGACGGCGGCGCGATCTTTACCCCGACCGAAGCCGCCGCCGTCTCCGCCCTATTGGCCGTCACCATCGGCCTGCTGGTCTACCGCGAACTCAAGTGCCGCGACATTCCCCGCGTCATCATCTCGGTTGGGCCGCGGGTTGGGATGATCTTCTGGATCACCACCAACGCCCTGATCTTTGGCTACTTCATCACCAAGATCGGCCTGCCCAAAGATCTGGCTCAGGCGGTTCTGGATGCCAACCTGTCGCCCATTACGTTCCTGATCTGCGTCAACGTCCTGTTGCTGGTGGTCGGGTTTTTCCTGGAGGCCGTCCCCACCATCCTGATCTTTGCCCCCTTGCTGCAACCCGCAGCACAGAGCCTCGGCATCGACCCCGTTCACTTTGCCATCATCATGATTGTGAACATCGAGATGGGCATGATCACCCCGCCCGTGGGCATGAACCTCTTTGTCGCCTCTGGCGTGTCGGGGATGTCCGTTTTCGAAGTCTTCCGCGCCACGATCCCGTGGATGCTGGCCACCCTTGTGGCGCTGATGATCGTGACCTTCATCCCCGAAGTCTCGCTCTGGCTGCCGGGCCCGACGACGCCCTAACGCAGCCGTGCCCCATCCCTTTTCCACAGTTTCACTTTCAGGGAGGATACCAATGAAACTGACCTCGACCCTTGCCGCATTGATGCTGGCAGCCCTGCCCGCCGTGGCCAATGCAGCGCCGTTGACGATGGTTCTGTCCAACGACAACAACGTCAAAGGCCTCAAGGGCCAGACGTTCGAGTACTTTGCCGAAAAGGCCAAAGAAGCCTTGGGCGACGACCTGACCGTCGACATGCACCACGGCGGCACCTTGTTCGACCAGAACAGTCAGGTGGTCGGCACCCAGTTGGGCGAAGCGCACGTCATCTCGCCGTCCATCGGGATCTATTCCCAGCTGGTGCCCGAAGTCGCCATGTTCGACCTGCCCTTCATGCTGTCCAGCCCTGAAAAACTGACCGAAGCCTTCCACGATGCGGACCTGCGGGCGCTCTGGGTGCCCCAGCTTCAGGCCAAGGGGATCGAGCCGGTCGCCATCTGGATGAACGGCCCGCGCGATCTGGGATACCGCGGTGACAAGGCCGTTCTGCTGCCCGAGGACGCCAAAGGTCTGAAAATCCGCGTGCAGTCGGCCCCGATCTACGTCGCGCCCTTCGAAGCGATCGGGTCAAACCCCGTCGGCGTGAGCTGGTCCGAAACCCCCACCGCCCTGGAGCAAGGCGTGATCGACGGGGCCGAACCGACGCCCAACGCTTGGCGCGGGTCGGGCATGTGGCAGATGATCGACCAGATCACCCTGACCGAACACATCTACACCGCTTGGATCGTCGGCGTGAACAAGATGTGGTGGGACGGTATGACCGATGACCAGCGCACCGGCATCCAGTCTGCTCTAGACGCGGCGACTGCTTGGAACACGCAACAAGCGGGCGAAATCAACGCACGCGACCTCGAGTTCTTTGTGGCCGAGGGCAAGGCGATCCACCGTCTGACCCCCGAACAGCAAGCCGCGTGGAAAGACGCAATGGCCCCTGTTTGGGACGAATACGGCACAGAGATCATCGGCGAGGCCGCAATGGCGCGTCTGACCGAAATCGCCTCTGGCGAGTAACCGACGCTGTGCCACCCTCTCGGTGGCACAGTTCCTTTTCAGTCCGCCAGCGCGAAAGCCCGCTCGGACTTAGCGCAAGAAATCCCCGATTTCTGCCAGAGCGTCGGGCTGACTCAATACCCCGAGGTGATCGGCATCATCTATCAGCACATAGCGCCCTTTTGATGTGGCGGCGCTCATGGTCGGCTCATAGGCTGCGGCTTGGAATGCCTCGTCATCGCGGCCTGCGATCAGCAAGAATTCAGGCAATCGAGCCACATCACCCAGATAATCCCGACGCGGCGCGAAAGAGGTGTTCAGGCGAAAGCTATAGCTTTGGGTTGCGGTTTGACCCTGCGGGCCGTCTAGCACCACTTTGGGAAAGCGGAACTGGATCATGTGCAACCGGTCCAATGCGTGGATTCCCACCGCATTCAGCATGGACTGGCCGATCAGACGGCGCACCAGAACATGGCTCCAGCCACCGGCGTCGTCGCGTGCTGTCGGCGCGTCATGTTTCAAGAAGGGGGCGATCAGCACGGCCTTGTCCAGCATCGCGCCATGCGTCCCTCCAGCAAAGCGGATCGTCAGACCTCCGCCACTGGAATGCCCAACCATATAGACCGGACGGTTCGCCCCTCCGTGGGCCAGGATCAGATCAGCCAGATCATCCTCGAATTGCCCGACATAATCGATGTCCCCACGGCGCTGGGGGGTCGGCCCGTGTCCGCGCAAATCAGGGATCAACACCTCGAACCCGTAGTCCCGTGCCAGACTGGCACCGATGGCCGTGTAGGCCCCGCCATGCCACCCCGAGCCATGCACCACAACCACTAGCGGGCCATCCTGAGGACCGGCGTAATGGCGCACACCCAACTCGGCCCCGTCCCGCGCCTGATAGGATGACAAACCGGGGTCCATTGCACCACCCGTATCGGCGCTGCCAAAGGTCAAGCTTTCACGCTCGGCCAAGGGCTGCACGTTCTGTGACAGGATCAAGCCAATGGCGATGACGAAATAGATCACCACAAATGAAATCAAGAAAACGAGCACGGGTTTGAGCCCTCCGATCACCAAAAACACCCCCATTAACGCATTGAAAGAAAACAAATCCGCCAAAGGAACCGGATCTCTTTCCGGTCTGCCCTCTGACGGTCGGGTTGCTGAAATAACTATGTCCCGACGGTGTGACAGAAAGAGCGAGTGATGTCACCGCTCGGGTGTCCGCGCTGCTGAACCTTCTGGCTCAAACGGAAAAAGTTTCCGCCTGATTGATATGAATTTCTCATAAACCCAAGAGAAATTATCCGGCTAATAAATAATTCTGAAAA
>CAXQKF010000423.1:0-5691 GCA_964224285.1 Donghicola sp. | reverse complement strand
CTACACGACGCTCTTCCGATCTAAAAATGCAGGAAGTGCGAGCTGGCGGATAGAGGCCTCACGGGTGCTTGATCCAAGGTGAAGGGAAAAGCCCCGTTTCGGGCGAGCCGATAAAAAATTGAAACATTTTCATGTCACAGGCCCCAAAACCGTTCAGACCCGGTTTGACTTATTTCAGGTTCGCCCCTAAAGGACGGGTTCGAATGAAACGGCAGGGCGAATCTGCATGCCTCGCCGCCATTAGGACGGAGACGTTGCGATGAAACGCACTTACCAACCCTCGAACCTGGTTCGCAAGCGCCGCCACGGGTTCCGCGCTCGTATGGCGACCAAAGCAGGCCGCAAGATCATGAACGCCCGCCGCGCGCGTGGCCGGAAGAGCCTTAGCGCCTAATCCGGGTCAGAGTTATGACTGATCGGGCACCGTCATCGCCCGCGCCGGCACCTACACAGGCTCCGGCTCGGGACGAGGCGGTGCCCTTTCGCATGGAAAATCTGAAGAACCGTTCGGATTTCCTACGAGCTGCGCGCGCGAACAAGCAAGGCACTGCTGGCTTGATGCTACAGGCCCGCGAACGACGCGCGGATGAATGCGATCATGATCTAATCCGCATCGGCTTTACCTGCTCCAAGAAGATCGGCAATGCCGTCGCCCGCAACCGCGCCAAGCGCCGGATGCGCGAGATTGCCCGTGAGCTGGTGCCCCAGATGGGCCGCGCCGGTTGGGACTACGTGTTGATCGGTCGCCCCGGTGCGACCATTGATCGGGATTTCGAAGACCTGAAGGGCGACCTGCGCTATGCCCTGCGCAAGGTCCACAACCCGAAGCCCCCTCAGAAATGAGCCCCCTCGCCCATATCGTCGCGCTGCCTGTGCGCCTGTATCGGCTGACCCTGTCGCCTTGGATCGGTACCAGTTGCCGGTTCCAGCCCACATGTTCGGCCTATTCGCTCGAGGCGCTGGAAAAGCACGGCGCGATCAAGGGCACCTACCTGACCATCCATCGCATCATCCGGTGCAACCCTTGGGGCGGATCGGGCTATGACCCCGTCCCGCCCTGCAAGCACGATCACCACTAGCCCACCAGCGCCAGCCGGTTCGCCAAGGTCGCAGGCACAGAGCGCCGCGTCGCCAACGTGGCCCTGTCACTCACCCCTAGAATTGTTTCGTAAGCGTCCCGCATGAAAACGGGGTCGTGGTAATACCAAGTGTGTTGGCCGTACTCGACCTCGCTGAACCGCCCGCGGTTGGCATCGAAATACGCGCCGCAATCCACGTTCACCGCCGTTTCGGGGACATTCTCCGGTAGTCCCACGCGACCTGCCCGCGCAGCCACGCCGATGCGCTTGATGTTCGACAGGGACAGCACCGAATCATGGGGGTTGTTGTAGTTGGTCAAACGGGTGCAGTGCCGGTACAGCGAGCTGCTTTTGCCCGACACAGCGCACATTCCGGCAGCAGACACATCCGCCGACATGAGCAAGACTTGGCTCACGTTCCACACATGGCCAGCCAGATGACGGCGATCATCGGCATCATCAAAAGCCTCACGCACCACATAGGCGCCCATCGAGTGGGCCGCGATATGCAGGTTGATCGGACAGTCCGGTGTCTGGCGCGCAGCAAAGCCGGTGATCCCCGAATCCACCAGCCGGATTGCGGTGATCTTGGCGTCCGTGCGGTCCTCGAGGTAGTTAAGCGCCTTGTCCGCCGAGGGCCAATCGTAACTGACCACGACGCCTTCAAACCCTTGATCCCGCAGACCTTTGGCCAGTAGCCGATGGCGGCAAAGCATCTTTTGGGTCGAGACGTTGAAGCCGTGGACATGCACCACGATATCCCCGCGATTGGTCTGGCCCTCGGGCACATGATCCAGCTTGGAATCGTGTATGACACGCCGCGCCCAACTGTCTGGCATCTTCTTGACCGCGCCTCCGATGCGATGCGCAGGTCTGATATCGTCGGCCTCTGGCGGCACCATCAAGAAGCTATTCTGACCGGGTTCGGGCTGAAATGTCCCGTTACGAATGCGGCGGACCGTAAAAATGTAATCCATGTTCCCTCTCAAATGCAAAACGAGGCAACAGCAAAAGGCTTTTCCTATCCAGTCGGGTTTGGCATACCCCGCGCCATGCTTGATGAACATGACGAGATTCACCCGCTTTTTGCCGGGGCCCCTTCGGGGACAGAGTTCAAGAAACTCCGCAAACGCATCGTGCGCCAGACGCGCGAGGCGATCGAACAGTTCGGTATGATCGAACGTGGCGCCCGTTGGCTCGTCTGCCTGTCGGGCGGCAAGGACAGCTACACTCTGCTGGCCGTTCTGCACGAACTCCAGTGGCGCGGGCTGCTTCCTGTGGAAATCCTAGCCTGCAACCTCGATCAGGGTCAGCCCGGCTTTCCGGCGACGGTCCTGCCCGAGTTTCTGGAAAAGATGAAGGTGCCGCACCGGATCGAATATCAAGACACTTATAGTGTCGTGATGGACAAGGTTCCGCAGGGCCGCACCTACTGCGCGCTGTGCTCGCGCCTGCGCCGCGGCAACCTCTATCGCATTGCCCGCGAAGAAGGGTGCAGCGCTGTCGTTCTGGGGCATCACCGCGACGACATTCTGGAAACCTTCATGATGAACCTGTTCCACGGCGGGCGCCTTGCGACCATGCCGCCGAAACTGGTGAACGAAGAAGGCGACCTGTTTGTCTATCGCCCGCTGGCCTTTGTGGCCGAGGACGATTGTGACAAGTTCGCCCGCGCGATGAACTACCCCATCATTCCTTGCGATCTGTGTGGATCACAGGACGGTCTGCAGCGCCAACAGGTGAAGCAGATCCTTGATGGATGGGAAAAGAACAGCCCCGGCCGCCGCCAGGTCATGTTCCGCGCCCTTATGAATGCCCGTCCCAGCCATCTGCTGGACGCGGGGCTCTTTGATTTCGCCGGATTGGAGCGTGGCGCTCGCCCCGAAGATACCGACGGAATCCCCAAATTGCGCTGATTTGCTGCGCCGTGGGGGCGGTGATCACGGGAAAACCGCTTGACCTTTGCCCCCTCGAATTGTTGAACCAGCCTGACTTTAAAGGACAAGGTGGCCCGATCTGATGGACGATCAGAATAAGAACCTCTTGCTCGCAACCGTGCTCAGCGGTGTCGTGCTTGTGATTTGGTTTGTACTTTTCCCGCCCGAGGAACCCGTACAAGACCCCAACGCCCCCGCAGTAGCCGAACAGACTGTTGGCGATCAGCCCGCGATTGCGGCCGGTGATCTGCCCACCGCAGACGGCGCAACCCCTGCGGCTCCGGAGTTGACCTCCGAAGCAGATGCCCCCCGCATCGAAGTAAAGACCGACCGGATCACCGGCTCGATCTCTTTGATGGGTGGCCGCGTGGATGACATCCAGCTGCTGGACTACCACGAAACCATCGACCCCGAATCTGCCAACGTGCAGGTTCTGTCGCGCGTAGGTTCAAACAACGCCTACTACGCGCTGTTCGGTTGGGCCCCGGTCGAGGGCATCGATGCCGCAAACGTGCCCGGCCCCGACACCATGTGGTCCGCGCCTGCCAACGCAGTCCTGACCCCCGACACCCCCGTATCCCTGACTTGGGATAACGGCGCAGGTCAGGTCTTTACCCGCGTTATGTCGATCGACGACGACTTCATGTTCACCATGAACCAGACCGTCGAGAACACCAGCGCCGCGCCCATCTCTGTGCGCCCGTATGGTATCGTGCGCCGCCACGGCGAGCCTGACACCACCAAGTTCTTTATCCTGCACGAAGGCCTGATCCGCATGTCGGACGGCGAGCTGCAAGAACTCGACTACAAAGCGCTTGGCAAGATGGACATCGACGACCGCGAAGGCACCAACGCCGAGCGTCTCGAAGTTCAGGAAAACGGCTGGATCGGTTTCACTGACCACTACTGGCAGACCATCCTGATCCCCGACAGCAGCACGCCCTTCCGCTCGACCGCGAAATTCTTTGAGTCGCGTGAGATCTATCAGGCCGAAGCTGTGCAGCCCGCCATGACCGTCGCCCCCGGCGCCAAGGTCGAGGCAGGCAGCCGTCTGTTCACCGGCGCCAAGGAATGGGCAACCCTCAAGCACTACGAAGAAGACGAAGGCGTGAACGGCTTTGTCGACTCGATCGACTGGGGTTGGTTCTTCTACTTCACCAAGCCGATTTTCTGGATGCTGCACAACCTGAATGCCCTGATCGGCAACATGGGTTGGTCGATCATCGCCCTGACCGTTGTGATCAAGGCGCTGGTTCTGCCGCTGGCCTACAAATCCTATGCCTCGATGGCGCGTATGCGTGAACTTCAGCCCGAAATGGAAAAGCTGAAGGAAGCCGCTGGCGACGACCGCATGAAGATGCAGCAAGGCATGATGGAGCTATACAAGAAGAACAAGGTGAACCCCGCATCCGGCTGTCTGCCGATGCTGATCCAGATCCCGATCTTCTTCTCGCTCTACAAGGTGATCTTTGTGACGATGGAACTGCGTCACGCGCCTTGGCTCGGCTGGATCAAAGACCTTTCGGCGCCCGATCCGAGCTCGATCCTGAACCTCTTTGGCCTGCTGCCCTTTGCGGCTCCCAGCCCCGAGTCGTTCCTTGCGATCATCTCGCTTGGTATCCTGCCGATCCTGCTGGGTATCTCGATGTGGCTGCAGCAGAAGCTGAATCCGGCACCCACCGACCCTGCGCAGGCGATGATCTTTGCCTGGATGCCCTGGGTGTTC
Source organism: Donghicola sp. (assembly GCA_964224285.1). Taxonomy (GTDB): domain Bacteria; phylum Pseudomonadota; class Alphaproteobacteria; order Rhodobacterales; family Rhodobacteraceae; genus Donghicola. Next base: position 949 of record CAXQKF010000423.1, on the reverse strand, counting down.
ATGTTCATGCTGGGGAACTTCGCCAGCGGTCTGGTTCTGTACTGGATCACGAACAACACGATCACCTTCATCCAGCAGTACCTGATCATGCGCAGCCACGGGTACAAACCGGACGTCTTTGACAACATCAAGAAGAGCTTCCGCAAAAAGAAGAAAGAAGCCTGAAATGGCGCGGGTGACTGATATCTTCCGTCACCCGATCAAAGGCCTCGGGGCCGATAGCATCCCCGAAACCGCCCTGAACACAGATCGCCCGCTGCCGCTCGACCGGCAGTGGGCGATTTTGCAAGAGGGCCAAGTGGACACCGGCGGCTGGCAGAAACGGCGTACCTTTGGCCATGTGGCACGGAGCCCGAAGCTGGCGCAAACACGGACCGAATCGACCGACGGTGCGCTAAAGGTAACGCATCCTGACCTCCCTCCCCTTTCGTGCACCCCCGACACCGACGGGCCGCGCCTGCTGGCATGGCTCCGGTCGATCTGGGGCGAGGAATTGCAGCCCGCCAAGACGCTGATCGCTGCGCCGCCGACCGGCATGACGGATGCCGACTACCCCTCGGTTTCAATAATGTCCCACGCCTCTCTAGGGGCGCTTGCCCAAGCAGCTGGCCGCCCCCTCTCGCCCCTCCGGTTTCGTGGCAATATCTGGGTCGACGGCCTGCCGCCTTGGGCCGAGAACGAATGAACGGGCAAAACCCTGCGGATCGGCACCGCCGAAGCGACATTCATCGAACCGATCATCCGCTGCCGCGCCATCGATGCGAACCCTGACACGGGCTACTTCGACGCAAATCTAACAAAAACGCTGAAAAGCCATTGGGGTCATGTGTACTTCGGTGTAAACGCACGGGTCACGAAGCCGGGCGAGGTGCGCCTTGGCGATACGCTAGAGGTCCTGTGATGCAACTGCCCTTCCCCATGGTCGAGGAACCGGATGCCGAAACACTCG
>CAXQKF010000422.1:0-12575 GCA_964224285.1 Donghicola sp. | reverse complement strand
CTTTGCCCGCAACCATGTTTTCCAGAGTGAAGCGGGTTGCTTCGCGGGGCGCCATGATCGGGATTTCGATACCGGCTTCTTTGAGCGCGGGCTCGACGTATTTGATCAGCTCTGCATCGTGGGCGCGGTTTGCGTCCAGCCAGAAGGCCGCCAGACCGGTCGCTTTGGTGCGGTTGATGCCCAGTTTGATCCAGTCGAGGATCGGCAGCTTTTTCGCGGTGCACGAGCGCCAGATGTCGCCGGTTTCCACTTTGTGCTCGAGGATGACCTCACCGCTGTCCAGAACGACCTGAACGGTGCCGGGGGCGTCCATTTCAAAGGTGGTGGGGTGCGAGCCGTACTCTTCGGCCTTCTGAGCCATCAGACCGCAGTTCGACACGGCGCCACAGGTGGTGACGTCCAGCTTGCCGTTCTGTTTGAAGAACTCGATGGTCTCGTCATAAACACCGGCGTAGCAGTTGTCGGGGATGCAGCACTTGGTCGGAGCAGGCTTGCCATCGGGGCCCCAGCCGATACCGCCAGCGCGGATCACTGCGGGCATGGATGCGTCGATGATCACGTCCGAGGACACGTGCAGGTTGGTGATGCCCTTGTCCGAGTTCACCATGTACATATCGGGCTTGGCGGCCATGGCAGCTTTATAGTCTGCTTCCAGCTCTGCGTTGCCAGCGATCTTGGCTTCCAGATCACCCAGACCCTGGTTCGGGTTGAAGCCCAGCTCTTTCAGCTTGTCGCCGTGCTTGGCGATGAAGTCTTCGAGGTAGCCTTTGACAAAGTGGCCAAAGATGATGGGGTCCGAGACCTTCATCATGGTCGCTTTGAGGTGCACCGAGAACAGAACGCCGGGTTCCATCGAAGCGATTTCCTGCTTCACAAAGGCGCTCAGAGCGGCGGCCGACAGGAAGGTCGCGTCAACGATGGTGCCCTCTTCGAAGGACAGGCCGTCTTTGAGGACTTTGGTGCTGCCATCTTCGCCGGTGAAGACGATCTTGGCGCCACCCGCCTGAGCGGCGGTGATGGTGGTCGCCTTTTCGTTGGCGTAGAAATCGTTGCCGTCCATCGACGCCACGTGGGTCTTGCTGTCTGCGGCCCAGTCACCCATCGAGTGGGGGTTCGCCTTGGCGAATTCCTTGACGGCTTTGGCCGCGCGGCGGTCCGAGTTACCTTCGCGCAGGACGGGGTTCACAGCCGAACCCTTGATCGCGTCGTAGCGCTTCTGGATGTCTTTTTCTTCTTCGGTCTGGGGATCAACGGGGTAGCTGGGTACGGCGTAGCCCTTGTCCTGCAGTTCCTTGATCGCGGCATTCAGCTGGGGCATCGACGCCGAGATGTTCGGCAGCTTGATGACGTTGGCTTCGGGGGTCTTTACCAGTTCACCCAGACCGGCCAGATCGTCAGCGATGCGCTGGTCTTCGGTCAGGAACTCGGGGAACACGGCCAGAATGCGGCCCGCCACGGAAATGTTGCGGGTCTCGACACTGATGTCGGCCTTGCCTGCGAACGAGCGGATGATCGGCAGCAGCGATGCGCTGGCCAGCTCGGGCGCTTCGTCAACAATGGTATAGATGATGTCGGGGGTATCGCTTTTTGTCATGGCTTCGTTTCTCCGAAATCTGACGCCGTGGGCGACGGGCAGTATGCGCGCCGCTTAGTCGCCTCTGCCTTAGATCGGACGCGCCACCAAGTCAATGTGTGCCATTGTATACCGAAACGAAAAACACCCGAAATTCCCCGTTTGCCCCTATTTTAGCAGGCAACAGCGGCAGGAAGTCGCGGTCGTTTTCAGAACAAATGCAGTTGCACGGGGATCGGCGCGTAGCCCTTGCGGCATGTTTCGCGCTTCATTTCCTCGATGGCCTCGTGGGCTTCTTGCCAGCTGCTGACGTATTCCACACTCTGCTGGGCCCCGTGCGATCCGATCCGCCCTGTTTCGCGCTGCACGAACCATTCCCCAAAGAGCGTCTGCCCAGAGGACAGCACACAATACCGGCGCTGACGGCGGATATGGTTGACCTTTTCAAGACGAATGTGCACGGCACTGTACCGAATGGATGGGGCGGGTGACGTTCTGTATGCCTCTGTCCGATTGATTTGCCTAGATATTCTTTGTTCACTTTTGCGAATTCTATGGGCGGATTGGCGGATTTGCATCACCTCTGGGCAGGGTAGACCAAAGTCCCAGCACAATCATGGGTAGCAATCCGCGTCACAAAACATACATATTTCGTGTGAAAGCGGGGGCAAACAGGCGCAGCCGACATTGACCCCGCACGATAGACCTGTAGAAGAAGGCCTCGTTTTATCTCGCCTGCCGGTAAAGGAATTGCGCCGGCCCGCATCCGCCAGACAGAACGACTGGCCCCGGGTCTCGCGCACTAGGAGGATCCTGAAGTGCTCGATATGAACACCGTCCGCTCGGAGTTGTCCGAGATCTATGACCTGCGTCCCTCGGCCGAGCTGGCAGAGAGCCTGTCGGACATCTACAAGAAGATGGACCGCGTGGTCACGCCGCCGGACTTCCTGAAGGCCGCGCCGTATATCAAGGCGATCAACGACCTGAAGCGCGAGCGCAATGCGGTCATTCTGGCACATAACTACATGACGCCGGATATCTTTCACGGCATTTCGGATGTCGTAGGCGACAGCCTGCAGCTCGCGATCGAAGCCGCGAAGGTCGAGGCAGACGTGATCGTTCAGGGCGGTGTGCACTTCATGGCCGAAACCTCGAAAATCCTGTCGCCCCAGAAAACCGTTCTGATGCCCGACATGGAGGCTGGCTGTTCGCTGGCCGAGAGCATCACCCCCGCCGGCATCGAAGAGATGCGCAAGCGTTACCCCGGCGCGCCCGTGGTCACCTATGTGAACACCACCGCCGAGGTGAAGGCCGCCTCGGACATCTGCTGCACCAGTTCGAACGCGATCCAGATCGTCGAGGCGCTAGAGGCGGATACCGTCATCATGACCCCCGACCAGTATCTGGCGCAGAACGTGGCCCAGAAGGTCAAGAACAAGCGCATCGTCTGGTGGGAGGGTTCGTGCATCGTCCACGAACAGTACACCGCGCAGGACATCAACGAGTTCCGTGAATGGAACCCCGGCACTGTGGTCATCGCCCACCCCGAATGCCCGCCCTCGGTGGTCGAGGCGTCGGACTTCAGCGGCTCGACCAGCGGGATCATCAAGTACGTCACCGACAACAAGCCCGAAAAGGCGATGCTGGTGACCGAATGCTCGATGGCGTCGAACATCGCGGATTCGCTGCCCGAGGTCGATTTCGTCGGCCCCTGCAACATGTGCCCCTACATGAAGATGATCACTCTGGAGAAAGTCCTCTGGAGCCTGCACACCATGACCACCCAGATCGAAGTTGATCCTGCCGTGGCCGAAGGTGCGCGCGTTGCGGTGCAGCGCATGATCGACATGTCGAAAAAGCTGGGGCTCTGATCCGATCATGACCAGTGTGACCACCGAACGGGTGGTGATCGTCGGGGCTGGCCTCGGCGCGCTTTACGCGGCGCTGACCCTTGCCCCCTACCCCGTGCTGATGATTTCGCCCGAGGTCTTGGGCGAAGGCGCGAGCTCTGCTTGGGCCCAAGGCGGTGTCGCCGCCGCGATGGATGACCGCGACACTCCCGAAGACCACGCCCGCGATACGGTTCTGGCCGGTGCGGGTACGGTGGACGCCCATGTCGCAAGCGCCGTTTGCGACGAAGCCCGCGAGCATATCCTGAACCTGACGACCCTTGGCACGCCATTCGACCGGACGGACGATGGCGGCTACGTCATGAGCCGAGAGGCCGCCCACCGCTTTGCCCGTGTCGTGCGCGTACGCGGCGACCAAGCGGGTGCCGAGATCATGAAGGCCTTGATCGCGACCGTGCGGGAAACCCCGTCGGTACAAGTGCTCGAAGGGCACCTGGCGACAGCTCTCGAGGTGGTCGATGGCCGCGTGACTGGCGTATGGGTCTCCCAGTCTGGTGACGAACGTGCAGCGCCTGTGCTGGTGCAGGGTGCGGCGCATCTGTTGGCGGGTGGCGGCTCTGGCGGCCTGTACAAGCTGACGACCAACCCGCCCCGCATTCGCGGTCAAGTGATCGGTATGGCCGCCCGCGCAGGTGCCGAGATTGCTGACGCCGAGTTTGTCCAGTTCCACCCCACCGCCATTGCCTGCGGCGAAGACCCTGCCCCCTTGGCCACCGAAGCCCTGCGCGGCGAAGGGGCGATCCTGATCAACAAGCAGGGCAAACGCTTTATGGAGCGTCTGCACCCTGACGCCGAACTGGCCCCCCGCGATATCGTGGCGCGTGGCATCTATGCCCAGACCCAAGCGGGCTATGAACCGGCGCTGGACACCCGCGAGGCCATCGGCGCTGCGATCATGACCCAGTATCCCGCCGTGGCAGAGGCCTGCAAACGCGCGGGCGTCGACCCTGTCACCCAGCCGATCCCCGTCGCAGCCGCCGCCCACTACCACATGGGCGGGATCAAGGTGGACGACGAAGGGCGCGCATCGCTGGAAGGGCTCTGGTGCTGCGGCGAATGTGCCTCGACCGGATTGCACGGCGCGAACCGTCTGGCGTCCAACGGTCTGCTCGAGGCTTTGGTCTACGCCCGCCGTGCGGCCACCTCGATGCTGGCCGGCCTTGGGGAAGCGGCTCCGGCACCCGAGGTGCTTGTGGAGACCCAAGGCACCATCGCCGCACCGCGCGAGGATCTTGTGGCCGATCTGCGCCAGATCATGACCGACAAGGTCGGGGTCGTCCGCAATGGCGCCGACCTCAAGGATGCGCTGGCCCGCATCTATCTGATCGAATTCAGTCAGCCCAATTGCGACGCCCTGAAAAACATGACCGCGACGGCAACCCTGATCACCGCCGCCGCCCTATTGCGCGAAGAAAGCCGCGGGGCGCATTTCCGTTCCGATTTCCCGCAGACCAACCCGACCGGCGAGAGATCCATCATGACACTGGCCGAAGCCATGGATATCCGCGCCCGCTACGCCAAGGAGTAAGCGATGAACTCTCCCCTGCCCGATCTGGTTCTGGAACCCGTGATCCGCGCCGCTCTGGCCGAAGACCTCGGGACCTATGGCGACATCACCACCCGCACGGTGATCCCCGCGGATGTGACCTATTCGGCGCGCCTGAACGCCCGCGAGGCTGGCATTGTCTCTGGCATGCAGATCGCCCGCATTGCGTTTCATCTGGTGGACCCCTCGCTGAAGATCGAGACCCTGATCGCTGACGGTCAGCCCTGCGCCGAGGGCGACGTGTTGATGACCATCGAAGGCAGCGCGGCCAGCATCCTCTCAGGTGAACGGGTCGCCCTGAACTTTGCAGGTCGGCTGACGGGCATCGCGACCATGACCGCGAGCTATGTGGCCGAAACCCGAGGCACCGATTGCCGCATCACCTGCACGCGCAAAACCACTCCCGGTCTGCGCTTGGTCGAAAAACAGGCGGTTCTGCACGGCGGCGGGTTCAACCACCGCTTTAGCCTATCCGACGCCATCCTGATCAAGGACAACCACATCGCGGCAGCGGGCGGCATTGCCCCCGTGCTGGAAGCCGTCAAGGCTCAGGCCAGCCACATGATGCGGGTCGAGATCGAAGTGGATACGCTGGAACAGCTGGATCAGGTGCTGACGATTGGCGGCGCGGATGTGGTCTTGCTGGACAACATGGACACGCCGACTCTGGAACAGGCCGTGGCCATGAATGCGGGCAAGCTGGTGCTGGAGGCTTCTGGCAACATGACCCTGCCGCGCATTGCAGAGGTGGCGGCGACGGGCGTGAACTACATCAGCTCTGGCGCCCTGACCCATTCGGCCAAGACGCTGGATCTGGGGCTGGATTTCTGATCCGGCCTACCCGCCCAAGCCAAAGGTCGTCACGGCCCACTTCTTTTGCCGGAGCCCGTTGCGGGCGAGCCATCCTTTGGTCTCGCCGACAGTGACCTTGCACCAGATGCCATCGGTGGCGGTCAGACACTCGGTCGCTTCGACCTTGGTCAGGCGGTCCAGAACCAGAGCTACAGGCGCATCACGCCGCGGCTGTTCGCGCAGATTTAGTCGTGTCACGGTTTCCAGCATGACAGGCGCATCCGATTTGGCGGCCAGCAGTGACGTCACGTCGGCTTTGTCCGAGCACGTGTCCGTATAGCCGACATAGAGACAGCTCTGCGCTTTGATCGCTTGCTGCAGGGAAATGACAAAGCCGCTGGGCTGCCGCCGCTCAAGGATCAGGCTGCGGCCAGAGGACAGGTCATCCCCCGTCATCCGCGTCTGGTTGCCGCCCATCAAAGCCAGTACCCGCTGGTCCGCACTGATCAGTGCGATCTGGCCATCGGAAATCCCCCAGAGCTCCAGCAGATCCAGCCCGCCGCCACAGCTCTGGGCCTGCGCGGCCAGAGCATTGCCCACAGGTGTCCCCGACAGGGAAATCTGGCAGACCCCGCCATCCTGCGCCCGCGCGCGGTCAAAGGAATACCAATCCCCCGAGAATGCAGAGATCAGCTCGTCCATGGTCTGGGCCACCGCAGGCACGGCAGAGACCGTCAAAAACGCCGCGAGGGCGGCGCGAAGAAATGGCGTACTCATTGGTTTCCGTTGCCGTTCCCGTTGTTGCCCTGACCATGATTGCCGTTGTTGTTGCCGTTTCCGTTCCCATTGCCGTTGCCGTTGTTTCCATTGGCATAAACGTTGGTCTGGGTGATGCTAATGTCCCGATCAAACACCAGAACGCGCACTGGCCCCGCAGGGGTAAAGCCATCGCCGGTCATCCGGTACAGCACGACGCTATTGGCCGCATAGGCCTGTAGCTCTCCGGTCAGGTCAGAGCCCTCTTGGCTGAGGGTGGCGGTGGCGTTGGTGCCAAAGGCCAGCAAACGGCCCGTGTTGCGATCCCCGTCCTGAACCAGCGTACCGGACAGGTTCTGCCCGCTCAGATTAATGTAGGCATCGTTTTGAATACCGCTCTGGACGAGCGCGGCATTTGCGCCGTTGTACACCATGATCTCGGCCGTGTTGCCGTCGGTGTTTTCCTTGGCCTTGTTGGTCTGGCTCAGCGCCACCTGCGATCCATAGCCTTCAACTTTGATTTTGGCGTTGTTGGCCAGCCCCTCTTGCACCAAGGGGTCCTGATCGGAGCCAAGCTCCGAATACAAAGAATTGCTCTGGTCGATTTCGATCCGGTTGCCGATGCTGCCCTCCTGATGGGGCGAGCTTTGCAGCAAATAGAGTTTGTTTCCGTCAGCCGTTGCAGCGCCTGACAGAAGGACCAAAGCCGGAACCAGAAAATGTCTACGTCTCATGCACCTCATGACGTTCTCCGAGGTGAAGGGTTTCAGTTCCCCTGAGACACAACCAGCCTGTTGTTGAAACCGGTCTGCGCCACATGTGCCACCTGGCCGTAGCCCGCTTGGTGGATCATCATGTGATTGCCAGCGCCTTGCTCTTGGACCCGTGCGGTCAGCAGCGTGCCGAACTGGATGACGTTCAGAACAGAGCCCTGCCCATCCGGATCAAGCGCCCCTTCGACCCCCTCCGGCATCATGCCGCCCTCCGCAAGAGAGGACAGGGGCTGCGCCACAAGGTGGATCACGTTGCCAGCCTGCGCCGCAACAGCCGACAAAACCGCAGCCAGCAAAGCGCCATAGCAAATGTGTCTCAGAATGCGGGGCATGGACAGATCGAACCGTGGTAAAGGACGGGTCCGGTGTCTCATGCCATTGCTTTAGTTCATATTCCTCCATCAAGCCAAAACGGTAAGTCCATCGATCTACCTACACTCTACGGTGTGCGCAGAAATATCTTAGGTCACCCCAGAACCTCGTCGGATGACGTATCGACCGGAGGTGGTGTCACGCCGCCTTCTGTCCCGATCGGGCTGACAGCGGGTTCCTCCGGCTCTGGTTCGGCGGGAATCGTGCGCGGGATTGTCAGGCTCTGGCGGGTCCGCGCCGAGACCTGCTCGACCGCCTGCTCGTCCGCTGCATATTTCTCGCGCTGGTACGCCTCGAGGAAAGCGCGGCCCTTGGCCGGATCGTCAAAGCGCCACAGCCCCACATCGACCCCTTCGGCAATCAGGCTCAGAACGGCTTTTTGCACGGCAGCCTCGATGGCGACCTGCTTGGGCTCGTTCATGGCCACCCCCAGTTCGCTTTCCAGAATTTCATCCAAGGCCACATAACGGAAGACGTTCCCTTGGGTAGAAATCGACGCAATCGGCTTGCGCACCATCACCGAGGCCAGAACTTCGCCGGTTTCCGTGGCGATAGCCCGCAGGCTGACGGTTACGACATCCAGCTTGTAGCGCCGGTTCGCGCCGATCCCCAGATACTGTGCCCCCAGCCCGCCAGTCACGATGTTGGAATCGTAGCCGACAATCGCGCCCTGTATCATCAAACCCGCATGATCCATCGGCCCCAAAGCCGCCGGATCGACCTCGGTCTCGCCCCGATAGATGCGGCGCATCTCGGTCACGATCTGGCGTTCCTTGAGCAGGTTATCCAGCGCAGCGCGGTCCAATACATTGAACCAGCGGCGTCCGCCTGCCTCGAGCAGTGCCTTGATCAGGATATCCGCCCCGCCCTGCGTGACTGCCCGCGACAGGTTCTGGCCTGTGTTGCTCTCTTTGTACTGGCCGCTCATGTCGGGCATTTCAAAGACCGAGACCGTCAGCTTGCGCTCTGGCGGCGGGACCGCACGCAGCGCACGGGACTGGTCGGTCGTCTGGGCCTGTTCGGCCGCGAACTGGGACTGGCCAGCCTTGTCATACAATTTGGGCAGCGGCCCCGTGCAGGCAGACAGTGCCAAAACGAAACCGAACGCGGCGAGTATTCTCATGTTCATACTTAATTCACGACCAGTTGGGGCACGGAAATCTCGGTTACGGTGCCATCGACCGTGTCGGTCAGCACCAGTTCGATGGAATCCACCCCCCTGTCAAAGCTGATCTCTGTCGTGCCGAACACCACCGTCCCGCTATCCTGCGGATTGTCCCCGAAGATCGCATCAACCACTTCGCTGGACAAAGAGGACAACAGCCGGCTCTGCAATTGGCGTGCAAAAAGTTCTGCCTGCGACAGTCCTGCCGAGCTGGAGCCCGAGGAACTGGACGAACTTGGCGCGACATAATCAGAGGCCGTCGCATTCCGCTGCGCATTCGCGATCGACAGCAAGTGGCCCGAGTTCAGGGGGCTCCCACCAAAGGAGGGATTCACCGGCTGATAAACGAGATCCTGCGCCAAAGCCTCTTTTGGCGCCGCCAATAGTGCCATCCCCAATAGAAAAGTGATTCGGACTGCCATGTATTTGCGTTCCCCTGCCTTAGGCTTTTATTATTTGGACACTTTTCTGACACATTATATCAAGTTGCGCAGTGCAATTGTTTTCCATTTTGAGGCGATCCGCAACGCCTCAAAGGATATGATCCAATCCCTTGGTATTAAAAACCCACACTTTCGAGTGTTACAGAAAATCCATAGTGATATGCATTTGCAATTTTAGCTTAACCTCACGGGCGTTTTATTACTCGCCAGCTGGGTCCGGAAGTGTGTATCCAATTCATAGGATACGTAATCCACAGAACACAAACAAACGAATACACCCTAACGAAATCTGGCAATCGCGTCCCCCTCGGTCATTTGCGCTGACAGATTTTATCGACACCACCAAGTACGCGAGCCTTCGGGCGCCGCTCGGAAAGATCAAAGATATGAAAGCTAAATTCCTCCTCATTAGTTCAGTGTCATTTGCTGTCCTTTCGAGCGCGGCCTCCGCCTCCGACGTGAACAACTTTGTCCTCTTTGAGCAGGACGGCATGCGCAACAGCGCAACGATCAAGCAAGACGGCCAGCTGAACAGTGTGGGCTTTGAACAGGGCGCGACCGCAATCACCGCGACCCAATCGGGCGATTACAACGATGCGCGTCTGTCCCAGACCGGCAATAACAATGCGATCGGGACGACCGGCACCGGCTTTGTCCAGTCGGGCAAAAGCAACAGTGCCAACCTGACACAGAACCAGAACAACAACGTGATCGGCACCGTGACCCAGTCCGGCCAAGGGACAGCCACGCCGACACAGAACGCCCTGACCATCACGCAGGGGTCGGCCTCGAACACCACCCCCGACGAGTCTGCGAACATCGTTTCCGGTGTCAGCCAGACCAACCAGGGGGCGACCGCAAACACCGTGACCATCACCCAGTCCCGTCAGGACGGCTCGGCAACTGTGGCGAGCGGCACAGCTTCAGCAAACCGCATCGGCACCGACGGCGCCGCCATCCTGCAATCGGGCGCGGGCAATGCTCTGACCCTGTCTCAAACCGGCATGGCGAACCGCATTCTGGCGGTCGAGCAAACCGGCGGAACGAACGAGATCTCGATCACACAGGATAATGGTAATAGCGGCGGCGAGCTGCTTGGCAACCTCGTGTCCGATATCTACCAATCCGGCAACAACAACGAAATCGCCCTGACCATGAGCGGCGACGGGAACGGCGCTGGCGGGCTGAACGCCCGATTTGCGTCGGACATCGGCGTCACCGCGAGCACGGTCTATCAGGACGGCGATAGCAACGAAGCCTATTTCGGGATCACTGGCGATGACAACCAATTCGGGATCAAACAGATTGGTGACCTGAACAGTGCCGGGATCGCATCGATGACCGGCGACCAGAACGAAGTCGCCTTCTCGCAAAATGGCAATGGCAACGAAATCAACATCACCAGCATCAACGCAAATGACATCGACCTCGGCGCATTGCAGGCAGGCGCCGGCAACACCGCCAATATCGACGAGCTGAAGGGCGACAGCAACGCGGTTCTGCTGCGTCAGTACGGCACCAACAAACTGACCCTCTCGGTCGACGGTGGCACGAACACCCTGCGTGCAGAGCAAGGCACTGCAGCCTCTGCTGGCAGCAAGAACACGATCGAGGTGTCGATCAAAGGCACCGGCAACAGCACCGACTATGACGGCACCAGCAACGGCGCCAAGAACGGCCTGCTGCAGTCCGGCTCGAACAACATGCTCGCCTTGGAAATCAAGGGCGACGACACCCTCTTCCGTACCAATCAGGAAGGCTCTGGCCAGAAGGCGGACCTGACGATCAAGGGCGATACGAACAAGGTCTCGATCAGCCAGTTGGTAGATGGCAACGACCTGACATTGGATATCGATGGTGACCTGAACAACTTTGCCGCCCGCCAGGACGGTCTGTCGAACACGCTGATCGCAGGCTTCAAAGGGGACGCAACCATGTTCACCTCGATCCAGATCGGGGATCGCAACGACATCACGTTCGACTCTCAGGGCGACAACGGCAGTGTGAACTTCACCCAGACCGGCAACGACAACACCTTGATCAGCACCATCGACAAGAACAGCACGGGCAACACCCAAAGCGTCGTGCAGTCCGGCAACTACAACATCGCCAAGTTGACCCAGAGCGGGACCAACAACAGCGTGACGCTCAACCAGTAAAATCCTCCCTCCACTGGTAGAGCCAGAAACGCCGCCGTATCCCTACGGCGGCGTCTTCCGTTTTTCCTGTCGTGCCCCAAAAGATACGAGAACATCCCCAAGCGCGGCTCTTTCACGGGTTCACCCAAGGTATAGGCTGCGCGGTGGGCCACCTTGCGCCCGCACATCCGTCACTACGCCGCAGGCATGATCACACACATCCCACATATCCCGCTCTTGCTCTGTGCCGCTCTCGCGGTGACGGCTGCGCCCCTTGTCAGCGCAGAGATCGGTGCAAACAGCGCCTCTGACCGTGCGCCCCATGCCCACCAGAACCCGCTAGAGATTACCCCGCCCCAACCAGAGCAGGCAAAGAACACCATCTCGATCACCTCGACCGACGCAGACACCTGCGCCGAGCAAGACGGAATTGGCCATCTCGTTGACCTGACCGTGCCCGCCCCAAACTCTGTCGCAAAGGTCGAGCAGAGCGGGTCCGACAACCGTTTGACCGCCGAACTCACCGGCGCGGATCAGCAACTGTTCGTGCACCAGACCGACAGCGGAAACACTGTCGATCTGACCATCGGCGGCAGCGGCAATCAGCTCTTGATCGCGCAAACCGGCACGGGGAACCTGATCGACAGCCTTTTGATCGGATGCGACAATATTCAGTTAATTCAGCAATTTGGCAGCAACAACGAAGTCCACATCCAGCAGCGCGGCATGACCAACGGCTTCAACCTGCTGCAGTGATCAGCGCTGGTAGGCAAAGGGCACCGCGCTGGTCCGCACCGCATCCACGATGAAATCGGCAACCCGCCGGATGCGGGTCAGATCGCGGAATTCCTCGGGGTAGAGCAGCCAATACCGCCGGTTGAACTGCACCTCTTCAGGCAGGATCGGGACAAGCTCTGTCTGATGCGCCATAAAGCATGGCAGCACCCCCAGCCCCGCTCCGGCACGGACCGCATCCAGCTGCGCCTTGACCGTGGCGGCTTTGTACACCGTTTGAAGTTGCGGGTGGATCAAGCGGTTGAAATCCAGCTCTCCGGTATAGAGCAGATCGTCGATATACCCGACAAAGGGATAGCCCGTCAGCGCCTC
>CAXQKF010000421.1:0-12201 GCA_964224285.1 Donghicola sp. | reverse complement strand
GATTTACCAACCTGACGGCAGGTGAAGTCCCAGCCACCACCGGGGTTTGCGGGAGCGATACACTCGGGGCTTTCGGGCTGCCAGCCTTCGGCAGATGCTGCAAATGCGGATGCACCCAGCATCAAGGCGGCCACGGTCATGCGAGTCGCTTTAAAGATCATTGATGTTCTCCTCCACAGTGATCCTTCGGGCAGATGTGTGTCTGTCCGGTCCGAACCCGCCAGCGCTGCATGTATTTGCAGTCTCCTCGTGGCGGGCTATGAAGGAGTTAAGTAGCGATGAAAGCTGTCGCGAACCTGTCAATTTGACAGCAAAGCACCAGCAGATAGCCTTGATAGAGGAAAAAGATGCGCATTCTGATTGTCGAGGACGCCACCGACATGGCAGAGGCCATCGCGATTCGCCTAGGCAAAGCAGGCATGGCCTGCGACATGGCCGAATCCTGCGAGGCCGCCGAAGATTCCCTCGCTGTGCAGCGCTATGACGCCTTGGTTCTGGATATCAACCTTCCGGACCGCACAGGGACCGAGTTGCTGGCCGACCTGCGCGCCCGCGGCGTGCGCACCCCCGTTCTGATGCTGACCGCGCTGTTTTCCGTGGACGACCGCGTGTCTGCATTGAACCTTGGGGCGGATGACTATCTAGTAAAGCCCTTTGATTACAGGGAGCTAGAGGCCCGCCTCCGCGCACTGATCCGCCGTGAAGCCGAACAAAAGACCGACACACTGACCCTTGGCCCTCTGAATTTCCAGCCCTCGACCATGACGGCGGATCTGGACGGAGCGCCCTTGGACCTGACCCGCAGAGAGGCTGCGTTGCTGGGACTTTTGCTGCGAAACAGCGGCAAAACCCTGAACAAAGAGCGCCTTTATGACGGGCTTTTCGCCTTCGAGAATGCGGATGTGGGGCTGAACGCGATCGAGCTGTATATCGGACGTCTTCGCAAGAAACTGGCGGGCAGCGGGGTCGCGATCGAGACCCAGCGCAGGCTCGGCTACCGGATCTGTCTGGATGGCTGAGCCGGTAAAACCCGCTCTGGGACAGAGCTCCTTATCCTCTCGCGTCGTGACAGGCGTCCTGTCACTTCTGTTCGTGGGTGGAATCATCGTTGCCATCGCCAGCTTTGCCTATGGCCGTCAGGCCGCGCGGCAGGCCTATGACCGCTTGCTCCTCGGGGCCGCGAATGACATCGCGGAATCCATCACGATTGTGGGCGGAGAGCCCCTGACCGACCTCCCTGTCTCGGCCTTCCAGCTGCTGGCTTTGGCCCCCGATGACCGCATCGCCTATGCGGTGCGCGGCGCACAGGGGCAGCTTCTGACGGGCCAGGACAGCGTGCACCTCCCCCGATCCGACGCGTCCAGCGGCCCCATGTTCTATGACAGCCCCATGCAGGACGAGACCGCCCGATTTGTCACGGTCTACCGCCGGTTTGCCGAACGGGACTTTTCCGGAACGGTCAGCGTAACCGTCGGGCAAACGCTGGCAGCGCGGAATGTGATGGCCTTAGGCCTGACCCGCGACGCGCTGATTGCCTCGCTGGTTGCGGGGCTCGCGCTGATGGCGCTGGCGACGCTGGTGATCCGCAACGCCATGGCCCCCCTGAACCGGATCGCCGACGAACTGCTGGACCGCGACCCCTACGACCTGACCCCGATGGACCGGAATGTACCCGCCGAAGTATCGGTCATGATCGACGCCATGAACCGCTTTATGCTGCGTCTGGACCGGCAGGTGAGCAGCATGCGTCACCTGATCTCGGACACCGCCCATCAGTTGCGCACCCCTGTCGCCGCGATCCGTGCCCAATCCGAACTGATCATCGAAGAGACCGACGAAGACACCCGCAACCAGATGGTCACCCGCCTGACCCGCCGCTCGCGGTCTTTGGGCGAGTTGTTGGATCAGATGCTGTCCCGCGCCTTGGTGATTCACCGCTCGGACAGTGCACCGCCCCTGCCCGTCGACCTGCGCGACATCGCCCTGAATGTGGTCGAGACCCGCGATCACGAACTCCTGTCGCCGGAAACCGAGGTCGAGTTGCGCATCGGCCCAGACGAGGTGATCGTCATGGCCGACGAAATTTCCCTGACCGAAGCGGTCAAGAACATGTTCAACAACGCCCTGCGCCATGGTCAATCGCCGGTGGTGATCGGCGTCTCGCAAACCGGCACCGACGCAGCAATCTGGGTCGAGGACGCTGGCAACGGCCCCCCCGCCGATATTCTCGACCGCATCGGCGAACGCTTCGAACGCAGCGCGGCATCCTCGGGGCGCAGCGCGGGCCTTGGGCTTTCAATCGTCCGCTCGGTCGCGACAGCTTTTCATGGGGAACTCTCGATGGGCAAAGGTAATGCGGGTTTCCGCGTCACGCTCACCCTCCCCGCTCGCACCGGAGAGCTTCTATGATCCGCGCCGCACTCACCGCATTAACTCTCGGCTTCACCGCCCTGCCCGCCATCGCCGCCGAAGCCGTCGCCACATTCGGCACGGAAACGGCGCGGCCCATCCTCTTTCGCTCGACCACAGACATCCGCGTCCTTGGCCCCACGATCGAGGCCTTCGTGCGTCTGAACCCTGATATCCGAGTGGTCTACGAACAATGGGGGTCAAACGCGCTCTATGCTGAATCGCTAAAAGACTGCGCGGGGAATACAGGCGCCGATGCCATCCTGTCTTCGGCGGTCCACCAGTTGGTGTCTCTGGTCAACACGGCCTGCGCAGCCCCCTACCGCTCCCCCCTGACCGAAGCCCTGCCCGACGACCGCCGCTGGCGCGACGAGCTGTGGGGCATCACCCGCGAAGCCGCCGTCATTATCTACAACACCGCCCTCCTCCCCGAAGAGGACGTGCCTCACAGCCGGTTCGAACTGCTTGATCTGATGCGTCAGGACAATCCGGCCTACGAGGACCGCATCGCCACCTACGACATCGAAGCCTCGGGCCTCGGCTACCTCTTTGCCTTTTCCGACAGCCTCGAAGCCAGCACGTTCGGCGCCCTCCTCGAAGGGTTCAGCCGCGTGGACGCCGTGGCCACCTGTTGCTCGAACGAGATCATCGAAGGGGTCAGTTCAGGCCGCTATTTGATCGCCTACAACGTGCTGGGATCCTACGTCAGCACCCAATACCGCGATAACGTCAGCGTGGTCATGCCAGAGGACTACACCCTCTTCCTGTCCCGCGCGTTCATGATCCCGAACAACGCGCAAAACCAAGGGGCAGCAACACGGCTTCTGGATTTCCTGCTCTCCAGTCAGGGTGACGCACTCTTGCGGGACAGCGGGCTCGTGATGCGCCGCGACCCCGAGGAAACCTTCCTCCCCGAAAGTTCCGAACGCGCGATCCCGATCAACCCGATGCTGCTCGTGGCGCTCGACCAACACCGCCGGAAACGCTTCATCGCCCAATGGCGGTCCACCTTCGGCGCCCCACAATTCCTGTCCCCCTGAAAAGGGAAAGGCGCAGGCCAGTGAGGAGGGGCCTGCGCCGGATAGCGCCACTTGGGATGGAAGTAGGGGAGTCAGGTGGCGCAGAGCACAGAGCGCGTGAGGAAACGACGCTCCCGCCCATTATCAAGGCTAAACATGCCACCCCGGCCATCGATCACATCAATGATCAGGTCCGTGTGCTTCCACAACTCGTACTGACGATCCGAGATGTAGAAAGGCATGCCGCCAATCTCTCCCATTAAAACATCGTGCTCACCAATGCGAAAATCCCCCTGCGCGTAACACATCGGGGCCGAGCCATCGCAGCAGCCTCCGGACTGGTGGAACATCACGGGGCCATGATCGGCAACGATCTCGGCCAACAGTTCCCGCGCGCGTGGGGTGGCAGAAACCTTGTCCAGTTTTTCAGACATGATCCGCCTCCTTCATCTTAGCGAAAATACCCTCGGGGGGTGTGGGGGGCCGACGGCCCCCCTCGTATTCCGGACTTAGAAGAAGCCCAGTTTCTTGGGGCTGTAGCTGACCAGCATGTTTTTGGTCTGCTGATAGTGGTCCAGCATCATCTTGTGGGTCTCGCGGCCAACACCCGACTGCTTGTAACCACCGAACGCTGCGTGTGCAGGGTATGCGTGGTAGCAGTTGGTCCAGACGCGGCCGGCCTGGATCGCGCGGCCAAAGCGGTAGCAGGTGTTCGCATCACGCGACCATACGCCTGCACCCAGACCGAACAGGGTGTCGTTCGCGATTTCCAGCGCTTCTTCGGCATCCTTGAAGGTGGTGACAGAAACAACGGGGCCAAAGATCTCTTCCTGGAAGATGCGCATCTTGTTGTGGCCCTTCATCACGGTCGGCTTGACGTAGTAGCCGTTCTCGAGATCGCCACCCAGGATGTTGCGGTCGCCGCCAGCCAGAACTTCTGCGCCTTCGTCGCGGCCGATCTGGATGTAGCTCATGATCTTTTCCAGCTGCTCTTGCGAGGCCTGCGCACCGATCATGGTGTTGGGGTCCAGCGGGTCGCCCTGAACGATGGCTTCAACACGGGCCAGAGCGCGCTCCATGAACTTGTCGTAGATCGATTCCTGGATCAGTGCGCGGCTGGGGCAGGTGCAAACTTCGCCCTGGTTCAGCGCGAACATTACGAAGCCTTCGATCGCTTTGTCGAAGAAATCGTCGTCGTGTGCTGCAACGTCTTCGAAGAAGATGTTCGGCGACTTGCCACCCAGCTCCAGAGTCACGGGGATCAGGTTTTCCGATGCGTACTGCATGATCAGACGGCCGGTCGAAGTTTCGCCGGTGAACGCGATCTTTGCGATGCGCTTCGACTGAGCCAGCGGCTTGCCTGCTTCCAGACCGAAACCGTTGACGACGTTCAGAACGCCTGCGGGGATCACGTCGGCCAGCAGTTCACACAGAACCATGATCGCTGCGGGGGTCTGTTCTGCGGGCTTCAGAACCACACAGTTGCCGCCTGCCAGCGCGGGTGCCAGTTTCCAGCACGCCATCAGCAGGGGGAAGTTCCAGGGAATGATCTGGCCAACAACACCCAGAGGCTCGTGGAAGTGGTACGCAATGGTGTCTGCGTCGATTTCCGAGATCGAACCTTCCTGCGAACGCAGAACGCCAGCAAAGTAGCGGAAGTGGTCGATTGCCAGCGGAAGGTCAGCCGCCATGGTTTCGCGGATCGGCTTACCGTTGTCCCAGGTTTCACATGTCGCCAGCAGCTCCATGTTCTCTTCCATGACGTCCGCGATTTTCAGCAGAACAGCTGCGCGTGCGGCGGGGGCGGTGTGGCCCCATGCGTCTTTGGCTGCGTGTGCTGCGTCCAGAGCGGCTTCGATGTCAGCTGCTTCCGAACGTGCGATTTCACAGATTTTGCCGCCGGTGATGGGGCTGCCGTTGTCAAAGTAACGGCCATTTGCGGGGGCAACGAACTTGCCGCCGATGAAGTTGTCATAACGCTCTTTAAAGGGCGACACGCGTGCTGCCGAACCGGCTTGAGCCATCTCGTTCATGGTATTCCTCCTCGTAGACCCGATATCCTCCGACCGGGATTGAGGAGACGATGCCCACCCTTTTGATCCTGCGCATCCCCACCAAAGTCTCATGTTTCGGGGGAGTGTCTCAGGACTGAGACAGTTAGTGAGACTTTTCGGAAATCCCGAGGCGCTTCATCCGGCGATACATGGTTGCCCGCCCGATTCCGAGCGCCTTGGCCGCCGCAGAAACGTTGCCATCGGCACGCGAAAGCGCCCGCATCAGGGCCGCGCGCTCGGCCCCGTCGAATCCTTTGGGCGATTCTTCGGAACGTCCCAGCAGGTCCACAGCGGGAATGGGACGCAATGCTCCCTCGGTCGGCAGGTCCAGCGCGGCGCGGGCCAGACGGGTTGCGCCCACCACCAGATCGTCCTGATCGACCGCCAGCAGCGATCCCTCGCGGGCGTCATCGCCCGCCACGATAATCCGCGCCTTGGGGAAGGTCGCGCGAAAGAAATCCGTTTCGATCTGACGGGCAGTCTGTTCCACCATCGCCGCGATCAACTGGTTGAAGCCTTCGGTCTGGTCACTGCGGGCTGATGACACGTCCAGGGCCCCCAAAAGCTGCCCGTTCGGCCCAAAGATCGGCGCGTCCATGCAGGAAAGGCCGGTATTGCGGGCAATGAAATGGTCATCGCGGTGAATGGTCACGCGGCGGCGCTCTGCCAGACAGGTGCCGATGCCGTTGGTTCCTTCGGCCTCTTCGCTCCAGTTGCCGCCGGACCACAGGCCCCATTCGGAAAACACTTCGGCGTCGCCGTCATTCACGCGGTGCTGCAGAACGATCCCGCGCGCATCGGTCAGCAGTACGGCACAGCCCGACTGCCCCACCAGCGCATAGAGGTTATCCACCCGCGGGGTCGCACTGCGCATAAAGCCGTCGTTGCATTCCACCAGAAGGTTCAATTCCCGCTGGGTCAGGCGCTGCGGGCCCACTCCGGTCGCGGGATCAATCCCGTGCCGCACCAGAGACCGCCGCCAAGATGCGGCCAAACGCGAACGGGCCGCTGCCGAACCGGATTCGACAACGGATAAAACACGATCTGCATGGTCACGAGGCTCGGACACAGGCACCTCCCTACATAGCGAGTCTGCCGCCATCCTCACTCGGCAGACTTGCGTGCACAGTGTTTCCCAACAAGAAATGGCCCGCAAGGTCGGATTCCTTGCGGGCCATCGTCAATTGGTCCTAGAGGAGCGGATTACCGCCCGCTGTTGTCACCGTCATCGCCCGTATCATGGTCGGGCAAGTCCAGTGCCTTGGGGTCGCGGGAATGATCCGCAATCGCAGGCTTGGTCTGGGGATTGGCGGCCTGAACCAGCTTCTCCTCCATTTTGACGGCGACCGACTGGCCTTTGCCATCCTTGGCCTCGGCAAAGGTGAGGGTCTGGTAGGGATAGGGAATCTCGATCCCGCGTTCGTCAAAGATACGTTTGACGATTTCATTGTATGCGCGGCCCGTGCTCCACTGATCACCGGGACGACACTTGATCCGCGCCCGCAGGATGATCGCACTGTCGCCAAAGGTGGTCAGACCCAGCCATTCCAGATCATCCACGATCTTGGCGCGGTTCTCGGGATCGGCCACCAGCAGCTCAAAGGCATCGTACATGGCCTGTTTCACGTCATCCACGTTTTCGCGGTAGGCGACGCCCATGTCACAGACAAAGTAGCCGTAGTCCTTCATGAAGTTCGACACCATGTCCACGCTGCTGAACGGGATCATGTGGTAGGCCCCCTGATAATCGCGCAGGGACACCGAGCGGATCGTCAGCTTTTCCACCACGCCCGTGGTGCCATTCAAGGTGATCACGTCGCCGACGTTAATCACGCCCTCGAACTGGATAAAGATGCCGGTGATGATGTCCTGCACCATCTTTTGCGAACCAAAACCAATCGCCAGACCCAGCACACCAGCCGAGGCCAGCAGCGGCGCGATGTCCAGCCCGATCTCGGACAGGGTAAACATCAGGGTGATAATGATCAGCGCAATGGTCGCCGCATTCCGGAGCAGGCTGAGCAATGTGGTTTCGCGCGATGTGGGCGCTTTGCCCCAATCGGGGTTCAAGCGGTAGTCCACCCAAGAGGTCAACGACAACCAGATCACGCAGGACACCGCCAGGATCAGCAGAACGCTGACCGCCTTGGCCGACAGGGTCGCGCCAAA
Source organism: Donghicola sp. (assembly GCA_964224285.1). Lineage (GTDB taxonomy): Bacteria > Pseudomonadota > Alphaproteobacteria > Rhodobacterales > Rhodobacteraceae > Donghicola. Next base: position 4,550 of record CAXQKF010000421.1, on the reverse strand, counting down.
GTTCGTCGCCAGCGCCGCGCCAAGGTCAAACACTCCCAGCGCATTCAGGGCGAACACCACCACAAAGACAAAGACCACCACGCGCAGACCCGCCATGACCTTGGGGACAAAGCTGTTCAGGCGGGTCTCCAGCAGCGGCAGACGCTCTTTCCACGAGTCGGGCAGGTGCACGCCGTTGCGTACAAAATGGGTCAGCCAACCAGAAGCCATCATCCCCAGCAGCACCACCAAAGCCACTTGGGCCGTGTTCACAAAGGTCTGGAACACCACCGTGTTCGAGCGGGTCATGACGATGACAAAAACACCGGCCAGATACAGCAGAACGGGCCAATGCCAGCTGCGCGCCAGAACACGGGCGGCTCCTTTGGGGGCTTTGTCCTCGTCTTCACCCAAGAGATAGCTGGCCACGTTGGTGCGGTTGCGCAGAACGGTCGCGACGATGATCCCCAGCACCAGAAGCGCCAGCAGCAACGTCACCGCACGCCCTGTCATGTAGGACAGGTCTGTGTTGACCACCGGAACAACCAGCAACTGGCCGTACCCCAAGAGGCCGATCAGCAGGTTCAGTCGGCGGGACACATAACGGGCGGTCTCGTCCGTCAGGGGGAACATACGCAGGCTCGCCGTCGCCGGCGAAAAGACCAGACGCACGACCACTTTGATCAGTTCAACCACAAGGAAGGCATTCAGATAGAGGGTCTGGCGGATGCCGATCTCTCCGAACTCGCCAAAGACCATCAGGGCCAGCGCGTACCCTGTCAGCCACGACACCAGCACGATCAGGACGTCGATCATACCCGACAAGAAGAACAGCCCAACCGAACGCAGGAACGGGCTATCAGAGGCCTTGGTCCCCAAACGCTTGTAGAAGGTCGTCGCAAAACTGCGCAGCACAAGGAAAACCGCGATGGTCGAGATAATGACCAGCACCAGATCCTTGAACGTCACCAGCAGATCGGACGCATCCCCCGCCCCGAGCGACGAAAGCGTCGAGAAAGAGAAGGTGATCTGACGCCAGAGCTGCGCGCATTCGGCGGTCAGGTCCTCGGCCAGTGACTTGGTAAAGGTCGCGATCTGCCGACCGAACGAGACATCCTCGTTTTCCGCGATGGCTTCGGCCTTTTGGGTGGCCTCTTCAACGGGGGTCGCCTCGGTCTGGTCTGTCGCGGTATCCGTGCCGGTCGCGGGGGTCGTGCGATCAATCTCTCGCAGAGCCTCGATCAGTTTGGCCCGCGTGGCGTCGTCTTGCAGCACGTCGATGAGCTTGTCGGTCTCGGTGCTCTGGGTGGTGGTGGTCTCGGCCGAAGTCGCGGCGCTGCTGTCTTGCGCCAGCACGGCACCGGACCACATCAGCATCAGCGCCATCACACAGGCAAGCATCAGCTTGGACAGGGTTGAAAGAGGGGAGATCATATTCAGGGGGTTCTTCTCGGTCATTTCGTTCGGGTTCTGCGACCCGCGTGCAGCAGAGGGATGCGCACAACATAGCGGGCCGTTCAAGGCTATGCTCGGGAACAAAAGACCCCGCGCACGTGAAAGGTTCCCTATCGCTTACCCTTTCCGACAAGAAATATCATTAGCAAAGGGCTCAACCCCGCCATCACGTTCCTGTCGGTCCTCTGAAAAAATCCAATAAAGCGGGTGACATCCCCTGACCGCCGCAGCACAGTCTGCTGCATGTTTGACGCCGCCCTTCGCCCCCTGATTGATCCTGCCCTCAACCGGATGGGCGCTTCTTTGGCGCGATTCGGATTTACGGCGGATGCCGTCACGTTGGCTGGGTTGGCACTGGGTCTGGCGGCCGCCGGAACGATCGCCCTTGGCTACCCGATCTGGGGGCTGCTGCTGCTATCGGCCAGCCGATTGGCCGACGGGCTGGACGGTGCTATCGCCCGTGCCACGCAAAAATCGGACTTCGGCGGCTATCTCGATATTACCTGCGATTTTCTGTTCTACGGCGCGGTGCCTTTGGGGTTTGTCATCCTCGATCCGGCCAGTAACGGGCTGGCAGGCGCGTTCCTTTTGACCAGCTTCTACTTCAACGGCGCTAGCTTTCTGGGCTATGCGATCCTTGCCGAAAAACACCGGATGGAGACCTCGGCCCGTGGATCCAAGTCCCTGTATTTCACCGGCGGCATCCTCGAAGGCGCCGAGACCATCGGCTTTTTCGTCGTGATCTGCCTGTGGCCTGTCCTGTTCGCCCCTGCGTCCTATGTCTTTGGCACCCTGTGCTTTGTCACCGCTGTGTCCCGCATATTACTGGCCCGACAAGTCTTTGGGCCCGCCATCCAAAAAGAGGAAGAATATTGATGAAACGCCTGACTGCGGCTCTGGCTGCGTCCCTTTTGGCCACCACTGCCTTTGCTCAACCTGACCCCACCGATTGGGAGGCCGTTCTGACAGAGGCGCGCGGGCAGACCGTGTACTGGAACGCATGGGGCGGGTCGACGACCACCAACGACTTTATCGCTTGGGTCGGGGACCGCGTGGCCGAAGAGTATGGCGTGACACTAGAGCATGTGAAGCTGACGGACACCGCCGACGCCGTGGCCCGCGTATTGGCCGAACAGCAGGCAGGCACGAACGAAGGCGGCGCAATCGATATCATCTGGATCAACGGCGAGAACTTCGCCTCGATGAAGCGTCAGGACCTGCTCTTTGGCCCCTTCGCCGAGGCGCTGCCGAACTGGCAGTACGTGGACACCGAGGGCAAGACCGTCCAGACCGACTTCACCATCCCGACCGAAGGCTACGAGAGCCCGTGGGCCATGGCGCAGGTGGTCTTTATGTATGACACCGCTGATATTGACGCGCCCCTGCCCTCGATGAACGCCATACTGGAGTGGGCGCAGGCCCATCCCGGCCGCTTCACCTATCCCCAGCCGCCCGATTTCCTCGGCGCGACGTTCCTGAAGCAGGCTCTGCTGGACCTGACCGATGATCCGGCCCCGCTGATGGAACCCGCCACCCCCGAAACATTCGCCAAGGTGTCCGCCCCCCTGTGGGACTTCCTCGAAGCGCTGACCCCGAACCTCTGGCGCAAAGGCGAGACCTATCCCCAGAGCGGTCCCCAGCAAATCCAGCTGCTGAATGACGACGAGATTGATCTGGCGATCAGCTTCAGCCCGGGCGAGGCCTCGACCGCGATTGCGAACTTCGAACTGCCGGACACCGTGCGGACCTATGTTCTGGACAAGGGCACCTTGGGCAACGCCAGCTATCTGGCGATTCCCTACAACGCCAATGCAGCGGCGGGTGCGATGGTTGTTGCGAACTTTATCCTGTCCCCCGAGGCGCAGGCCTACGGTCTGGACCCCCTGAACCTTGGCTACGGCACCGTGCTGGATATGGACAGCCTGTCGGACGACCAGAAGGCGGCGTTTGATGCGATTGATCTGGGGATTGCCACCTTGACCCCCGCCGAACTGGGCACGGCCCTGCCCGAACCCCACCCCAGCTGGATGGAGATGCTCAAGACCGAGTGGACCACCCGCTACGGGGTCCAGTGAGACCCAGCCTGAAATGGGTTCCCCGCCTGACGCTGGCCGCTTTGGTGCTGCCAGTCGGGGCGGGGCTGTGGGGGGTGATTGCCCCCCTCTTGGGTCTGGTGCAGATCAAAGGCGCCGACCCGTCCCGAGCCATCGAGACCTTGCTGTCATGGCCCGGTCTGACACGTGCCGCGACCCTCAGCGTGACCACCGGTATCGGGGCCACGTTGCTGGCTTTGGCAATTGTGGTTCTGATCCTGTCCCAACTCCATGGAACGCGCGCTCTGGGCTGGCTGCGACGCCTGCTTTCGCCGCTCTTGTCGGTGCCCCATGCGGCTGCTGCGTTCGGGTTGGCCTTTCTGATTGCCCCGTCCGGTTGGCTGGCCCGACTGGTCAGCCCTTGGGCGACTGGATGGGAGCAGCCACCTGACTTCCTGATCCTGAACGACCCGTGGGGCATTGCCCTGACCCTTGGCCTCGCGGTCAAAGAGGCTCCGTTTCTGCTGCTGATGTCACTGGCCGCACTTGGGCAGGTGCGCGCGGAACAATCGCTCCTCGTCGCCCGCGCCCTCGGGCACAGCCGGTCCGGCGCTTGGCTAAAAACGGTGTTCCCTGCGGTTTACAGCCAGATCCGGCTACCCGTGTATGTGGTGCTGGCCTATTCGATGACGGTCGTGGATGTGGCGATGATCCTAGGGCCGACGCGCCCCTCGACACTCTCTGTGCAAATCCTGCGCTGGATGTCCGATCCCGATCTGTCCTACCGCCTGCAAGGGGCTGCGGGTGCGCTCTTGCAGCTCTTGCTCGTCCTTGGGGTGATGGGCCTGTGGTGGCTGGCCGAACGGCTGATCGCACGCCTTGGCAAACGCTGGATCGAACAAGGAAGCCGGAGCACCTCTCTGGACCGATTACGCCCCGTGGCGCGGATTGTCGGGGCTGTCTCTGCCTTCGGCGTTCTTCTTGGCATCGCAGGGCTGTTCATCTGGTCGATCGCTGGACATTGGCGCTATCCCGCTGCACTGCCCGACCAGTTGACCTTGCGCAGCTGGCAACGCTTTGTCC
>CAXQKF010000420.1:0-4305 GCA_964224285.1 Donghicola sp. | reverse complement strand
CAAGGTCTGGCTGCACAACGAGATGTTGCAGGTCGAGGGCAAAAAGATGTCCAAATCCTTGGGCAATTTTTTCACCGTTCAGGATCTTTTCCAGCAAGGCTGGCCTGGTGAGGTGATCCGTCTGGTCTTCTTGCAGACCCATTATCGCAAGCCGATGGACTGGACCGAAGCCAAAGCCAAGACCGCCATGGACACGCTGCGCAAGTGGCGCAAGCTGACGGATGGGGTTCAGGCCGGAGAGGTTGCGCCTGCGGTTCTAGAGGCCGTTGCCAGCGATCTGAACAGCGCCGGTGCCGTGGCCGAGTTGCACAAGCTGGCCGGCAGCGGTGACGCCGCAGGGCTACTGGCCAGCGCGCAGTTCTTGGGCCTTTTGACGCCAGAACTTGGCGCTTGGGCCGATGCACCTGCCGCTGGTGAGGATATACTGGCGGCTATCGCCGATCGGATGACTGCCGTGCGGGCCGATGCGATGGCGCGCAAGGATTTCTCGGAAGTTGACCGGATGAAAGCGGTTCTGTTGGCGGCAGGCGTTGAGGTTCGGATGTCCAAAGAGGGTGTCACCCTTGAGGCCAAGCCCGAGTTTGATGCAGCCAAACTGGCAGATCTGTAACAGCGAAATGGCATAGGCCGGAACGGGGGGCTGTCTGCCCCCCGCACCCCCCGAAGGTATTTCGGCCAAGATGAAAGGCGGGCGGCATGAAAGAGCGCGTTTATCTTTACGACACCACCCTGCGGGATGGGCAGCAGACCCAAGGGGTTCAATTCTCGACCCGTGAGAAGCAGCAGATTGCAGGGGCGCTGGATCGTCTTGGTGTGGATTATGTGGAAGGCGGCTGGCCGGGTGCGAACCCCACGGACAGCGAGTTTTTCGAAGTGCCGCCCGCGATGTCTGCGGTTTTGACGGCCTTCGGGATGACCAAGCGGGCAGGGCGCTCGGCCGAGAATGATGATGTTCTGGCGGCGGTCCTGAATGCGGGCACACAAGCGGTCTGTCTGGTGGGCAAGAGCCATGATTTCCATGTGACTTGCGCCTTAGGGATCAGCTTGGAAGAGAATGTGGAGAATATCCGCGCCTCGATCGCGTATATCGTGTCTCTAGGGCGCGAGGCGCTGTTTGATGCGGAGCATTTCTTTGACGGTTTTGATGCGAACCCTGCCTATGCGCTGGAATGTGTCAAGGCGGCCTATGACGCGGGCGCACGTTGGGTGGTTCTTTGTGACACCAATGGCGGTGCGCAGCCTTCGCGGATTGCGGAAGTGGTGCGCGATGTGATTGCGGCGGGCATTCCCGGAGATCATCTGGGGATACATTGCCACAATGACACCGAGCAGGCGGTTGCAGGGTCCTTGGCCGCGCTAGAGGCCGGTGCGCGGCAGATCCAAGGCACACTGAACGGCTTGGGCGAGCGCTGCGGCAATGCCAACCTGACCACTCTGATCCCGACGCTTTTGCTGAAAGAGCCCTACGCCAGCAAGTATGAGACTGGCGTGTCCTTTGCCGCCCTTGAGGGAATGGTGAAGGTCAGCCGGATGCTGGACGATATCTTGAACCGTGTGCCCCAGCGGCAGGCGCCTTATGTGGGGGCCAGTGCCTTTGCCCATAAGGCCGGTTTGCATGCTAGTGCGATCCTGAAAGATCCCTCAACCTATGAGCATATTGATCCAGGCGCCGTGGGGAATAACCGCATTATCCCCATGTCCAATCAGGCGGGCCAGTCGAACCTGCGCAAGCGTTTGACCGAAGCGGGGCTCAAGATCGAAGTCGGTGATCCGGTTCTTGGCCAGATTCTGGACGATGTGAAGGCGCGCGAGGCCGAGGGCTATTCCTATGACGGGGCGCAGGCCAGTTTCGAACTGCTGGCGCGGCGGGCCTTGGGGCAGTGTCCCGATTATTTCGAGGTGAAGCGCTACCGCGTCACCATCGAGCGCCGCAAGAACAAGTACAACAAGATGGTCAGCCTGTCCGAGGCTGTGGTCGTCGTGAAAGTGGACGGTGAAAAGAAGCTGTCGGTCAGCGAAAGCATGGATGAATGCGGCACCGACCGCGGCCCCGTGAACGCTCTGGCCAAGGCTTTGGCCAAGGATTTGGGGCGCTATTCCGACCTGATCGAGGATATGAAGCTGGTCGATTTCAAGGTCCGCATCACCCAAGGCGGCACCGAGGCTGTGACCCGAGTCATCATCGACAGCGAGGATGGTAAGGGCCGCCGTTGGTCCACCGTGGGGGTCAGTGCGAACATCGTGGACGCCAGCTTCGAGGCGCTGCTGGATGCGATTTACTGGAAGCTGATCCGCGACGGGGCCAAAGCCTGATGAGCATCAACGCTTGCGCCAAGATCGTGCATGACGCCGATCCGGACCGGTTTCTGGCCATCATGGCGGCTCCGGTTCCGGCGCGTCGGGTTCTGTTTCCACTCTATGCCTTCAACGTCGAGATCAGCCGCGCCCCTTGGGTGACCAAGGAGCCGATGATCGCCGAGATGCGCGTGCAGTGGTGGCGGGACGCTTTGGCCGAGGTGGTCGAGGGACGCGGGCGGCGGCACGAGGTCGTTGACGCTTTGGCCGAGGTGCTGGATGCCGAGGGCGCGCGTCTGCTGGACGGGTGCTGCGAGATGCGTCGGTGGGACATCTACACCGATCCGTTCGAGGATGAGGCTCATTTCGACAGCTACATCGGCGAAACTTCTGGCACCTTGATGTGGGTCGCGGCGCGGGCGCTGGGGTCTGTGACCGAGGATGCGGTGCGGGCGCGGGGCTATGCGGCGGGGGTTGCGAACTGGCTGGTGGCCGTGCCGGAACTGGAAAGCCGCGATCGTGTGCCGCTACTGGATGGCCGCCCCGAGGGGGTTCAGGCCTTGGCCCGCAAGGCGCTGGAGGCGCTGGACCACAGCGCCAAGGCGGACAAGGCGGCGCGTCCTGCGCTGCTACCAGCCTTCCAGAGCGGGGATATCCTGCGGCAAGCACTGGATAATCCGCTGCGGGTCATGGATGGAAATCTTGGATTAAGTCCGATCCGCAAGCGGCTGTTATTGATGAAACAATCCGCTTTCGGATAACCCCAGAAACAGGTTGCCCCGCCTTATTCGGCGGGGCTTTCTTTTGGCTTCAGAACCAGCCAAATCAGCGCGCCGCCCGCCAGCATCAGGAACGGTGCCATGGCCAAGTTCACGGCCGTCCAGCCTTCGACCGCCGTCCCGCCAGAGCAGTTCATCAGCCCGCCCGACGCCAGCGAAGCCAACGTCACGCCGCCAAAGACCAGCATGTCGTTCATGCCCTGCACGACGCCGCGCTCTTCGGGGCGATGGGCGCTCGCCAGCATGGTGGTCGCGCCGATAAAGCCAAAGTTCCAGCCGATCCCCAGCAGGATCAGGGCGATAAAGAAGTTCTCGATCTCAACGCCTTGCAGCGCGACAACACCGGCAACGGCCAAAATCACCAGACCCAGAGAAACCACCTTCTCGACGCCGAAACGGGCAATCAAATGGCCGGTAAAGAAGGACGGGATGAACATCGCCAGCACGTGACCGCTGACGATATCGGCAGCGTCCGCCTTTTCGTAACCGCAACCAACCACGGCCAGCGGGGTCGAGGTCATCACAAGGTTCATGAGCGCATAGCTGACCATCCCGCAGATGATCGCGACGATCACACGGGGCTCTCGCAGGATTTCGCGGCGGGACCGTGCTGCGGGGGCGTCTTCGGCGGGGACAGGCGGGCGCGGGATGTCCAGCGCCAGAAACAGCAGCATCCCCAGGACGTTGATGGCGATGACCGCGATATAGGTCCCGACAAAGGGGATGACCGAATAATCAACCGTCCACTTCACCAGTTGCGGGCCGATGATCGCCGAGGCAAGGCCGCCCGCCAGCACATAGGAAATCGCTTTGGGGCGGAATTCGTCGGACGCGGTATCGGCGGCGGCAAAGCGGTAGAACCCTTGGGCGCACATGTAGATACCGGTCAGGTAGCTGCCCAAAAGGAACAGCCAGAAATTCGAGTAGATTAGCGCGGTTACGGCCGTAAAACTGCCCAAGAGCCCGCCCGTGGCCCCCAGAATAAACCCCGCCTTGCGCCCGTAGCGCTGCATGACATTCGACAGCCAAGGCGCGGTGGTCATGGACCCGAACACGATCATCGAAATCGGCAGGGTGGCCAGACAGGGGTTCGGCGCCAGTTGCTGACCGGCGAGACCGCCGATCACGAAAATCATACTCATCTGGCTGCCGAGGATCGCCTGAGCGGCGGACAGGACAGCGACATTGCGCTTGGCGCGGGTGTGATCATATGCGGTCGTCATGGGCCAAG
>CAXQKF010000419.1:0-10896 GCA_964224285.1 Donghicola sp. | reverse complement strand
AGTCGGGCAGGGGCGCCATGATCGTTGCCAGCACGGAGGCCACGAGGAAGCAAGCCCAGATCAGCGAGACGATGTAGGCAAAGATGCCTTGGACAAAGACAAAGCGGCTCCACGCGGCAAGGCCGGGGGCGAACAGCAAACGTGTGTGCTGCAGGTTGCCCTGACACCAGCGGCGGTCGCGGCGGGCGTAGGATAGAATGTTCTCGGGGCCTTCTTCGTAAGAGCCGTCGATGGTTTCGTCGACCAATACCTTCCAGCCATTGCGAGCCAGAAGGGCGGCCTCGACATAGTCATGGCTCAGGATATGACCGCCAAATGGGGGCGGACCTGCCAGTTCGGGCAGGGCTCAGCTTTCGGCAAAGGCACTGACGCGGATGATCGCGTTGTGCCCCCAGAACGGGCCGGTCGATCCCTGCATCCGTGCGAGGCCGCGGCTGAAGATCGGGCTGTGAAAGCTGGCGGCAAACTGCATCGCACGGCCAAAGAAAGAATTGGCGTTCACGATCTTTGGCAGGGTCTGCAACAGGCCGATATCGGGATCCGCCTGCATCCGCGCGACCATACGGCGGATCGTTTCGCCTTCCATCAGACTGTCGGCGTCCAGAATGACGGCCAGTTCATAGGCCCCACCGGATTTGCGGATGAAGTCTTCGATGTTGCCGGCCTTGCGTCCGCGGTTGTCCGTGCGGCGGCGATAGAAAATGCGGCCACGGCCGTCGGTTTCCTGGATCAGGCGACGGTAGACCTGTTCTTCGATCGCGGCATTGTCGGGGTCACGGGTGTCCGACAGGATCGCGATATCGGTGTTCATGCGCGCGGACTGCAACGACTGGTCCATTGCCGCAATGCGGGCAAAGGTCGACACGGGGTCTTCGTTGCAGATGGGGACCAGCACCACGGTACGCGGTGCCGGAAAGGACAGTTCGGGCGCGGGGACAGCCCGACGGCGCGCGGCCAGCCCGAGGCACGCTTGCGCAGCGCCCCATGCCAGCCATGCTGTCGTAATAAGTATAAGAACACCGCGTAGGATGTCCCAGATATCGACCCCGTCCTGTATGGTCGCATCAACCATAAGGACGGTGGCCGTCGTCGCAGCAGCCGCTGCAAATGCCAGCGTCGCAATTCGATAAAAGATAGTGCGACTGTCTAGCGGCGGCAGGCGTCTCATTTTTGAAATCAGAGTCTAGAAATCAGGCCCACTGGCGGGGAACCAGGAGGCGGATCATGTTTGAAAAGATCGAACGATCCTCGCGGCGTACCTCGATGACCTGCTGGGGCATGTCCAGAGGCGCTGCGGGGGGCATTGCGTAATCGTTCATTGCATCGGCCACGGGGGCGTCTGCGTGGGTATTGCGGATATGAATGGTCATTCCTTCATCCACTGATAAAGCCAAGTTTCGGTCAGAGTTTGCTCGTAGCCCTCAACGGCTGCCTTCAACTCAACAACAGAGTCCGAGGTCGCTTTGACTTCGATCACTAGGCGCCAGATGTCCGTTCCACTGATTTTACTCAGAACGGTTTCGGCAACCTCGCCTCGGTTCACTGTTACTGTAGCCTCAACGTCTGCATCGCCGGGAAGTTCCGACAAAGTGCCGCCCTGGAAATCGACGACGAATTTTCGCGTATCGGCTTTTTCTTCGACACCTGCGACGCCGCCTTCACCGACGCGCGTGCGGATGACGCGGGCACGGGTGGCTGATCCGTCGCCTTCGGGGGTAAAGCCCCAATGCATACGGTAGCTGAGTTCGATGGACTGGCCGGCCTTGGCAGGGGCTTCGGGGATCCAGAACGCAACGATGTTGTCGTTGGTTTCCATGTCCGAGGGGATCTCGACCAGACGGACAGAGCCTTTGCCCCAGTCGCCCGTGGGTTCGATCATCAACGAGGGACGCTTTTCGTAGTGCGCCTGCGCGTCCAGATAGCTGTCGAAGTCGCGGCTGCGCTGGACCAGACCAAAGGACTGCGGGTTCTCTGCGCCGAGGTAGGAACTGGCCAGACGTTTGGGGTTCTTGAGCGGGCGATAGAAGGTCTCGCCGCTGCGGGTGTTCAGAACCAGCGCCTCGCTATCGTGCACAGCGGAACGGAAATCGTCAAAGTCGCCTTTGTCATTGCCCGCGAACAGGAACATCGAGGTCAGCGGCGCGATGCCAAGCTGCTCTACGTCATTGCGCATGTAGAGGCGGGCGGTCACATCGACCACCGTCGCATCACCGGGGTTCACCACAAAGCGATAGGCGCCTGTCACCGAGTTGCTGGTCAGCGCCGCGCAGATGGTCACGGTATCCGAGTAGGGCGAGGGGCGCTCGAGCCAGAATTCGGAGAAACGGGGGAATTCCTCGGAACCCGAAAGACCGGTGTTCACAGCCAGACCGCGGGCGCTGAGGCCGTAGACGTTGTCACGGCCCAATGCGCGGAAGTAGCTGGCGCCAAGGAACACGATCAGTTCGTCAAAGATGTCAGCGCGGTTCATGGGCGCGTGGATGCGGAAACCCGCGATACCGGGCATCTCGGCGTTTTCAGGGACGCCAAGGCTCTCGGGGTAATAGAAGTCTTTGGTCGAGAAGGTCATCGGACGCGACTCGCCATTCATCACTTCGTTGATGTGCACGGGCTGTTTGAACAGCCAGCCCAGATGAAAGGCGTGCATCCGGAAATGCTGCCCCTGATCCTGCCAGCGCGCACGCTCGGGCAGGAAACGGATGCGCTGATAGGCATCATAGTTCAGGTCGGCCAGAAACCCACCGATTGTTTCGGGTTCGGGCAGGGGGGCTTCGGCGGCCTTTTTCATGCGTTCGGACAGAATGTCGAACGAGAAGGGCTCCCCGAGAGCCTCCTGTGCTTTCGCATAGGTTGCGGCTGTTAATGCGGGCGCTGCAGCAGAGCATGCGAGTCCGGCAAGAAAAACACGCCGGTTGAACGCGGGGTATTCGGGTAGTTTGGTCGTAAGCTGCTGCATCTTAAACAATAACGTCTCCAGCAAAAAACAGGGTTGGCACGAACACTCTTATTTTATTCACGGACCGCGCTTATCAAGAGATAAAGTTGTCGCTGCATGGCAGAAAGTTGCTGATCGGCGGATTTGCCCAAAGCGACATCATTTTGCCGCGCGGCCCGACCCTTTACCCCTGTTTCGAGATTCTGCACCAAAGTTTGTTGTTTAATCCCCATGGTTTATAAGGGTTTCTTGGTGTTCAGGGTCGTCATCGACGGGGATATTGCAAGGCTCTGTTACGACTTTCGTTAGTTTCTGTGACGGCCATGCTGCACCGCAGATAGGGCAGTGTGTAACTGCTTTGCACTAAGTCAAATTTTTGTGCAGTCCTGACACACACCGATTTTCACAATTTTGGCGCGAAATCGTAGGGGTGTTCGGCACAATCTGCCAAAACGTCGACTGATTCTGCAGGTGCAAATATCCGTTTCGCAGGCAAAGCGTTCGAGCCGTGGGAGATGCGCGTTTTTCTACATTGGGTTGCGTTGCGGTGCGTGCAAAACACGCGAGGGTGAAATTGAGGCTTGCGTAAAATGTCGGGTGGGCTTTGAGAAAATGAACATTCAGGATGTGCGTATCCCAAACGGAGAAACGGTCGGCCGAGTAAATTCCGTCGCCAAATGTCTCTTTGGGGTGGGGCACACCTTTGCGGCGACTGACGGGCGAGCGTTATCGCTATTGGGTTGTGGGCTGGCCAAGTGGGTGACGCCAGCGAGCAAAATCAGCCCTCGACGTCAGTGAGGCTGTGGGATTTGCGGCATAACCGGCCTGCCATTTCGGGTAGTAGACCATCGATTATATTGCAAATTTCCCGTCAAGAAGTCTAACATTGATACTTAGAAGAAGTCACCATTCGGGATGATCGGGCAATGAACTACATGAGTGTTATTGAAACGCAGGGCGTCAAAATTCCGTTTGACCCGCGTATCATCACGCCCAAGATCGAACGCCCGATGCGGAACAATCGGTACGAGTCCGGCGAAGTGGCCTCGCTTCGGGAGCTTCTAGAGCCGGGCGACCGTGTGCTGGAATTCGGCGCGGGGGTTGGCTTGTGCTCGACCGTGGCGGCGCTGAATGCCGACGTCGCGCAGGTGGTCACAATCGAAGCAAACCCGACGATGATCCCTGTCATCCGGCAGACCTACGAACTGAATGGGGTGGTAGATCGCGTTGATCTGCGGAACGGGGTGGTTTCGACCCAATCCGGCGCGGATATTCCCTTTTATGTGCGCGGTGATTTCTGGGCTTCGTCCATGGAGCCGGACTCGCGCCCCTATCAGCGGGTCGAGCAGGTGCCTGCGGCCTCGATCCACGATCTGATGGAAGAGATCCGGCCGACGATGATCCTCTGTGATATCGAAGGCGCGGAGCTTGGGCTCTTTGACGAGGCCGATCTGTCGTCGGTCCGCACGCTGATCCTCGAACTGCACCCCAAGGTGTATGGGGATGAGGGCGTGGGGAAGATCACCAGAGCACTCAGAACGCGCGGCTTTGCCCGTGCCGAGGGCAATGTGGTGGGAAGCTCTGTCCAGATTTTCAACAGGATCGAAGATTGTGCGGATGGGCAGGACGCGGCAATGCCCGCCAAGTGGTACACGCCTGACCCCAAAGTCCTGATCACCACCTGCATGAAGGACGAAGGCCCCTTTATCCTAGAGTGGCTGGCGTGGCACCGCGCCTTGGGCGTCACCGATTTTGTCGTGTTCACGAACCACTGCAGTGATGGCACCGATGCGCTGCTGGACCATCTGCAAGCCCGCGGAGAGGTGACCCACCTGCCAAATCCGGCGCTCGCGGTGGATCGCACCAGCTTTCAGCCTGTGGCTTTGGCCTACACCCAGCATCTGCAGCAGTTCAAAGGCGCGGACTTCGTGATTTCCATGGATGTGGACGAGTTCCTGAACATCCGCGTGGGCGAAGGACGGCTGACCGATCTGTTCGATGTCACCGGCAGCTTTGACGCGCTGTCTGTGTCAGAGTTGAACCACGGGTCGAACAGCAAGATTGCCTTCGAACCCGGTTTCGTCCGCGACCAATTCCCCGGCCACGAGTCCGAACGCCCCGGCAAGTGGCGTGCTCAGAGAGGCGTGAAAACCATCACGCGCCTGTCCGGCCGTCTGGCCCGTCTGCGAAATCACCGTCCCAATCTGGTCAAGGATCAGGAAACCCGTTGGCTCGACGGATCTGGCAATATCCTGAAAGACCTTCATGAGGACGAGACGCTCAATGGTCTGGATGCGCGGGGACGCTATGATCTGGTCGTGCTGGATCACTATCCCCTGCGGTCGCTCGAGAGCTTCTTTATCAAGACCGTCCGCGGCGACGTCGTTGCTGCCAATAAACAGGTGTCCCTGCGGTATTGGCGGCTTCGGAACCGGGCGGCGGACACCACGTCTCGCGCCCATCCGGCGCAGGAAGCCGCCGCACAGGCCTACTATGACCAGCACTTCGCGAGCGACCCCGAGTTGATGGCGATTCACGACAGAGCCTGTGCCTGGCATCGCGACAAGGTTCGCGAGATTTCCAATCAGGACGAATTCAAGACCCGTCGCGCCTGGATTATGGAGAACGCGTGGGAAGAGTCTGCCTAAAGCGCAGGCGTCCGATTATGGGAGGCGGGGATCAATAGGCCCGCCTCATGCGCTGACCGTCCTAAGTGGCGAGTCATTTCCAATATAGTGACGGTCTCTTGACCAATGGGCGCTGAATGCGCCGTTCTCGTTCTCTATGATGCAGAGCGATCAAATCCTGATCAATCGTCATGGGGGGACCCAGCGCGCCGCACAATTTGTTCTGGTATACAGTTGCCCCCTGTGGGCGGCTGAAACCGTTTATGATCAGTGCTTTGGGGGTAAAGGTGGAGGCGAGTACCGGAATCGAACCGGTGTACACGGATTTGCAATCCGCTGCGTCACCACTCCGCCAACTCGCCGCCGTGGTGTGGTTCGCGCTGATTAGACGATCCATTCAGCGGGCGCAAGCCCTCATGTTCAATGAAACGGCGATACAACCGTTGCCGTGCCTGTGGTAATGTGGCATGACCCCAAAGACCTCACTGAACGAAAGAGTTTAGTCCATGACTGATTTCGCAAATCGCCGCACCATGATGGTGGATACGCAGGTCCGCCCTTCGGATGTGACCAAGTTTAACGTAATCGAAGCGATGCTGGCAGTCCCCCGCGAAGTCTATGTCCCCGAAGCGCGCAAGGAAGCCGCTTATATGGGTGAGAACATCGAACTGGCGGCAGATCGCGTTGTGCTCGAACCGCGCACCACCGGAAAACTGCTCGATGCACTAGATATCCAGCCGAACGAACTGGTTTTGGACCTCGGCTGTGCTTACGGTTACTCGGCCGCAGTGGTTGCCCATCTGGCTGAAGCTGTGATTGCAGTTGAAACCGCGGATTTCGCTGGCGAAGCCGAAGCCAACCTGAGCCAGAACGGCGTCGACAACGTCGCTGTGATCGAGGGCGAATTGACCGCTGGCGCTGCTAAACACGGTCCTTATGATGTTATTATCGTCGAAGGCGGGATCGAAGAACTGCCTGCCGCGATCGCAGAACAGTTGAAAGAGGGTGGCCGAATCGGTTGTATTTTCCAGGACGGTGCATTGGGCACCGTTAAGGTCGGTTACAAGCTGGATGGCCTGATCAATTGGCGTTACTCCTTTAATGCCGGTGCTCCGGTGTTAAAAGGATTTGCAAAACAGCCAAGCTTCGCGCTCTGATTACTGAGGCATGGGTGTTTATTTTAGAAGATGTCCCATGCTTTAGGGGCGAAGGAGTTTGAATATGGCGGATTTTAAACAGTACCTGCGGAGCGGTGTTGCCGCTCTCGCGCTTTCGGTTGCGGCAGTGGTTCCCGCAAGTGCAGACACCCTTGGTGACGCCCTCGTCAAAGCCTACAAGAACAGCGGTCTTCTGGAACAGAACCGTGCGCTGCTGCGTGCCGCGGACGAGGATGTTGCAGGCGCCGTTGCCGGGCTGCGGCCCATTCTGGCATACACAGCGGGCATCACGTCCAGCTCGTCCTACGAGGTGAGCGGGACACGCAACACCCGCGTTGATGTCACCAACGATGTCACGACCGCTACGCTGCGTCTGACAGCTACCCAGCTTCTTTATGATGGTGGCGCGACCCGTATGGGCGTCGACGTCGCCAAAGAAGCCGTTCTGGCCACCCGCCAGACCCTGCGCTCGGCCGAGCAGACCGTTCTGCTGAACGCTGTGTCGGCCTACATGAACGTTCTGGCGTCCGGCCAGATCGTTACCCTGCAACAAAACAACCTGCGTGTTCTGAGCGAACAGCTCCGCGCGGCGAACGAACGTTTCGACGTGGGCGAGATCACCCGTACCGACGTGGCGCTCTCCGAAGCGGCGCGGGCCGGGTCCAACAGCGATCTGGTTGCGGCACAGGGCGATCTGGCCGACTCTCGTGCGGCATATATCACCGCAGTGGGCGAGGCGGCAGGATCGGTGAGCACTCCGGGTGCGTTCCCCGTCGCTGTGAAGAACGTCGAAGAGGCGTTGCGGATCGCTATGCGCAGCCATCCTGCGCTGCTGTCGGCACAGCACGGCGTTTCGCAGGCCGAACTGGGTGTGAAAATCGCCGAGGCGGCGCGGAAACCCGAGGTGGCTCTGGAAGCAGCATTGGCCCATACCCGTACACTGAACGAAGATACTGCCGCCAGTGAAGGCAACTATTCGAACAGTGCGTCGGTTGGCGTGACTGTTGGTGGCCCGATCTACCAAGGCGGCGCGATCAGCTCTGGCGTGCGCCGTGCTATGGCGACCCGTGATGCATCCCGCGCACAGCTGCTCCAGACCCGTCTGGATGTCGAAGAAGCGGTGCGTGTTGCCTACTCGGCTCTGACACAGGCGCGTGCCGCCCGTGATGCCGCCGAAGAATCGATCCGTGCGAACGATGTGGCCTATCGCGGTGTCCGCGAAGAGGCATCTCTCGGGGCGCGAACCACTCTGGACGTTCTGGACGCAGAGCAGGATCTGCTGGATGCCCGCGCATCGAGTATCACTGCCGCGGCCAATGAATACATCGCGGCCTACGCGCTTTTGTCGGCAATGGGCCTGCTCAACGTCGAATATTTGAAGCTGAACGTACCGACTTATGACCCCGAGGCTTATTACAACGCCGTGAAAGACGCGCCTGCCGTTCTTAACACGCGCGGTGAGAAGCTGGACGATGTCCTGCGGGCAATCGGCAAAAAGTAACAGTTTTGCTGGCAAGCGGTTGTGAGATCGCTTGCCAGCGGGTACCCTTGGCGCATTGTTTCGTGAGGGTTTGCATGCCAGAACCAACAACCAGTGTAGATATCGAGGACGTTTTGACCTCGATCCGTCGGCTTGTATCGGAAGAGGCCCATGACGCGGTTCTCGATCAAGTGAAGCCTCAGCGGTCTGCGGATCGGCTGGTCTTGACCCCTGCGCTCCGCATCACAGAGCCCGGGACGCCCGCCGAAACCGCCGAAGAGGTGTCTATCGAAGCGTCGGAGGCGACCGAGGCTGTTGATGTGCAGCCCGAAGAGACGCCTGATGAGGCGCCTTTGATGCTGAACCACGGGCCTTCTGTCAGTCTTCCGATTGATCGCAAAATCTCGTCGCTGAGTGCCGCAGTCAGCCGCGGCGAAGAAGAGTTCGAGGCCGAAGAGGGCGATATGTTCGGGGGCATTTCCAAGATGCCGCTGCCCTGGGCCGAAAGCCATCCCAACGATCCCCTGTCCGGTCATGACGACGGCAGCGAGGCGATTGATGACGAGTTCGAGGACGACACCATAGAAGACCAAGACAATACTGCGGGCGCACTCGTTGGTCTGAACGAAGACGTGCTGCGCAAAATGGTTTCGCAGATCGTCCGCGAGGAATTGCAGGGTGAAATGGGCGAGCGGATCACGCGCAACGTGCGTAAATTGATCCGGCGGGAAATCAACCGCGCACTGGCCATTCAGGATCTGGCCTGAGGGACACCCCAAACCCCAGAAAATGAAGAGCGCTCCGGCGCTCTTTTTTGTGTCCGGATC
The DNA here is from genome assembly GCA_964224285.1 of Donghicola sp. Classification (GTDB taxonomy): domain Bacteria; phylum Pseudomonadota; class Alphaproteobacteria; order Rhodobacterales; family Rhodobacteraceae; genus Donghicola. Next base: position 1,870 of record CAXQKF010000419.1, on the reverse strand, counting down.
ATCGCGGGCAGGGGACAGGCAACAAAAAAGGGTGTGCCCGGTGCACACCCTTTTTTAAACCAACGGTTCCGAAAGCCGTTTTATGCGGCGTCCAGATGCAGCATGGAAGCATTGCGGCGCTCGCTCTCTTCGCGCGACAGCGCAACAGAGGTGCGGACACCTTTGGCAACGAAATCCATCAAACCCGAAACCACGCGTTCGCTGGGGTCAATTCCAGCGCAGGACAACACTTCGCGCCCATCACGCGAGCGTGCCCAACGAGCGATCTGCTCGGGCCCATTGCCATATTTTTTATCATCGGCGATGGCATCATCCAGAGCCGCCAACACAACAGCGGCAAAAAGTTTGCGTGCACGGTTGCCCTGTTCATTACTGTAGGCCGTGCCGTCAACGAAATCTTTCATGATTCGTCCTTGTTTTTTCGATCTTGCGTCTTGGGGCGTGGCGCGCTTTATGACGTAAATATGTCGATTCTGGCAACCTGTTTTTGAATGCCTGCTATGCATTTTATGCATAGCTTCAACATGAGTATGGCGCGTCTACTACGCTTGCTTTGGTCTTGAGCCCCAGATATAGGGATCGAAATCCTAATATCAACCGTCCTGCAAGGTAGTCTCATGCCCAAGATCAACGGTAACGAAATCCGTCCCGGCTATGTTCTGGAACACAATGGCGGTCTGTGGAGCGCCGTCAAAGTCGATCACGTCAAGCCCGGCAAGGGTGGCGCATTCGCTCAGGTCGAGATGAAGAACCTGCGCAACGGCTCCAAGCTGAACGAACGCTTCCGCAGCGCCGACAAAGTCGAGCGTGTGCGTCTGGAGCAGAAGGACCAGCAGTTCCTTTATGAAACCGACGGTATGCTGGTGTTCATGGACGCAGAGACCTATGATCAGATCGAACTGCCTGCGGACCTGCTGGGGGATCGTCGTCCCTTCCTTCAGGACGGTATGACCATTGTTGTGGAATTCCACGAGTCCGAAGCTCTGAACGCGACTGTGCCCCAGAAGGTCCAGTGCAAGATCGTCGAGACCGAGCCGGTCGTCAAAGGCCAGACCGCTGCGAACAGCTTCAAGCCTGCTATTCTGGATTGCGGCGTGAAGGTCATGGTGCCCCCGTTCGTTGGTCAGGACGAAGACATCATCGTCAACACCGAGACCTTTGAATACGTCGAACGCGCATAAGAAAAGCGGCCCGTGTCGGGGCCGCTCTGATGCTCTGATCTGATGTGACCCGCCCGTTGTGGCGGGTCATTTTATTTCATCAGGACGATCGGCACTTTGCAGCTGCGGATCATCTCGGTCGTGGTCGAGCCGATGATCATGCTGCGGATGCGCGAGTGGCCATAGGCACCCATCACCAAGAGGTCATAGCCCTCGTGATCGGTCATCTCGCCGAGCACCTGATCCGGGCTGCCTTTGATGACCTTGGTGGTGGCCTGATGGCCGCCCGCCGCCAGAGTGGCCGCCGCACTGTCCAGATCGGCGCGCAGGGCCTCGGTTTCCTGACCGACAGTCACAACAGTGCAGTCCAGACCCGCAAACAGCGGATCGCGAGCTACGTGGTCGATCGCTTTCATCGAGGACACACCGCCGTCATAGGCGATCAGGACCTTCTTGGGCTCTTGGTAGGCGCGGTTGGCCACAAACACCGGCTTGGAGGTCGCACGCACAATGCGCTCGAGGTTCGAACCCAGATGCAGTTTTGCGAAATCCGCGGCCTCGCCACGTTTGCCGATGGCCAGCATAGAGGCACCAGCCTCGCGTTCGGACACGGTGTCGATCAGGTCGCCGCTGCGTAGGCGGGTGCTGACGGTGATGTCGCCGTGTTGTTCGAGATCGGAAGAGCACACGTCTGAACTCCAGTCACCAGT
>CAXQKF010000418.1:0-4211 GCA_964224285.1 Donghicola sp. | reverse complement strand
ACGGGATCGTCTTCCCAGGCAAAGCCGCTCAGGTTGACGCCGCGATCCTTGTCACGGGTGCGCGCGGATACGGCGCTGATTTCGATCTTGCGACCGGTGCGGGCGGACAGCAATTCGGCTTGCTGCTTCACGATCTTGACGACACCGATGCCGACGGTGCCCAGACCGGCAATGCCAAGGCGCAGGGGTTGGGTCATCGGGGCCTCCAGTTTTTCTGTCATTTTGTAATTTCTGATCGGGCGCCAGATAGCCGCTTTCGGGCGGGTCTTCAATGCGGCGCGAGGGTCGGGACGGGTTTAGTTGGCCGCAGTGGCCAATGCATCGGCGCGGGCCTGCAGTGCATCCATGTCGGCATCTGTTGCCGATGTGGGTGCGGCGTCCACTGTGCCATGGGTCAGCGGGATCAGCGTGGGATAGGGCGCGGCCTCGACGTGGGCGCTCTCTTTGGCGCTCAGGTCGGGCATGGGCTCGCATCCTGCAAGCAGGCCGGTCACTAGGGCTAGGCTGATCAGGCTGGCACGCACGCAAATCTCTCCGTTGCAATCGGGTGTTGCCCGTCTGAATAGGCATGCACGACCTTTGCATCAAGCACGAACGGAGGGGTTTGCCATGAACGCGCGTTCAGATATGCAGGGTTTATGGCACGCACGACTGGTTCCCATTCCGATATCACCGGCCCCCGTATCCGCGAAACCGCCCTGCGGCTTTTCGCAGCCGAGGGCTATGCCGCTGTGTCCATGCGCAAAATCGCGTCCGAGGTCGGCGTTCAGGCGGGGGCGCTCTACAACTACACCCCCGACAAGCAGAGCCTGCTGTTCGATTTGATGCGCGGTCACATGGATGACCTGCTGGCGGCGCGCAAACAGGCAGGGCAGGGCGGCACCCCGACCCAGCGCCTTCAGGAATTCACGCGGTTCCACATCACCTACCACGAGGATCGCCCCCACGAGATCTTCATCGCCTATATGGAACTGCGCAACCTGACCCCCGAAAACTTCGAGGTGATCGAGGCCCTGCGCAGCCGTTACGAGGACGAACTCTCGGGTATCCTGCAAGACGGGGTGGACAGCGGTGAATTCACCCTGATCGACCCGCGCATCGCGACCCGCGCCATTATTTCCATGCTTAACGGTGTGACCACTTGGTATCGCCGTGGCGGGCGTCTGTCCCTGGCCGAGGTCGAGGCCATCTATTGGGACATGGTGCGCAAGGCGGTCGGCGCCTGATACGCAAAGCCCCCGCGCAACGCGCAGGGGCAGATCCGTTTAGTGGGCGGGCTTGATAAAGGTGCCGTTCCGCAATTCCTTCATCGCCTGCTGCAATTCCGCCTGCGTGTTCATCACGATCGGGCCGTGCCACGCCACGGGGTCCTGAATGGGCGCGCCCGAGATCAGCAGGAAGCGGATGCCATCGGGGCCTGCCTGAACCGTCACCTCGTCCCCCGTACCGAACCGGATCAGGGTGCGGTTGCCGGACATATCGCGGATGTTCACCTCTTCACCGGCGACTTCCTTTTCCAACAGAACGCCCGTGGGCGCGCTGGCATCGGCAAAGGCACCGGCCCCCTCGAACACATAGGCAAACGCACGGCGATAGGTGTCGATCTTGAAGGTCTTCTTCACACCCGCAGGCACGAAAATATCCAGATATTGCGGGTCGGCAGCGATGCCGTCCACGGGGCCTTTCTTGCCCCAGAACTCGCCCACGATCACCTTCACCCGCGTGCCGTCATCGTCGAGGATCACGGGGATTTCCTTGGATTTCACGTCCTGATAGCGGGGCGCGGTCATCTTCAGGCTGCTGGGCAGGTTCGCCCACAGCTGGAAACCGTGCATCTGGCCGTTGATATTCCCCTTGGGCATCTCTTGGTGCAGGATGCCCGAACCAGCGGTCATCCACTGCACGTCCCCCGCACTAAGCGTGCCTTCGTTCCCAAGGCTGTCCCCATGATCCACGGTGCCGTTCAGCACGTAGGTAATGGTCTCGATCCCGCGGTGGGGGTGCCACGGAAAGCCGCGATAGTAATGCTCGGGGCGGTCGTTGCGGAAATCGTCGAACAGCAGAAAGGGGTCCAGCTCTGACGGGTCATGGAACCCGAAAGCGCGGTGCAGGTGCACGCCAGCGCCCTCCATCGTGGGCTGGGCAAGGCGGGTCTCAAGGGTCGGTCGCAGGGACATTCACGCATCTCCTATGCAGTTGACGTGAATATAGAGCCGCCCGCGCCGCTTTCCAAACCCGCGCTCTGTGGGGCGAAACAGAGGCTCCGTGCAGAACTGCACAGGCGGGAATTCGAAAATGTTCCTGCAAATTCAATGGGTAATGCGAAAATGCAAGCACCGTTCTGCACCCGTGGCTATAGGCCTACGTGTAATCATGAGTTACAGATACACCTACACGATGAGACGATCCGCTGGTTCCCCGCAGATTTTCAAATCGGAGTGCAAGTAGCCGCTCTCCTTGCACTCATACTTTCAGCGGGGGTTTATCCCCCGCATTTTTTTTGCCCGCTTTCCAGCATCTGACACGGCGTCTGCGTTGACCTCTGGGGCCACCCGTGCGACCTGATGTGACTGAAACGTTCCAGCGTAGGGCAATGGTTATGACCGACAGCATCACGATCCGTATCTCTCCTTCGCCCATGCGCATCTGGTTGGGCGTTGGCGCGATGTTCTTTCTCGGGGCGATCCTGATTTATCTGGCGCTGGCACACCCGCCGGTGGCCTTTGTTCTGCGGGGCTTTCTCCTCGGGTTCGGGGCACTCGCCGTTTATGGCGGGTACAAGATGATGCAATCCGGCCAGCTCTCCCTCATTCTCGAAGGGGATAGTCTGACCGACAGTGCCGGCCGTGTGGTCGCCACCATCGACAATATTCAAAAGGTCGAACGCGGGGCCTTTGCGTTCAAACCCTCGCACGGGTTTCTGCTTCACCTGAATGAACCGATGCCGCGCGCATGGTTCCCCGGTGTCTGGTGGCGCATGGGGCGCCGAGTGGCCGTGGGCGGTGTCCTGCCCGGAGGCGAGACCAAGGCCGTGGCCGACATGATCGCCGCCCGCAAATCCGGTCTGACCCTCTGACCGGTTAGCAGGACTGCCAGCAGACCTGAGGCGAGAAACGGGGGCGGGTGATCACATTCGCCACCATCTCGAACTTGTTCATATCGATCCGCACCGCCAGAGGCGGCGCCCACCCATCGCTGCTTTTGCGCAGGCCTTCGGGGATGTTCACGTCAGAGCGCGCCTCGACCATGATGATCCGCTCGCCGTTCTGGAGCTGGGGCAGGTTCTCTTTCATGTCCTCCAGATCGGCGTCTGTCAGCGTGTTCGTGATCAGCTGCCCGCGTACACGGGACCAGTCCACCAGATAGGCATCCTGCGAGGCGCTCCAGCGGATAATGGTGAACCGGATGCCGTAGCCGGCGCGCCGGCCCACGATCTCGGTGTACACTTGCTCCATCCCGTTCAGATAGGCGTCGTTCAACGGCACCGTTTCGCGGGACATGGCATCGCCGATGGCATAGGCGGCCTTCTGGGACAGGTTGTTCGTGCGGAAACCGTCGAACAGCACCAGCGACATCAGGAACAGCATGATGATGGGCGGCATGTACAGGATGGCCTCGAGGGTAATGCTGCCCTCGGACTGCCGGAAGAACCGGCGCAAACGGGATCGGATCGCCTGCATCATCTTAGGGCTCCTGAACAAAGGTACTGATCGCCACCAGGGCCGTGCCGCCATCGGTTTCGCGTTTCATTGCGTTCCCCACGTGCAGGGCGGGAAAGATCGGTTCGATCCGCGCACAGGCCCGCACCAGCATCAGGTCATTGGGCTGACCGGGTTTGAAGTTCACCGCCGGTTTGATCGGTTCCGATTTGTCCTGACAGTCAGCATTTGCGGGCAGGCCGGTGAACGCACGCGGATCGGTCTTCTGCAATTCCAGCTTCAGATCGGTGAAACAGTCGGACCCCAGCATCCCCGAGGTATCGCAAATGATCTGCTTCAGCTCGTCATAGGTCGGCTGGGAGTTCTGCGTGCTGATCCGGATTTCACGGATCGCCATATCAAGCCCCCGCTCCAGCGAGGTGGCACGCAGCATCCAGACACAGGTCTCGATGCTCCAGAACAGGGCAAAGAGAAAGATCGGAAAGACCATGACAAACTCGACCGAGGATGTCCCGTCCTCCTGCCGCCACACGCGGCGCAGGGCAGTTTTCA
>CAXQKF010000417.1:0-8062 GCA_964224285.1 Donghicola sp. | reverse complement strand
ATGGCGATATCCTGTCGATGGAGACCATCAAGCGCATCCACGAAAAGCTGCCCAACACCCATCTGGTGATGCACGGGTCCAGTTCAGTTCCGCAGGAATTGCAGGACCTGATCAATGCCCACGGCGGTGACATGCCCCAGACTTACGGCGTGCCGGTCGAAGAGATCGAGCGCGGCATCAAGATGGGCGTGCGCAAGGTCAACATCGACACCGACTGCCGTATGGCCATGACCGGCCAGTTCCGCAAGGTCGCCACCGAAAAGCCTGCCGAATTTGATCCGCGTAAATTCCTGATCCCTGCGATGAAGGAACTGGAAGACCTGTGCCGCGACCGCTTCGAGCGTTTCGGCACCGCTGGCCAGTCCGCGAAGATCAAGCCGCTTTCTATGGATGAAATGGCCCGCCGCTATGCCAGCGGCGCGCTGGACCCCCAAATCGCTGCCGCCCGCGCAGCCTGAGTCAGACAGAGGAGGCCTGACCCATGAACGACATGAGCAACCCCACCGAGATCAAGGACAAGAAAAAGCGCTACGCCGCTGGTGTTCTGAAATACGCCCAGATGGGCTACTGGGATGGCGACTACCAGCCCAAGGATACCGATATCCTTGCCCTGTTCCGGATCACCCCGCAGGAGGGCGTGGACCCTATCGAGGCAGCGGCCGCTGTGGCAGGCGAATCTTCGACCGCCACTTGGACTGTGGTCTGGACCGACCGTCTGACCGCTGCCGACCAGTACCGTGCCAAAGCCTACCGCGTTGATCCGGTGCCCGGCCAGCCCGGTCAGTACTTTGCCTATGTAGCCTATGATCTGATCCTGTTCGAAGAAGGGTCAATCGCGAACCTGACCGCGTCGATCATCGGCAACGTGTTCAGCTTCAAACCGCTGAAGGCCGCGCGTCTGGAGGACATGCGCCTGCCCGTCGCCTACGTGAAAACCTTCAAAGGCCCGCCCACGGGTCTGGTCGTGGAACGCGAGCGTCTGGACAAGTTCGGCAAGCCCCTTCTGGGCGCGACCACCAAGCCCAAGCTGTGCCTGTCGGGCAAGAACTATGGCCGCGTGGTGTATGAGGGGCTGAAGGGCGGCCTCGATTTCATGAAGGATGACGAGAACATCAACTCGCAACCCTTCATGCATTGGCGTGATCGGTTCCTGTACTGCATGGAGGCCGTGAACAAGGCGACCGCCGAAACCGGCGAGGTCAAGGGCCACTACCTGAACATCACCGCTGGTACGATGGAAGAGATGTACGCCCGCGCCGAGTTCGCCAAGCAGCTGGGGTCGGTCATCGTGATGGTGGACCTGATCGTGGGCTGGACCGCGATCCAGTCGATCAGCGAATGGTGCCGCCGCAACGATATGATCCTGCACATGCACCGCGCGGGCCACGGCACCTATACCCGCCAGAAGAACCACGGCATCAGCTTCCGCGTGATCGCCAAGTGGCTGCGTCTGGCCGGTGTGGACCACCTGCACTGCGGCACCGCCGTGGGCAAGCTTGAGGGCGATCCGCTGACCGTTCAGGGCTATTACAACGTCTGCCGCGAGACCCATAGCGAGGTCGATCTGCAGCGCGGGATTTTCTTTGAGCAGGACTGGGGCGATATCAAGAAAGTGATGCCTGTGGCCTCGGGCGGTATTCACGCGGGCCAGATGCACCAGCTGATCGATCTGTTCGGCGACGATGTGGTGCTGCAGTTCGGTGGCGGCACCATTGGTCACCCCATGGGCATTCAGGCGGGCGCAACTGCGAACCGTGTGGCGCTGGAGGCGATGATCCTTGCCCGTAACGAAGGCCGCGAGATTGCTGTCGAGGGCCCCGAAATCCTGCGTGAAGCGGCCAAGTGGTGCAAACCGCTGGAAGCGGCGCTGGATACCTGGGGGAACATCACCTTCAACTACACCTCGACGGATACCTCGGACTTTGTGCCGACGGCTGTTCCCGCGATGTAAGCCATTCGGCCGCGTGCCGGATGCGCGCGCGGCCCCCGACATTCAGGAGATTTTACCATGCGTATCACACAGGGCTGCTTCAGCTTTCTTCCCGATCTGAATGACGATCAGATCACCAAACAGGTCGAATATATCCTTGGCAAAGAGTGGGCGGTGAGCCTCGAGTACACGGACGATCCGCACCCGCGCAACACCTACTGGGAGATGTGGGGCAACCCCATGTTCGACCTGCGCGACGCCAAGGGTGTGATGATGGAGCTGGACGAATGCCGCAAGGCCAATCCTGGCACCTACATCCGCATTCAGGCCTTCGACAACACCCGCGGGTTCGAGACGGTGATGATGAGCTTTGTCGTCAACCGTCCGGCCGAGGAGCCGAGTTTCCACATGCAGCGCACGGACGTGGACGGACGGTCCCAGCGCTATGCGTGGGACGCGCGGCGCTGAACTGGCTGGCCTGCGGGCTGGTTTGAGAGGCCGGGGGCGCGGCCCCCGGACCCCCGGAGTATTTTGGCAAAAAGAAGAAAGAAGCAGGGTGATGGTTGAGGGGACTGTGCAGACCGTTGATCTGGCGGCGGAATACGAGGCCTCGGGCGTGCGCGAGGTGCTGGAGGAGCTGGATCGCGAGCTCATTGGCTTGGCGCCGGTGAAGCAGCGCATTCGCGAGACGGCGGCTTTGTTGCTGGTCGATAAGGCGCGGCGCGAGATGGGGCTGTCGAACGAGACGCCCACTCTGCACATGTCGTTCACAGGCAATCCAGGGACGGGCAAGACGACTGTTGCGCGGATGATGGCCGGGCTGCTGCACCGCTTGGGCTATGTGCGCAAGGGGCATCTGGTGTCGGTGACGCGGGATGATCTGGTGGGGCAGTACATCGGCCACACGGCGCCCAAGACCAAAGAGGTGCTGAAGCGGGCCATGGGGGGCGTGCTGTTTATTGATGAGGCCTATTACCTGTACAAGCCCGACAACGAGCGCGATTACGGACAAGAAGCCATCGAGATCCTGTTGCAGGTCATGGAGAACAACCGCGACGATCTGGTGGTGATCATGGCGGGTTATGCAGACCGGATGGACCGGTTTTTTAACGCCAATCCGGGCTTCCGATCGCGGATCGCCCACCACATCGACTTCCCTGATTATTCGGACGAGGAATTGCTGCGGATTTCGAAGTCCATGCTGGAGGGGCAGAGCTATGTCTTTGATCCAGAGGCGGAGGCGGCGATGGCCGAGTATATTTCGATGCGCCGGATGCAGCCCCATTTCGCCAATGCGCGGTCGATCCGCAATGCCTTGGATCGTGCGCGTTTGCGGCAGGCGAACCGATTGTTTTCAGAGAGTAAGGGGCCGCTGGATGCGGTGGCCTTGTCCACCATTACGGCGGCGGATTTGCGGGCTAGCCGTGTGTTTCAGGGCGGTCTGGATGTGGACCGGATGCGGGAGGCTGCGGAATGAGCTTTGATCGGTCGGTGAAGATTGCTCCGTCCATTTTGTCGGCGGATTTTGCGAATTTCGGTGCCGAGATTCAGGCGATCGAGGCACAGGGCGCGGATTGGGTTCATGTGGACGTGATGGACGGGCATTTCGTGCCCAACCTGACCTTTGGTCCCCCTGCGGTTAAGGCGTTCCGGCCCCATGTGAAAACGGTCATGGATGTCCATCTGATGATCGCGCCGGTGGATCCCTATATCGAGGCTTACGCCGATGCGGGGGCCGACGTTCTGACCGCGCACATCGAGGCGGGGCCGCACAGCCATCGCACCCTGCAGGCCATTCGCGGGGCGGGGATGAAGGCGGGGATTGCCCTGAACCCCGGCACGCCGGCCGAGGCGGTGGAGCATCTGCTCGATTTGACCGAACTGGTCTGCGTGATGACCGTGAACCCCGGTTTCGGTGGCCAGAAGTTCATCGACATGACGGCCAAGGTGCGCAAGTTGCGCCAGATGATCGGGGACCGCCCCATCCATATCGAGATTGACGGCGGGGTGGACCCGACCACGGCGCCTTTGGTCGCTGCGGCGGGGGCCGATGTGCTGGTGGCGGGAAGTGCGGTCTTTCGCGGTGGGTCGGTGGACAACCCAGAGGTTTACGGCGCTAATATCGCGGCAATCCGCAACGCCTGTTCCTGAAGGAGATCTGCCATGCCCGTCACTCCCCCTGTCTGCGATTTCGGCTGGAAAGCGCCCGATTTCACCCTGCCAAGCACCGATGGCCGTCAGGTCAGCTTTGGCGATGTGGCGGGGACCAAGGGCACTCTGGTCATGTTTATCTGCAACCATTGCCCCTATGTGCTGGCTGTTCTGGACCGGATCATCCGCGATGCGTCCGAGTTGATGGAGATGGGGATCGGCGTGGTGGCGATCAGTGCCAATGACGCGCAGGCCTATCCCAAGGACAGCTTTGATAACATGCGCCTGATGGCCGAGGCGAAGGGGTTCCCTTTCCCTTATCTTTACGACGAAACGCAGGATGTGGCGCGGGCTTATGATGCGGCCTGCACGCCGGATTTCTTTGGCTTCGACGCGGACGGCGGCCTGCAATATCGCGGGCGGCTTGAAGCCTCGACCAAGGCGGCGGGGCCTGTGGACCTGCGCCGCGATCTGTTCGAGGCGATGAAACAGGTGGCCGAAACGGGGCAGGGGCCCAAGGACCAGATCCCCTCGATGGGATGTTCGATCAAGTGGAAGACTGGATAATGGCGCGGATTGTATTTGATCTGGACGGGACGCTGATCGACAGCGCCCCCGACATCCACGGGATTGCCAACGCGGTCCTGGCGGGCGAAGGGGCCGATCCGATCACTTTGGCGCAGGCGCGGGATTTCATCGGAAACGGGGCAAGCGTGTTTGTGGCGCGGATGCGGGCCGCGCGGGGCATTGCGGATGGGGAACAGGATCGCCTTCTGGCCGATTTCACAGGGCGCTATCTGACCGCTACGTCTTTGACCAAACCCTATCCGGGGGTTGTGGTCCTCTTGGGGCAGTTGAAAGCGGCAGGTCATGCGTTGGGCGTGTGTACGAACAAGCCCTTGGCCGCCACGCAGGCCGTATTGAAGGCGACCGGTCTGGATGTCTATTTCGACGTCGTGATCGGCGGGGACAGTCTGCCAGTGCACAAACCCGACCCGCGTCCGTTGGACAAAGCCTTTGCCGATCTGGGGCGGGGGCCGGAAATCTATGTCGGTGACAGCGAGGTCGATGCCGAAACGGCGCAGCGCGCTTTGGTGCCCTTTGTGCTCTTTACCGAAGGCTATCGCAAAACGGCCAGTGCCTTGATCCCCCACGCCGCGCAGTTCAGCGATTTTGGGGACTTGGCGGAGATTATCGACGCACTGCTCACCGAAGTCGAGTTGTCATCCTAGCAGCAAGGAGGCTGCGATCGCCCACATGGTGCAGCCGACGATAACCTCGAGGACGACCCATGCTTTGGGGCTTTCGAAAAGGCCGGACAGGAGCCGCGCCCCGAACCCGAGCGCGACAAAGAACGATAGCGACCCGAGGATTGCTCCCGCAGCAAAGCTCCAGTGGTTGGGGGCGTATTGGGTGCCGATCGAGCCGATCAACAGCACCGTATCCAGATAGACGTGGGGGTTTGCCCAAGTCAGGGTCAGGCAGATCAGCAGGACTTTGACGATGGGCACCGACGCCTCTTTGGCGGGCAAGAGTGCCTCTCCGCCTTTGAGTGCCGCGCGGAACCTGAGCGCCCCGTAGACCAGCAGAAACGCGGCGCCGAACCAGCGCATCGCCGGGGCCAGCCAAGGGATCGAGGCGATCAGCGTGCCCATTCCCGCGATGCCCGCCGTGATCAGGATCGCATCCGAAATTGCGCAGACTGCCACGACTGCGGCGACATGTTCGCGGCGCAAGCCCTGCCGTAGGACGAATGCATTTTGCGAGCCGATGGCGGCAATCAGGCTAAGGGATACGAGATATCCGTGGATCAGGGCAGTCATGGGCTCTCCTTGGGTTGGCCCGTTGCTTACGGACGCACCGGGGATTAGTCTAATTCAAAGAATTTTGCCTCGATAAGGGATTCTAATGATTGATCCACTGCACCTTCAGGCCCTTGCGGCGGTTCACCGGCGTGGTTCGTTCGGCGGCGCGGCGGCGGAATTGCATTTGACCCAGTCGGCGGTGTCCCAGCGGATCAAGGCGCTCGAGGACCAGATCGGGAGTGTGCTGTTGGTGCGGGGCACGCCTTGTGTCGCGACCCAAGCAGGCGAGACCCTCATCGGGCATTTCGACCGGCTGATGCTGATGGAAAGCGCCGTGCGGCGTGACCTCGGGCAGGGGGCAGAGGGGCAGAGCACCCTGCGGATCGCTGTGAATGCGGACAGTCTTGCGACGTGGTTCCTGCCCGCGTTGCAGGCAGTAGAGGGCGTTCTGTTCGATATAGTGATCGACGACGAGGATGTCTCGTTGGACTGGCTGAAACGGGGCGAGGTGGCTGCAGTTGTCACCGCCCACGCCCGTCCCTTGCAGGGATGCGAGAGTGCCCCCTTGGGCCGTCTGCGCTATCTGGCGACGGCCAGTCCGGACTATATGCGGCGGTGGATGCCGATGGGGGTGACAGCGCAGGCACTGGCCAAGGCACCGGCGCTTAGGTTCTCGGACAAGGACAAGTTGCAAGAGCGTTGGGTGGCGCAGAACTTTGACGGCGCAGTGCGGGCGCGCAGCCTGCCTTGTCACCGTATCGGGTCCAGCCAAGGCTTTGTCGAGGCCTGCGTTCTGGGCCTCGGGTGGGCTTTGAACCCCGCGTTTCTGGTCGCCGAGCATTTGGCCGAGGGGCGGTTGGTCCATCTGGACGAAGGTGCACCCCATGACGCGCCGCTCTACTGGCAGTTCAACCGGCTGACGGCAGAAGCTCTGGCCCCGATGACCGCCGCCGTGCGCAAGGCCGCCGCACAGGTGTTGCTGCCCCCCGAATGAACGGGACGTCACAGTTGCCAACCCTTTCGACGGACAGCCTACTTGGCAAGTAGGGGGAGAGCACGATGGCGTTCACAGAAATAGAGGCCCGCATCAGGGCCAGCTTTGCGCAGCAGTCGATGATGCAGACCATCGGCGCAGAACTGACCGAGGTCGCAGAGGGCACCGTGACGATCGCAGCGCCCGTCGCCGATCACGTGCTGCAACAGCAGAGTTTTGCCCATGGGGGCATGGTGTTCAGCATCGCGGATAGCGCGGCTGGGTATTCGGCCCTGTCCACTTTGCCAGCGGGGTCCGAGGTCATGTCGGTCGAGGTCAAGATCAACTACCTCGCGCCCGCGTCCGGCCAGTTGGAGGCCATCGGGCGGGTGATCAAGCCGGGCCGCAGGCTGGTGGTCGTGGGCGCGGATGTCTGGTCCACGGACAATGGCAAACGCAGGCACGTGGCGATCCTGCAAGGCACGATGATCCCCGTCGGGGCCTAAGGCTTGCCAAAACGGGCGATCAGCCGTAAACGCACGCCCAACCGGTCGCAGCCTACCCGGTACATCAAAACAAGGGACAACTATGAAGACGATTGTAATCTGCTCGGGCGGACTGGATTCCGTATCCCTCGCCCACATGGTCGCTGATCAGCACGAGCTGACGCGATTGGTGTCGTTCGACTATGGTCAACGCCACCGCAAAGAACTGGACTATGCTGCCCTTGCCGCGAAACGGCTGGGTGTGCCCCATGACATCATCGACATGCGGACGATTGGTGCGGCGCTGACGGGGTCGGCTCTGATCGATGATATCGACGTGCCTGATGGTCACTACGCCGAAGAAACCATGAAGATCACCGTGGTCCCGAACCGCAACGCGATCATGTTGACCATCGCCTTTGGCGTGGCGGCGGCGAACGGGGATCAGGCGGTGGCGACTGCGGTGCATGGGGGGGATCACTTTATCTACCCTGATTGCCGTCCGGCGTTCACCGAGGCGTTCAACACCATGCAAAAGGCTGCTTTGGACGGGTACGCGGACGTGTCGCTGTACACGCCCTTTGTGCACCGGACCAAGGCCGACATCGTGACCGAAGGGGCCAAGCACAACACGCCCTTTGCCGAGACATGGTCCTGCTACAAGGGCGGCGCACACCATTGCGGGCGCTGCGGCACATGCGTGGAGCGGCGCGAAGCG
>CAXQKF010000416.1:0-3225 GCA_964224285.1 Donghicola sp. | reverse complement strand
GTTCGAAGCAGGCAAACTGACCGTCACCCTGATGTTCATCATCGCCAACGCGCTGATCCTCAAGCACGTGCTGACCGACGAGCAGATCCCCCAGCAGATCGCTGCTGCGATGCTCGACGCTGGCTTCGGCCCTGTGATGTTCCTGGTGATCGTGAACGTGATCCTGCTGATCGGCGGCCAGTTCATGGAGCCCTCGGGTCTCTTGGTCATCGTTGCACCGCTGGTGTTCCCGATTGCGATCGAACTGGGCATCGACCCGATCCACCTCGGTATCATCATGGTCGTGAACATGGAGATCGGCATGATCACCCCGCCGGTTGGCCTGAACCTCTTCGTGACCTCGGGGGTGGCCGGTATGCCGATGATGTCGGTGGTCCGCGCAGCACTGCCCTTCCTGGCTGTCCTGTGCGTGTTCCTGATCATGGTCACCTACATTCCGTGGCTCTCGACCTACCTTCCGACGACCTTCATGGGTCCGGAAATCATTACAAAATAACAAAAAACGGGGCGCCCCTCCCGCGCCCTATACCTCCCCTCAAACTTCAAAGGCGCCGCTCCAATCGGAACGGCGCCTTTTCTTTGATGTTGGGATTTTGAGTATTTGTACAAAGCAGAAAGAGAAACGGGCTTTCTGCTTTGGTTAAATACTCACTGTGATCAGGCTGCCACGAGCGCGTCGATGATCGCAGAGAAATCTGCGGCCTTCAGGCTCGCACCGCCAACCAGAGCGCCGTCTACATTCGAGGTGGCAAAGATTTCAGCTGCGTTCGTGGGCTTCACCGATCCGCCGTAGAGCAGCCGGATTCCGTTGCCGGTTTCCTCGCCAAAGCGTTTGACCAGTTCGGCGCGGATGAAGTCGTGGACTTCTGCGATCTGTTCGAGGGTGGGGGTCAGGCCAGTGCCGATGGCCCACACGGGTTCGTAGGCGATGACGGTGTTTTCTGCGTTGGCAGTGTCGAGCAGGCTTTCCGCGATCTGCGTGCCGATGTGATCCAGCGTTTTGCCGTCTTCGCGGGTGCTCAGGTGTTCGCCGCAGCAGACGACAGCAATCAGGCCGGCGTCATAGGCCGCGGTGGATTTGGCAGCGATCACTTCAGAGGTTTCGCCGTGGTCGTCGCGGCGCTCGGAGTGGCCGATGATGACATAGGTTGCACCTGCGTCGCGCAGCATTTCTGCAGAGATATCGCCGGTGTGCGCGCCGTTGACCTTGGCGTGGCAGTCCTGACCACCGATGGCGACGGCGCTGCCTGCGGCGGCTTCGCTCGCGCGGTCGATCAGGGTTGCGGGGGGGCAGATCAGGATGTCGACAGCGGCTTCGGGATAGCCTTGTGTCAGTTCGTTCAGTTCCGACAAGGCGTCCGCCGTGCCGTTCATCTTCCAATTGCCCGCGGCGAGTTTTTGACGCATTTCATGCCCCCCAAAGTTGCTTTGGACGCACCTTTTACGAGAGGGGGGCAATGGTCAAGCGGGCAGGGTGCCTCAGTTGCCCTGTTCGGCCTTCAGCTCGTCGATGTCCTTGAATTTGATGGATTCGCCGCAGCCGCAGGCATCCACCACGTTCGGGTTCTTGAATTTGAACCCCGATTCCAGAAGCGACGTTTCATAGTCGATCTGGGTGCCGAACAGGAACATCTGGGCCATGGGCGCAATCATGACGCGAGCGCCGTCCTGCTCGACGACCTCGTCGTTGGGATCGACGGCGTCGACATATTCCATGGTGTATTCCATGCCTGCACAGCCGCCCTTTTTGACGCCGATACGCAGGCCTTCGGACCCGTCACGCTCCATGAGTTTGCGGATTTGAACGGCAGCCGCCGAAGAGATCGAGACGGCCTGTTTGCCGGGAATGCTGAACATCTTGCTGTCCTTTCTACGCTGTCGCGCTGACAGGATTACATGAAGCCCAGTTCAAGCCGGGCTTCGTCGCTCATCATGTCCATGCCCCAAGGCGGATCGAACACCATTTCGATGTCCACGTCCTTGACGCCGGGGATGGGGCTGACCGCATCTGCGATCCAGCCGGGCATTTCGCCAGCCACCGGACAACCCGGCGCGGTCAGGGTCATGGTGACCTTCACCTCGTTCTCGGGCGAGATCAGGATAGTGTAGATCAGCCCCAGATCATAGATGTTCACCGGAATCTCCGGGTCAAAGACCGTGCGGCACGCCTCTACGACCGAGTCGTAAAGCTCGTGGTCGGTGGTCGAGGGCTTGATCAGAGGAGCCCCTTCGAGGTGTTCGTTTGCCTCAGTCATCGCTGGTCCTGTCCTATTTCCTGACAGTTCATATAGGAAATGAGTGCCCCGAGGTCCAGAGGTCACGCCTCTGTGGAGCCATCCGTCTTGCGTCGGCGCACCGGGTTGGGGCGGACTTTCATCTCGATCGCATCGAAAAGCAGCCCTGCGATATCTTTGGCGCTGGCTTTTTCGATGCCTTCAAGACCCGGAGAGCTGTTCACTTCCAGCACTTTGGGGCCGTCCGAAGACCGCAACAGATCGACGCCTGCAAGGCCGAGGCCAAAGGCGCGGGTGGCGCGGATCGCGGTGTCGCGTTCCTCTTTGGTGATGCGGACGGCTTTGGCGGTGCCGCCACGGTGCAGGTTGGAGCGGAAATCCCCTTCGGCGCCGGTGCGTTTCATGGAAGCCACGACCTTGCCGTCGATCACGAGGCAGCGGATGTCTTCGCCAGCTGCTTCTTTTACGAACTGCTGGACGAGGAAGTTGGCTTTCAGGCCGCGGAAGGCGTCGATGACCGACTCGGCGGCCTTTTTGGTTTCGGCCAGAACAACGCCTTTGCCTTGGGTCGATTCGAGGAGTTTGACGATCAGCGGCGCCGCACCGACCAGACCCATTAGGTTGCCGGTGTCCTTGGGAGAGCTGGCAAAGGCGGTGACGGGCATGCCGATCTTGTACTTGGCCATCAGCTGGTGGGCGTAGAGTTTGTCACGGCTGGCGGTGATGCCCTGAGAGCCGTTTACGCAGTAGGTGCCAATGGTTTCGAACTGGCGGATGATCGCGGTGCCGTAGCTGGTGATCGACGCGCCGATGCGCGGGATCACGGCGTCATAGCGGGGCAGGCGCTTGCCGTCGTAGTGGACCTCTGGGGCCAGCGCGTTGATCGCCATGTAGCAGCGGGCGGTGTCGATGACTTCGACCGAGTGGCCACGGGATTCGCCTTCTTCGAGATCGGAAGAGCACACGTCTGAACCCAGTCACCAGTGAGCAT
>CAXQKF010000415.1:0-5598 GCA_964224285.1 Donghicola sp. | reverse complement strand
CTGGCACGTCATCTGGAACACAACTGGCTGGTTACAGAGGGAACGCCCGTCGCAATTATCTACGATGCCGCCGGAATGTTGATCCTTGCATCAGGAATTGCAGCCGAGAACGGCCAACGTGGCCAGATAATTGCAGTAAGAAATGTAGGAAGCGACAGGCTGGTCAAGGCCATCGTAACCGAACGCAATAAAGTACGAGTGGCGGCTAAAATGAACTAGCCATCCGTCGTTGTACTGTCCGAGAGTATTTGTACGCCTGTTCCTGTCTAACCCGAGGAGAACGTCATGGTAGACTCCATCAATCCGTCCCTCGCCCGCGCCCGAATTCAAAAGACGCAGGGTGATACGCCCGCCCAAAGTGCAAAAAGCGCCGAGGGTTCGACGAGCGTCAGCGCGCCCGCTGCAACCGACAGCGTGTCGCTTAGTGCCGCTGTGTCCCAGATGCCTGCGGGTGTCGACGCATCGAACCCCCCGTTCGACGTCGAAGCCGTCAAGCGCATCAAGGACGCCATTTCGCAGGGCAACTACCCTGTGGATCTGGATCGGATCACAGACAGCCTCTTCGAAGGCTATCGTGAGCTGATGCTCTAAGAACAATAATCTCAAGCAATAAACTGGAATCCCAACGTGACCAGCGAACTGATCCTTTTTGCCACCGCCGCAGCAGTCTCAACTCTTCTGGCGGGCGGTGCATATGTCGCCCTGCGCCGTAAACGTGCGCAGAAACTTGCGACCAAAGCCGAAAAGACAGCTCTGGCGACTGTTGTCGAGGAACAGGGCAAGATCGGAGCAACGATCGAGGCCATTGCGACCGAGATCAAAGATATGCGCTCGGACATCCAGTGGCTGACCAGCGAACGCATGATCGATCAGGCCATCAACATGGCCCGAGAGGGCGAAAGCGGCTCGGAGATTGCACGTCAGACCGGCATTTCTGCCGACGAGCTGGTGGCAATGCAGGCCTTCCGCCGCCACTAATCAGCTCTTGTTGCAGGTTGCCGGCAATTTGTTTTCCGGCAGCTTTCCACACCATTCTGTAAACAACTGACGAGCGCGGGCCTGTATGGTCAGGCGCTCTTGTTTCGAGATCTCCTGACTCACACCTTCGCGGAACAGCGCCGCATAGGGCGCCTCGAACGCTGCCGCGACCGTGAACCACAGCAAAGCCTCTGCCTTTTGCGAAGGTTCGCTGACCTCGTTGTAGACACGCCCCAGAGCCGTCAGCGCACCCAGATCGCCGCGCAGCGCCGTATCCGTCAGATCCTTGATCAGCCGCGATGCGACTTCGGCACGTCCCTCTTCGGTCAGCCGTTCCCGCAAGAGGCTGATCATCTCGATTGCGGCCTTCTCGCCCGAGAAACGCGCACGCCACGCCCAATAATAGGCATCCTGATCGTTCTGGGGTACGCCCTGCCCGATCGCATAAAGCACCGCGAGATTGGCCTGCGCAGCGCCATCATTGTGGTCCGCAAGCTCACGGAACAGCACGACAGCACGGTCCAGATCGCCGCTCTTGAAGGCTGCCATCGCCTCGTCGAAACTATCGGCAGCCACCGGCCCGGTCAGAGCCAAGGCCACAGCCGCCGCAGAGATCGTTCTGGTCAAAATCGCTTTCATCGTCCCGCCATCATCACGAGCTGTAGATACAAGAGCCGCCGTTTCCGTCCCCCGAGGCTGATCTGGTAGACCACGATCCTCGGGCGTTTGCCCGGTTCGGACTCGACCTCGATCTCGACCGCGTCAGGCAGGTGGACATCGTAGGTGGCCAGCATCCGCTTGGGGTCGTCCATGAATGCCGCCTGAAACGGCTTATCGATCCAGCCACGGGCCAGAGCGCGGCCCAGAATATCGGGCAAATGACGCTCGATCTCGTCCAGCGTCATCAGACGGGTGATCCGTTCGACCAGCACGAATTCTTCGGCTGGCAAGTGGGCTTGGGGCTCTTCGGCCGGGGGCGGTGTCCAGTTCGGGTCTGCAGGCAGGACTTCGGCCGTGGGCGTGCGGGTGCCACGTCCAAACAAAAGCCTGAATGGGGCCAGCGCCCATTTCATAGCGAATGCCATCTACGTCCTCTCTTGCCCCGATGTGGGCCACGGGTGCAGTGCTCTTGTATTATCTTTCGGTCATCTTCCGAAAATTTTTAGCCTCTCGTTACAGTCTATCAGGTTTGGCACCTGCCTTGCACAACCTTTTGCAGATTTGAAAAGCCCAAGGAGGCACGCGCCTATGTCGGCCGAGCCGATTTCATCCAAAGCCAGCATCCTGCTGACCATCCTGCCCGCCATTGTCGTGCTCGGGGCGTTCGGGGGTGGTCTGTACTTCTCTTTGACCGCCAAGCCCGACCTTCCCGAGCCCGAAGTTGTCGAGGAAGAGGTCGTTGCGGACGAGTCCGAGAACCTGCCCGATCGCACCTACATCGACATCATCAACCCGATCAAAGCGACCCTGCCCCAGCTAGGCGGCACGGTGATGATCAACATCGGGCTCGCGATCCGCGAAGACGTGGGCAAAAAGGTTTTCGATATGCTCAGGGACAATCCAGGCCCTGTTATGGCCCCGATGACGGACGCGGTGCAGGATCTGGTGGATCAGATGCCCCCCGACAGCGACTGGCTGGACCTGCGCACCCAATTGCCCGCTGTGATCCGCGACAAGATGAACATCGAGCTCACATCCGAAGACCGCCCCAACCCCGTCTACGAAGTTCTGATCCTGAATTTCACGATTGCCAGCTGAGTTGGCCCGCCTCTTGCAGAGTTTCCTTCAACAGACACAGGAGACCCTGCAATGAACATGATCTACGACCCCAAAGCCGTCACCGCCACACCCGCACCTGTCATGATGGTAGAGACCGTCTTCTGCGACGAGAGCGGCGCACCACGGGCCCGCAAGCGCGTTTCCCTGACCAAGCTGGTCGAGGCGCTCAAGACCCCTCTGCGCGTCGGCTAAGAGCCGCCACAACGCCAAAAGACCAAAGCCAGACCTGAGGACGCCCCTCAGCTCTGGCTTTTGTATTTTCTATACTTAAGGATAAAGCTGACAGTGCCTGCGAGCATCATGGCACCTGCAATCCAGCTTGCATCAGGAACCAGACCGGCCAGACGCACCATCCCTTCGGGGCGCAGGCCAATCAGGATCACGATGGGCATCGCGCACATCATGAAAATTCGAATTCTCATGCAGGACCGGCAAGGCTTGCCAAGTAGAGCCATCGTTCAATCCTTGCGCTTGTAGGCCAGACGCAAGCGGCGCGACTGGTCGATTTTGTGTTTCAACTGTTTTTGCTGGAGCTTCACCGAAGAGATCGCAAGCTCGATCGCCTTGAGCGCGTCCCTGACGGATTCCAGCTGCTCGACCAAGGGCGCTTCGCCCTGTGGTACTGTGCCAACGACAGCCAGTGCCGCGCAGCGCAATTCGTGGTCCAGCCGCGCGACCTCGTCTAAGGCACCCGCATTCGCGGCCTTTTCCAGACGTTGCGAGATATCGGCCAGCCGCTCGAGCGACTGGGACGATGTCATATGCCGGACCAGATCGTTGTTCACGACGGTTTGCCTCCGACCTGCGGGCCAATCTGGCGCCAGGCAGACAGAACGTCGGTGATACAATCTCGGGCCGCGATGATCTGCGCTTCGGGGTCTCGGCGCATCAGGGCCAGAATTTGCTGGCGCGAATATTCATACAGCTGGAAAAGGCTGGTGGCGATGTCGCCGCCTTTTTCAAAGTCCAAAGAGGACTGCAGAATGTAGATCGCCGTGAGTGCTCGGCTGGTGTGTTCGTCCGGCGCCTTGACTCCTTCGCCGAACGAGGTCGCCAAAACCGACAGGGACCGTTCGAGCTCTCGTAGGGTAACAAGGATGATCTCGTGCGGATTGTCGACCTCGGCCGCGTTCGCGGATTGGGCTTGGCGATAGCGCGATCGTGCTAGGGCAATGGACATTGTTATGCTCCTTCAGTTTCCCTGACGCTTCCATCGTCGTGTTAATTTCAACGACAAATCCTTTGCATCTTTTAGGCCAATTGGCCGGTTCCAGCCGTGTTAAGTGGTTGTCTGAAAATAAAAAAACCACGCCCCGAGGGGCGTGGCCAAAAAGAATCTGATATCAGTGACTTATGCGCTGGCGAAGCTGCTCACCGACAGGACCATGCCGACATCGCCGCCGGTCAGGATCGCGATACCCGACAGATCGCGCATGCCAGAGAGCACACCGCGCAGCGGACGCAGCAACACCAGCTGCTGGCCCAGCAGTTCGTCCACCGGGATCGCGCGACGGATGTCGTTGTAGCGCACGATCACATAGAGGCCATCGGGGCTGTCACCGTTCTTGATCTTGCCAGTCGACAGGGGCTGGATCTTGATCAGATCCCCGTCGTCCAGTCGCAGCATCGCCATGTTGCGGGCGGCCACAACGGGAACAACGTCTTTGCCCTGATGGATCCGCTGGATCGATTCAATCGGCAGAACGTAGCGCACATCACCAACCCGAACGACCATGCCATCCAGAACAATCATGTGCAGCGGCAGGCTCAGGTGGAAGCGTTGCCCCCCATTCGGAACCTTGGAGTTCTTCAGATCGCCGCCCTTGCGCTTGACCTCTTCGACCAGCTTTTCAAAGGCATCCAGCTTCTCGACCTTGGAGCCGTCATCGGTCAGATCGACGACAACACGATCATCTTCGTTCGCCAGCGAGATATGGAATTTGCCGGGCTTGGTTTCGGCTTCCATCCGCAGGGTCACGAGCGCCTTCAGGATATGGCGCAGATCGGTGATCATGGTCTGATCGAGCATCGCCTCGCCGCCGGCTGCCGACAGACGGGCGCTGCCGCCATGTTTGCGTGCCAGCGTTTCCACAAAGGATGACAGCGGCTTGAGCAGGACGTTTGCCGGACGCGAACGCATCGCGACGCTTTCTTCCTGCAACTGCCCCAGCTGACTGGCGAGCTGCGTTTCCGCTTCGGCCAGTTGCTGCAGACGACCCATGTGGTTTTCCATCACGTCGCGCAGAATGGTGCGATGACGCGAGTTCAGCGGAGGCGCATCCGAATGCTGGATGCTCATCTCGATTTCCTGCATCAGGTCGGTCATCGCCATCTGGCGGACCATTTCCTGAACCATGGCCTGACCAGAGCTGATCTCGCCGATGGTTTCCAACAGACGCAGGCCATCTCCGCCCGACCCCATCACAACGTTGAAGTCGATCGGATCATCGCTGGATGCGGATTGTGCCGGTGCTTCCTCTTCCTGAACTTCCAGACGCATGGTGCTGAACAGCTTGGTCGACGACGGATCGATCTGGATCAGCGTTTCATGCAGGTGGTCGTCAGGCAGCGTGGTCGCGACCAGGAAGTCGAACAGCGTGATGTCATCCTGGAACACGGTCACGTTGGTGATCATGCGCGCTTGCTTGGACGAAACCCAGTCGAGGAACGCTTGGGCGATATCCTCGTCGTCGTTCAGGTCGGCACGGATCACGTGGAAGTTCAGACCGGCTTCGATCGCCGACTGAGCTTTCTTGACGCTGTCCGGCGACAGAACGCGGTGGAACTCTTTGGGCAGGCCCAGACGCTGCTCGATGCTCCGTGCTGTGACCATGCCAGAGG
>CAXQKF010000414.1:0-6033 GCA_964224285.1 Donghicola sp. | reverse complement strand
CGCGGTGCTGCCCTCCGCGCCATTCAAGGTACCAGTTTACTCGTTAAAACAATGCCAGATTGGCATGGGCCGCCCTGACCCCTCGGTATCACTTTGCCCGCCAAAGCCGGTCTAATGGGCCGACACTAGCAATTCCGTCAAATCTGCATGCGATGGAGCCCAAAGCGAAGTGACAGAGCGTCGTGATCGAACTGACACTTGCAAGATTTGCAGGAATAAACAGCGCATGGGGGTGCTTTTGTTTCACAAAGCGAGAAAGTTCGTGGTCCGCTCCTTTGAAAAATGATGCTGCCACAGAGGGTTTATCGATAAAATTCAGTACTTGTTAAAAATGCTCACGCTCTGTGTCAGACCGCTTCGCCTCTACACTTTAGGATAATGTTTCCTGTTTAGAAACAATAAAAGTGCCTTTTTCCATTTCCATTGTCGATTTCCCGGGTGGATGCTATTTCGTCCGGCAAAAGACGCTAGATCGAAGGAGAGCCTCCCATGGCTAACGACTACATCGTCAAGGATATTTCGCTGGCCGCCTTTGGTCGCAAGGAACTGGACATCGCGGAAACCGAAATGCCGGGCCTGATGGCTCTGCGCGAGGAATATGGCAACAGCCAGCCCCTGAAAGGTGCGCGGATCGTCGGTTCGCTGCACATGACCATCCAGACCGCCGTTCTGATCGAAACACTGGCCGCGCTGGGTGCGGACGTGCGTTGGGCGTCGTGCAATATCTTCTCGACACAGGATCACGCGGCGGCTGCCATCGCCCAAGCGGGCATTCCCGTCTTTGCGATCAAAGGTCAGAGCCTCGAAGAGCACTGGGACTACCTCGACAAGTCGTTCATGTTCGAAGACGGCCCGAACATGATCCTCGACGATGGCGGTGACGCGACACTCTACGTTCTGCTTGGCGCCCGCGCCGAGGCAGGCGAGGACATCATCCCCGTCCCGACTTCCGAAGAAGAAGAAGTCATCAAAGCGCAGATCAAGAAGCGCATGGCCCAGAGCCCCGGCTGGTTCACCAAAGTGCGCGACCAGATCAAAGGCGTGTCCGAGGAAACCACCACCGGCGTGAACCGTCTGTACCAACTGGTGCGCGACGGCCAGCTGCCCTTCCCCGCGATCAACGTGAACGACTCGGTCACCAAGTCGAAGTTCGACAACAAGTACGGCTGTAAAGAGTCGCTGGTTGACGGTATCCGCCGCGCGACCGACGTGATGATGGCCGGCAAAGTGGCTGTTGTCTGTGGCTACGGCGACGTGGGCAAAGGCTCGGCGGCATCGCTGCGCGGCGCTGGTGCCCGTGTCAAAGTCACCGAAGTTGACCCGATTTGCGCGCTTCAGGCGGCGATGGACGGCTTCGAAGTGGTTATACTGGAAGATGTGGTTGATACCGCAGACATCTTTATCACCACCACCGGCAACAAAGACGTCATCCGCATCGAGCACATGCGCGAGATGAAGAACATGGCGATCGTCGGCAACATTGGCCACTTCGACAACGAAATTCAGGTCGCCAACCTGCGGAACCACAAGTGGACCAACATCAAGGAACAGGTGGACATGATCGAGATGCCGAGCGGCAACAAGATCATCCTGCTGTCCGAGGGCCGTCTGCTGAACCTTGGTAACGCGACCGGTCACCCCAGCTTCGTGATGTCGGCGTCGTTCACCAACCAGGTTCTGGCCCAGATCGAGCTGTGGACCAAAGGCGGCGAATACGACAACAAAGTCTACATCCTGCCCAAGCATCTGGACGAGAAGGTCGCGCGCCTGCACCTCGACCGCATCGGCGTGAAGCTGACCACTCTGGACAAAGAGCAAGCGGATTACATCGGCGTGACCCCCGAAGGCCCCTTCAAGCCGGAACATTACCGTTACTAACGGGTCTCGGCGGGAACCTGCGCGGTCATCCCCCGTAAATTCAGCAATTTACCGCCAGAATTGGCGGTTCCAAGCTCCGGCGGAAACAAACGCCGGGGCTTTTCTGTTTCTCCATCACACTTCAACTGGAGAAGGAAAAACATGATGACCTTTGTGACCAAACTGATGACCGCCGCTGCAACCACCGCTCTGATGACTGGCGCGGCCTACGCAGAGATGAGCAACACCAACATGGACGCTCAGACCGAGGTTGATGGTCAGATCATGATGGAACAGCCCACCGAAGGTGACACCGCGATCGGCACCACCACCGACATGGGCGCGCAGGCCGAGGTCTCTCCTGTGATGCCGATGACGGGTGGCGACACCGAGATCGCGCTGGCCCAGAAAACTGTCGGCGAGGTGATCGGGATGGAAGTCGAGGCCATCAATGGCGATGATGTCGGTGAAATCGACTACGTGATCGCAGGTGAAAGCGGCATAGAGGCTGTAGTCGGTGTGGGCGGTTTCCTTGGGCTGGGTGAATACACCGTCGCCCTGCCCCTGAGCGACTTTGCTGTGTCCGAGGATGAAACCCTGATCCTGTCCCGTGATGCCGAGGCGCTGAAGCAAATGCCTCAGATCGACGAGAGCACGCTCGAGAGCCTGCCGGATGACATGGTGATTGCGGATGCGATGACGGGGACTGTCGCCCCTGACATGCCTGACAACTCGTAAGAGCCGGTCGGCAATCCAGATCAGGGCGCACCAGTTACGGTGCGTCCTTTTCTTTGCCCAAAACAGGCTTGGCCCAGAATTTCCTTGTCTGTGTGGCAACACAGCTCTTACGTTTTGAATACAATCATAACGAGTGAGGGCCGTGCGCCTCAATTGGGAGAGACGAAATGGGAAAACGTGACGACTTGATCGCAAAGTATGCCGAGGATCTTCGGGGCAAATGCGGCATCGAGCCGGATATGGATCTGCTCAAGAAGGTGACGATCGGCTGCGGGCCTTCGATCTATAATGCTGACGCTTCGACGGTGGCCGGTAGCCAGGAGTCAGAGCTTGAGACCGTCAAGAAGAGCTTCTTGGTCAAAAAGCTGGGTCTGTCCGACGGACCAGAGCTGATGGAGGCGATCCAATCCGTGATCGAAACCTACGGCCGGTCAGAGCGGAACAAGTACCGTGCGGTCGTTTATTACATGCTGGTTAAACACTTCAGCAAGGAATCGATTTACGGCTAATTTTTTATGGCTTTAAGCTCGTGGGCGGACCGGTTTCGGGTCCGCTCTTTTCGAGTTTGATCCAATGAATTTCCGCAAAAACCCGCATCTTATTGCATGTCTTACTTTTCCCCTGGTCGGCCTGTTCGGTTGGGGGCTCGCTCTGGTTTTAGGGCATCGCGGCGATCAGGCTTTGGCGGCCGCAGGAATATTTGCCTATGTGATGTGTCTGGTGACGCTGAGGGCTGGCGAATGGCTCGTTGATCTGCCCAAAGGGATCTCGATCCAGAGGGCCGTCTATGGTGCCCGCGAAGGGGTCTGGTTCGCAGCCTTGATGAGCACCTGGGAGCGGCTTGATGGCGGGGCGCCAGTAGGGCTAGCCGTGCAATGGCTGGTCTTTTTCGTGATTTTCGGAGCGATGGGCGCCGTCTTTGCGCGCCCTGCTGCGCCAGATATTGCCGCGATGTACGAGGGGCCGGATGCCTTCCACCGCTCTAGATGGCTGCGGTCTTGGGTAATGGCCTATCCGATCCTTACCCCTGCTTTTTGTGTTTTTGTGGTGATGTCGATTGACGACGTCATCATCATGGCCCTCCTGATTGCTTCGCCGATCGTGTGGTTGCCGCCGTTCAAGGAAAAACGCGAACAGCCCGCGAAACATAGTGCCGAGTGGTATGCGATGTACCTTGGCCTGCCGATAGTGGCTGCGGTGTTTGTGTGGTGGATGTTCGGATTGGATGTGTAATCGACTAAAATGCCCCGTTCTATTCGTTTGCGATCGGGGCAGCGCACGGTCTATTCATAACTCAACAGGGCTAGAATGGCCGAACCGATCCATCGCGTGTGTGGGAGCATGTGGGGAAAGGGGTTCGGCCACGGGTTTGGCCGGACCCCGCTTCATTTCAAAAGCGACCTAGAATTGCGCCGATGATCCCGCAGCCAGCGACGGCATATCCGCCATTGATGACGGTCAGCTTGAAAGGCCGCCCTTCGTAGGCGTTGTTGATCATGATCCACGGTGCAATAAAGAAAAGCCCGATACCAAGGCCTGCGACCAACCCCGCGCCAAAACTGGCAACGCCAGAGGCGGCAAAGATGTGGCGCATCATGCCAGCCACGAGGATCATCGCGAGCGCGGACAGCACAAATGGCATAGGACTGCCGTTGCCGACTGGCTTGCCGTTTTCATCAACAGCCATGCCCGTTGCCGCGATCCATTGTTTCGAGAGCTTCATGTAGTAGGCCGCTCCGAACAGCCAAGCGGCTGCGGCGGCGACAAGTACCGATAAAATGCCCATAGCGGGTCCTCCTGAACGCAGAATGCCTTTAGGATAAGGGATAACCACCCAAATCGCAGAGAAGTTTCCACTCTTCTTCCGTCACAGGCTGGACCGAGAGGCGCGATTGCTTCACCAGCGCCATTTGCGCCAGTCGTTCATCCGCTTTGACCTGATCCAACGTGACGGGCGTGGCGAATGGCCCGACGGCCTTGATATCAACGCAGTCCCAGCGTGGATCATCGGTGGTGCTGTCGGGATGGCTTTCGGCGATCACCTCGACCACCCCGACAATCGCTTTGTCTTTTTGCGAGTGGTAAAAGAACCCGAGGTCCCCCACCTTCATCTCTCGCATGAAGTTCCGCGCTTGGTAATTGCGCACGCCGTTCCATTCCTCGCCCTCGTCCCCTTTGGCGACCTGCATGGCCCAGGACCACGTGTCGGGCTCGGATTTGAACAGCCAGTAACGCATCAGCCGATGACCTTTTTCCAAGCGATGATTTCAACGGACTCGAACAGATCGGCAGCTTTGTAGGGGTCGCCTGCGGCCCAAGCCTGCGCTGCGTCCATGTCTGCAACGTCCAGAATGACCAGCGATCCGCACATCTCGCCGGCGGCATCCAGCAGAGGGCCGGCTTGGGCGACGACGCCTGTGTCTTTGATATAGGCAAGGTGCGCGTCGCGGTTGGCTTTGCGAACCTCGAGGGCGCCGGCTTTGTCACGGGCGGTCAGGGCAAACAGCATCAGATTTCCTCTTTCAATGGGCGGGACAGCAGCTTTTGCATGCCCTGCGATACATCTAGACGGCCTTCGACCAACGCGGCAACCACCGAGGTGATTGGCATGTCGATGCCCTTGTCATGGGCCAGTCGGGCTACGGCGCGGGCGGTGGCGGCGCCTTCGACGGTAATGGTCGGGTCATAGTCTGCACCCTGCCCCAGCGCGAAGCCATAGGCATAGTTGCGGCTGGTTGGCGAGGTACAGGTCAGCGTCAGATCGCCAAATCCAGACAGACCCATCAGCGTTTCGGGGATCGCACCAAGTGGTCCAGCGATCCGCATCATCTCGGCAAATCCGCGGGTGATCAGCGCCGCACGAGCGGATTCCCCAAGGCCCGCCCCCATGACAGCCCCCGCCGCAATGGCGATGACGTTTTTCAGCGCGCCACCTAGTTCTGCGCCGACGGGGTCTGTGCTGCGGTAGAGGCGGATGGTCGGGGAACTCAGGGTTTCCTGTAGCTTTTCGCCAAGGATGGGGTTCTTGCAGGCCAGCGTCAGCGCGGTCGGCAGGCCCCGCGCGATATCCACAGCAAAGCTGGGGCCAGTCAGGATAGCGGGCGAGCGGGTGACTTCGGCCAGAATTGCGGTAGGGCCGCGCAGGCTGGTCAGGTCAACGCCCTTGGAGCAGGCGACCAGAGATTTGCCACGCAGCAGGTCGGCATTCTCGGCGACAAAGGCGGCGGTGGACTGCATCGGGACAGCCATCAGGATCGTGTCGGCGGCACATGCAGCGGCCAGATCGCTGGTGACGGTCAGGCCTTGGGGCAGGTCGATACCCCTGAGCCGCGTGGCGTTTTCGCGGGTTTCTTGCATGGAGGCAGCGGCATCCGGATCCCGGGCCCACAGGGTTACGCCGCGTTCGGCCAAGGTGATCGCCAAGGCGGTGCCGAACGC
>CAXQKF010000413.1:0-3874 GCA_964224285.1 Donghicola sp. | reverse complement strand
TATACGAGGCCTAAGACCCCTTTCCCCCTGCCGCCCCATGGGCTATGCCGTGCGTCGAATGAAACCTGACAAATAAAGGCGCGCGGCGATGAAGTTCACCCTGTCCTGGCTCAAGTCACACCTCGATACCTCGGCCACTCTGGACGAGATCCTCTATGCCCTGACCGATCTGGGCCTCGAGGTCGAAGGCGTTGAAAACCCTGCCGAGAAACTGGGTGCCTTTACCATCGGCAAGGTGCTGACCGCCGAGAAGCACCCCGATGCGGACAAGCTGAACGTCTGCAAGGTCGCCACCGACGAGGGCGAACTGCAAATCATCTGTGGCGCTCCGAACGCCCGCGCTGGCATCACCGTCGTGGTCGCCAAACCCGGCACCTATGTGCCCGGCATCGACATCACCATCAACGTCGGCAAAATCCGTGGCATCGAAAGCTATGGCATGATGTGCTCCGAACGCGAGATGGAGCTTTCGGACGAACACAACGGCATCATCGAACTGCCCTCGGGCGAGGTTGGTCAGACCTTCACCGACTGGCTGGCGGCAAATGACCCCGCCAAGGTTGATCCCGTGATCGAGATCGCCATCACCCCCAACCGTCCCGACGCCCTTGGCGTGCGCGGCATCGCGCTGGATCTGGCGGCCCGCGGCCTTGGCACGCTGAAGCCCGCGCCCGTGACCCCTGTTGCTGGCACCTTCCCCAGCCCGATCACTGTCAGCATTGACGAGGACGCCCGCGAAGGCTGCCCCGTGTTCTATGGCCGTGTGATTAAAGGCGTGAAAAACGGCCCCTCGCCGGAATGGCTCCAAGACCTGCTGCGGGCGATTGGCCTGCGCCCGATCTCGGCTCTGGTCGATATCACCAACTTCTTCACCTATGACCGCAACCGCCCGCTGCACGTATTCGACGCGGACAAGGTCGCTGGCAACCTGCGCGTTCACGCGGCGCAGGGCGGCGAAACCCTGACGGCGCTGGATGAAAAAGAATACACCCTGCAGCCCGGCATGACCGTGATCAGCGACGACAACGGCGTTGAATCCATCGCGGGCGTGATGGGCGGCCTGCACTCCGGCTGCACCGACGAGACCACCAACGTCTTCCTCGAAGCTGCGTTCTTTGACACCGTCCGCACCGCGCTGACCGGCCGCGCGCTCAAGATCAACTCCGACGCCCGCTACCGTTTCGAGCGCGGCATCGACCCTGCTTGGACCCCCGAGGGCCTAGAGGCCGCGACCCAGCTGATCCTTGATCTCTGCGGCGGCGAGGCGTCCGAAGTCGTCATGGCTGGCGAACTGCCCGACCATTCTCGCGCCTACAAACTGGACACCGACCGTTGCCAGAGCCTTGTCGGCATGGAAATCCCCGCTGAAACCCAGCGCGCCACCCTCGAAGCCCTCGGCTTCGTCATGGAAGGCGACATGGCCCACGTTCCCAGCTGGCGTCCCGACGTTCTGGGAGAGGCCGATCTGGTCGAGGAAGTCGCCCGCGTCGCCTCTCTGACCAAGCTGGTTGGCCGCCCCATGCCCCGCATGAGCACCGACCTGCCCAAGCAGATCCTGACCCCGATGCAAAAGCGCGAAAGCATCGGTCGCCGCACCGCTGCCAGCCTCGGCTACAACGAATGCGTGACCTACAGCTTCATCGACGGCAAGCAGGCGGCTCTGTTCGGCGGCGGCACCGATGCCACCCGTCTGGAAAACCCGATCTCTTCGGAAATGAGCCACATGCGCCCCGACCTGCTGCCCGGCCTTCTGGCCGCAGCCAGCCGGAACCAAGCGCGTGGTTTCAACGATCTGGCCCTGTTCGAATGCGGCCCTGCCTTCCACGGCGGCGAGCCGGGTGAACAGCACACCCAGATCACCGGCGTTCTGATCGGCCGCACCGGCCCCAAGAACACCCACGGTTCCTCGCGCCCCGTTGACGTGTTCGACGCCAAAGCGGACGTCGAGGCGATCCTCGCGGCCATCGGCGCGCCCGCCAAGGTCCAGATCATGCGCGACACCGCCGAATGGTTCCACCCGGGCCGTTCGGGCCGCATCTGCCTCGGCCCCAAGAAGACCCTCGCGGTGTTCGGCGAACTGCACCCCAAGGTGCTGGACGCGATGGATGTCAAAGGCCCCGCCGTGGCCTTCACCATCTGGCCCGCCGAAATCCCGCTGCCCCGCAAGGCCGCAACCACCCGTCCCGCGCTCAAGGTCAGCGACCTGCAGGCGGTCGAGCGTGACTTCGCCTTTGTCGTGGACGCGAATGTCGAGGCTCTGACGCTGGTGAACGCTGCAGCAGGTGCCGACAAGGCCCTGATCGAAGAGGTCCGCGTGTTCGACGAATTCATCGGCGGCAGCCTTGGTGAGGGCAAGAAGAGCCTCGCCATCACCGTGCGCCTTCAGCCGACCGATGCGACCCTCAAGGACAAGGATCTGGAAGCCATCAGCGCCAAGATCGTCGAAAAGGTCCAGAAGGCCACCGGAGCCACCCTGCGCGGCTAACCGGCCCTGCCATCACCCGAGCCAACACCAACGCGCCGTCCCCGAGTGGGGCGGCGTTTTTTGTTGGGCGATATACCAAGAATATAGTTCGTGAACGCAACTGTTCAAACTTGCCTATATGCGCAAGCCAATCTCACAGGAGTTCTACCTATTGGGGAAAACAGTTGAAGGTAATTTCTGGGGCTCCTAAATCCAACAACCACTCACGAAGTCAGAGGAGCCCCAGCAAAAATACACTAAAAAGTACTTCAACTATACGAATGACACTACGCTATCGAAAGTTTGTTTGCAACTGAAAATAGCCCGTGTCGCAGAGGATGATTAATATACGGTTAATAATTTTCCATATAAAAACAGTAACCTATACCATTTTGCGAGTTTTGATCTCCGTATGGACACACAGTTTCCACCAATTTGCAGGCACATATCTGCATATTTGATAGGCGCAACACCCTATGGTTGATTCGGCATTGCAGCATGAGCCTGTAGCCAAACACCACCTTCGGGGCGCAGAGTGAGAATCATGATTGGTTTCGGGCATCTACCGGGGATTGGATCAAACCGATATCGCGCCAAAAGCGTCGCTAAAATGATCACAGCCTCGGTCAAAGCAAAGCTCGCACCGATGCAAATCCGTGGTCCGTCGCCAAAAGGCAGGTAGGCATAGCGTCGAATCGCTTTGCGGTCGGCAAACCGCTCTGGTCTGAACGAATCAGGGTCATCCCAGAGCAAGTTGTTACGGTGCAAAGCATAAATCGGGATCATAACCGTATCTCCGGCGCGAATCTCCCGCCCACACAGTCGGTCATCCTTGTGCGCCGTCCGTGACACCAGCGCCGCCGGTGGATAGAGCCGCAGGGCCTCGTCAATGATCTGCCGGATGTAGGGCAGGTGGGGCACGTCCTCTGCGCCGGCCACGCGGTCTCCGAGGACCGATTGCGCCTCGGCGCGGGCCAGCTCCTGCACCCGCGGATCGCCCGCCACCAGATATAGCGCCCAACTCAGGGACAGGGCCGTCGTCTCGTGCCCCGCCACGATAAAGGTCAGCAGGTTGTCGCGCAGCTCTTCGGTGGTCATCTGGCGGCCCGACTCCGGGTCCGCCCCCGCCAGCAGAAGGTCCAGGAGGTCCGGTGCTTCGTTCGGCTGGCCCGATTGCCGCCGACGCGCGATGGCATCGTCGGCGATCTGATGCATATCGGTCAGCGCGCCGCCATTGCGCAGGCGGCTCAGGCGCGGCACCCAGCTTGGCAGCCCCAGCATATCCCCCAGCGAAAGCTTGGCGGTGCTCTGGAGGTAGGCCTCGATGCCGTGATGCACCACGTCGCGGTCGAACCCTTCGTCGCCCGAGAACGTCACGTCCGAGATCACCTCGAAGGTCGTCTGCACCAT
>CAXQKF010000412.1:0-5931 GCA_964224285.1 Donghicola sp. | reverse complement strand
CCGTCCGCATCATCATCCGGTCCAGAAAATCAGCGGCCTTCTCGACTTCGGGCAGTTCGACACGGATGGTCGCGCTGCGCGGCCCCAAGGGATAGCTGGCCGCTTCGATCCCGTTCAGCCGGTTGCGGATCACCGTCCCGAGGCTGTCGATATCAAAGCCCAAAGCCTGCCCCTGAGCGGTCAGCTCCAGCACCAATTCCTGCTTGTCATAGGCCAGATTATCCTCGACCGCGGACACCTCGGGGAACTGGATCAGCGCATCTTTCAAAGCTTCGGACGCGGCTTTGAGCGTGTCGGCAGTGGCGCCATAGAATTGCACATCCAGCGCATCACCCCCGGGCCCCGACCGGAACCCACGGAAGCTGACAATCTCGGCCAACGGGTGCTGTTTTACCTCTTCTTGCAGGGCCGCCACAAATTCGAAACTGGAGTAGGGCCGCGCGTCAGCATCCACGAGTTCGATCGCGATTGACCCCAGAAGATCACTGTCCTTGTCCGCACTGCCCGAGATCGCCCGACCTGTGTTCCCGCCGATTTCCGTCACTGCGTAGGTCACCGGATTAACCCCGTGCTCTTGCTCGAAACGGGTCGCAACGGTCTCGGTGGCGCGCTGAAGCTCTCGCATCATCTCGAGGCTGTCAGACCGGCTCGCCCCGTTGATCATCGCAAAATTGCCCGAAACGCTGGACTGCTCCGGCGCGTTAAAGAAGCGCCACGTCACCTTGCCCGAAACAAACAGCGCCGCCTGTGACGCGAGCAGCAGAATGGCAAAGGCCAGAACCGGATAGCGCAGGACGACAACCCACTGCATCACGCGGCGAAAAACCACGTCGCGCACCCAGCGGAACCCCTTGTTCACCTGGCGCGAAGGCCAATCGTACCAATGGTTCTTTGCCGTGTGGGACAGCCCATGCGACAAGTGGTTCGGCAGGATCAGGAAACACTCGATCAACGAGGCGATCAGCACCACGATCACGGTGAACGGGATGTCCGCAATCAGCTCCCCGAAGCGCCCGCCAATGGTGACCAACCCGAAGAACGCCGTCACCGTCGTGATGGTGGCCGCAAACACCGGCAGCAGCATCCGGCGCGCTGCATTCTCGGCAGCGGTCACGGCATCCTCGCCACGGCGACGCACCCTGAAATCCGCGTGTTCGCCCACAACGATTGCGTCGTCCACCACAATGCCCAAGGTAATGATCAGCGCGAACAGAGAGATCATGTTGATGGTAATCCCGAAGGCATACATCAGCGCGATCCCCGCCAGCATCGCCACCGGAATACCCGCCGCAACCCACAGGGCAATTCGCGCATTCAGGAATAAAAACAGCAGCAGAACCACAAGCCCAAGGCCCATCAGTCCATTTTCCTGCAGGATATTCAGACGGCCTGTGATCGCTTCGGCGCGTGTGCGGATCAAGTCGATGTGCGTCCCCTCGGGCAAGGTGGCCTGCATCTGGGCCGCGACCTCTTCGACGGTGCGCTGGATACCGATGGCGTCCCCCGTGGGCGAACGGTCCACCCTGACAGTGATCGCGGAATCCGCCCCCACAAAATAGGTCCGCGCACGATCCACGCCCTCGACCCGCACATCGGCAACGTCACCGATAGTCAGCGATGTTCCGTCCTGATTGGACTGGAAAACGATGGCGGCAATCTGGTCCGCGCCACGTTTCTCGACCCCTGTGCGAACCCGCGCGTTGGCGGAATCCACGTCGCCGGCAGGGTTTGCACTGACCTCGGCGGCAATGGCGCTGGCGATCTCGGCCATGCTCAGGTCATGGGCGATCAACCGGTAAGACGGCACTTCGATCACGGTCTGAGGGTCTGCAACGCCCTGAATGGTCGTCCGCGTCACACCCGCATCGAACAGGCGCACCACGAATTCATCGGCAAAGCGCGCCAACTGGTCGACACCGATCGGGCCGGTGATCACCACGTCCGTAACGCGATCCCGCCAACCTCCGCGCACGACCTGCGGATCCTCGGCATCTTCGGGAAGGTCATTCACCTGATCCAGAGCGGACTGGACCTCGTCCACCGCGCGATCAATGTCGTAGTCGGGTTCGAACTCCAGCGTGATGGTCGCGCCGCCCTCGCGGCTCGAGGAAGCGGAGTCCGTGACCCCTTCGACCGCCAGCAAAACGGGTTCCAGCAGCTGGACAATCGCGCCGTCCACATCCTCGGCCCCTGCCCCGTCCCAGGTGATCGATACATCCAGATCGTCCACCACCACATCGGGAAAGAACTGGGCCCGCATCTGCGGAATCGCCAAGAGGCCAGAGGCCAGCAAGATCACCAACAGCAGGTTCGCCGCCGTCCCGTGGCGGGTGAAATACGATAGCAGACCGCGCCCCGAGCTTTGCATCCCTTAGCTCCCCATCCGGCTTTCCAACCGGTCGATCGTTTCCTTAGATACGGTTTTCTCCTGCAATTCCGCTTTTATCCGTTCCTTGACCGCATCAGGCATCCGCGTATTCGCATCCACAAAGGCCAAGAGCGCCGCGCGTCGATCCTCGGACAGTTCGATCATTTCAGGCGGCGCTTCGGGTTGGCCAAGGGCGCGCACCTTGATCCCCGTTCCCAACAGAGGCGTGCGTTCCGCCACAACCCGCTGCCCCGAGAGCCCCTCGCCCCGCACCAACACGGTATCCCCCTGACGACGCAGCAGCGCGACGGGAATGGCACTCAGGCGATCATCCTCACCCATCACCAGCACGGTTGGCAGCGAATCCACCGAGGTCGCAGGCAGGCGAACGACATTCTCCAGCGCCGGTTCAAGGGTCTCGACACGCACAAAATCACCGGGCTTCAAACCACGCGGATCGTCGATGCGTGCAAACAACTGGCGCCCGCTTTGCCCTTCGGCGACGGCAGCACTGGCCCGGGACAAGGTCGCAGGACGCTCAATATTCCCGCCAGCCACTTCGAGGATGACATTGGCAGATGCAGGGCGCAGCGCCCCGTTTTCATCCAGCAGACGCGCAAATTGTTCGGTCGAGACGCGAAAGCTCACTTCCAGTGACATCGGGTCCACGACCGTCGCCATCGCCTCGTTCTGTGACACCAGCCCCCCTTGGACCACGTTCACCGCGGACAAAGCACCGTCAAACCCTGCGCGGATCACCGTGTCATTCAGGTCGCGCTCTGCCTCTTCCCGCGCAATCCATGCCCGCGACAAGGCTGTCTTGGCCAGATCGACACGCGCTTCGGCATTCGCCAGAGCCTGACGAGAGGAGAGCACATTCGCGCTGGCCTGCGCGACCGCCAGTTCCGCGGTTTCCACGGCCGACGCACTCCCGACCCCGCGGTTTTGCAGATCGAGCTGACGGCGCAGCGCCTTTTCCTGAAGGTCCGATTGGCCCTTGGTCGCGGCCAGATCATCATTGGCCAGCAAGAGGGCGCGGTCCGCATCCCGAACCTCGGCCTCCGCATCCAGCAGGTCGGCTTCGGCACTGTGCAGGGCGGCTTGGGCTTCGGCGGGATCAATCCGCGCCAGAACCTCGCCGGCAGTCACCAGACCGCCTTCGACGAAATTCTCGGCAACCTCGATCACCGTCCCGGCGGCAGAGGCACGGATTTCCAGCGTCCGGCGGCTCTGGACCTGACCAAAGGCCTGAAGAACCGGCTGAATCGTCTCGATCTGCGCTTCGACGATATTCACGGCAAAGACCCGCTCTTGGGCAGGGCGTCCACGAGGAGAACCCGCCAGTTTCTCTTGGACGGCATCGCGCACCAACGCGCCCGCCCAAACCAGCAGAGCGGCCGTCAGCGCCGCCAGAAAAAGTCCCGTCATCGCCTGTCGCAAAAAGCGCATGGCAGTCCCCCGATCACAAGGTGGTGTTCGTGAAAAGCATAGGAGCGGCAAGGCATAAGCCAAGCCACAACACTGTTACGCAGCCAGACCGTCTTTCCGTCGCAGAAAAAAGTCAAACGCAGAGTTGGGCCAACATCTGCTGCATCTGGGGGATCACATCGAACCGCGCCACTTGGCCGCGTGTCAGAAAACCAAAGCCCGCGCCTTCGCCCAAAGAGATTTCAGAGGGGTCGATCAAACGCGTGCAGCGATGGATAAACAGGGCCCCGTCGGCGCGGTTCGTCGCGGGCAGAACCGCCCATGGCATCAGTTCATGCGTGGCTAGGGAAATGCCGGTTTCTTCGAGAAATTCGCGGCGGGCGGCGGTCAGCAGGTCTTCGCCCTCTTCGACGGCACCGCCGAACATGCTCCAGCGGCCTGCGCCCGCAACGTGGGGCAGATCATCGCGCAACTGCATCAACACGCGACCCTGCACGTCAAAGGCTGCAACGACGGCGGCTCGCCACCCGATCACCTCGGGGACGTCGCCCACTGTGACAAATCCCGTCATTTGCGGCGCTTGTGCTCTTCGAGGCGGGGCATGATCTCGACGAAATTGCAGGGGCGATGTCGGTAATCGAGCTGCCATTTCAAAATCTCGTCCCAAGCATCCTTGCACGCACCCGGACTCCCCGGCAGCGCAAACATATAGGTGCCATTGGCCACGCCGCCGGTCGCGCGGCTTTGCACAGCCGAGGTGCCGATCTTTTGCATCGAGACCATGGTGAACACCGTCCCGAAGGCGTCGATCTCTTTCTCGTAGACATCGCGGTGGGCTTCGACGGTCACGTCGCGGCCCGTCAGGCCGGTGCCTCCGGTCGAGATGACCACGTCGATTTCAGGTGTCTCGCTCCACATCCGCAGGCGCGAAGCGATCTCTGCACGCTCGTCCTGTACGATCATGCGGTCTGCCAGAATGTGACCCGCCTCTGTGATCCGCGAAACCAGAACGTCGCCGCTGCGGTCCTCGTCCAGAGACCGCGTGTCACTGACCGTCAGAACGGCGATGCGCACGGGGATGAATTCCTTGGTCTCGTCGATGCGGCTCATGAGGAGGCCCTTTCATTCAGGTGCGCGCGCAGGGCCAGCAAATCGGCCCATGCCTCGCGCTTGGCGGCGGGGTTCTTCTGCAAGAAGGCGGGGTGGAACATGGGCAAGGCCGGACGGTCGAACGCCTGCGTGAACTGCCCGCGCAAACGGGTGATCCCGCGTTTCCCGAGCGCCCCCTGACAAGAGATATTCCCCATCAGCACAACGACATCCGGCGCCGCCAACTGCACGTGGCGCCTTACGAACGGCATTATCATCGCGATTTCCTGCGGGTTCGGATCGCGGTTCTGGGGCGGACGCCACGGCAGGACATTCGCGATATAGACACCATCGGCACTGTCCGCCTGACGGTCCAACCCGATCGCGGCCAGCATCCGGTCCAGCAACTGGCCCGTGCGGCCCACAAAGGGACGACCTTCGCGGTCCTCATCCCGATCCGGAGGCTCTGACAGAATCATGACCCGAGCAGCAGGGTGCCCGTCGCAAAACACCAACTGCTTGGACCCGCGTCTCAGATCACACAGATCGAATCGCTCCATCGCGTCGCGCAGCGCAGACAGGTCGTGACAGGCTTTCGCAGCGGCCTCTGCCTCGGCCACCGGATCTTTTTCAGCGATCTTGGGCGGCGGGGCGGCAGGTTTCTGGGGCATTTGCACGCCAGCAGGCGCCGCAGTTTCAGCGGCTTTTGCGGCCTCTGCGGCGACGGCGAACCGATCCACAGGGTCATCACACACGGCATCAGTCACGCCAGCCTCGAGCTGCCATGTCAGCGCCGCCAATGCGGCATGAGAATCCCAGTGTTCTTCCATCCCGCGCAAGCTAGGGGCGCTTTCGTGCCGAGTAAAGGGACCCTATGCCTTGCCGCAGGCCAAAGCCCTGCTAGACCGTGCCCAACGACGACGTAGGTTCCATGAGTTTCGCGAACGCCCCTCTGCTGGGGATCGAACAACTCAACCCGTTCGACATCACAACATTG
Source organism: Donghicola sp. (assembly GCA_964224285.1). Taxonomy (GTDB): domain Bacteria; phylum Pseudomonadota; class Alphaproteobacteria; order Rhodobacterales; family Rhodobacteraceae; genus Donghicola. The sequence continues at coordinate 49 of CAXQKF010000412.1, read as the reverse complement.
CTTGATCTGGCCGAGGTCTCCGTCGATCTGAACCGGCGGGATATCAAGC
>CAXQKF010000411.1:0-4241 GCA_964224285.1 Donghicola sp. | reverse complement strand
TTGTCCGTGTCGGTCTTTTTGTTTGCGGTCGGGGCCATGCCGGTCTCCAGCTGCTGCGATCTTGGCACATCCTTTACAGGTGCTGTGCTCATCAGTCCAGAATGGCCCGCCTACACCCATTCATAGGGGCCAAGATCGTCCACTTTCTGCGCGGTCAGGTTGGCGCGGAACGTCCGCTCGCCGATCTGCAAAATCGCCAACCCCTCGCGGATTTCTGCGTGACGCACCGGCTGCCCCGCACAGGCGGCAAGCGCCGCGATGGCCTGCACGATGGGGCCGCTCAATCCTCTGGGCCCATAGACCGCGGCAGGGGTCCAGACCGTGATCCCCGCACTGGCCAAGGCCGCCGCCAGACCAATCACATAGGCCGCGCCGAATTGCGCCCCATGGCGGGGATCGTCATCGGCCATGCAGATGCGATCCCTGTTCGGGTTCGGGATCGTCCGGTTGCCATAGGGGTTCTGCCGCATGGCGATGGTCGCCGGCCCGATGCGATAGTCCCGATCCCCGATAATATCTCGGGCGGAACGGGTGATGTGGGAAATGGTGTCCAGCGTCTCCATCACCGAGACATCATCCGCCGCATGGACAATCGGACACAGACCGTGGCTCACGAAATTTAGGTGATCAAGTGGCGGGCGCTTGCGGTTCAGCTCGGGAAAGAAGCTCACCATGCCGCCCCCGCGCGTGTATCCGTGGAATACCGCTGCCGCTGCCGCATGGATTTCCTCTAGCGGTGGGCAATCGGGCCAGTCTGATCCGGGCGGCGTAGATTGCCGATCGACCGAAGGACAGACCAGAACGCTATCGGGGCGAAAGCCGGAGACTTCCATCGCTCGATGCAGACGCACCAACTCTGCCCGGACCGAAGGGGCGAACACGCAGATCAACTCGGCGTCAAAGGTAAGGTCGGGCTGCACCGATTGCAGCTTGGCAAAGGCCGCGATCTGCCCTTCGCCATCCCCGAGCGCGCAGTCGATGTGGCAGAGCAGGCGCTGGGGGGCGACTTCGGCGATATCCGTCGGGTTTTCCACCAGCCGCAGCGCGTCCTGCGCCGACAGGACCAAGGCCGTTTCCGGAAAGACCACATTCGATGGCATCGCGGGTGACTGTACTGACTGAGTTTCGACAGGCTCCCACGTCAGCTGGACCGATTGCTCCAGCGGTTCACCCGCCGTCAGGCTGTAGGGCCACGGCAGGGCCAGCGGGCGATTATAGGTTTTATAAGAGGCGTCGCCCCATTGGCGCTGATCTTCCATCTCGAAGGTATCGCCGGACAAGGTGCAGCACACCCGCAGCCCATCGCGATCATGTTCCAACGCGACGATGTCCATAAAGGGCTGCCACGGATCGATCAGCACCGGAAACACCGCAGTCTCCGAGGTCCCATCGGAATGGCTGACCGAGACAGGGCATCCAGAAACACCAGCCGGATGCAGAACGGTAAAGCCCGTCCGGTTGGTTTCGAACGGCCCGTCCACAGCACCAGTGGCCGAGACCTTTAGCCCTTGACCATCGGCTGCGATACAGACCGTGACATCCAACTTGGCGCCGACACTGAGATACTCCATCCGCAGTTGCAAGACAAAGCGCTCGCCCGTTTCCCGCAGCAATTCCGTGGTGCGGGGGGCCAAGGTTCCCCAGTCCCGATCCCGTACCAGAAAGGCGATACCACGGATCATCTCGACGCCATTATAGGTGATGTGCCGCAGCGCGCCCCCTTGGAGGGTGAACGCCAGTTTGCCGACGGTGATGCGCTCGGACGGGGTATCGGGACGGTCGGTGCCGTATAGCGCGTTCATAGCTCGGCCAATGTGACAGTGCGGTGGTCTCGGGCCGACAGATAGGCGGCCTCGACCAGCGCAAAGGTGTGCAGGTTATCATCGCCACTGGTTTCAGGTTGCACCCCGCTGCGCAGACAATCGACAAAGTGCTGTTGGATGATCTGTACGCTTTCCTGAATGTTGTGCCAGGGGCGCGAGGCCCAGGGCAGCACCGGCGGGGACACATCTCGGGTCGTCACCTGATCTCCGATCTGGACCGACAGCTGATACCCTGCGTCCAGCCGGATCGTCCCCAGTTCACCGTCAATCTCCAGCAGGCTCTCGGGAAAAGTCTCGGGGGCGCGGCGGGTGGCATAAGAGCAATCCACAACCGAGGTCGCGCCGCCTTCGTGCTCCAGCAGCATGGTCGCGACATCCTCGCCTTTGATCGCGGGGTTGATGCGACGGGTTGTGGCAGTGATCCGCGTGGCATTCCCGAACAGAGCGCGGGAGATATCCAGAATGTGGATACCCAGATCCTCGATGATGAACCGCTCTCCTTCGGCCAGATAGGGCTGGCCCGAATACACATCATAGCCCGAGCGGAAACTGATCCGGCCAAAGACCGGGGTACCAACAACCCCGCTGCGCACCTCTTGAATCGCCGCACGGACCGCCGATTGCCAGCGGAAGTTCTCATGCACCATCAGGGTCTTGCCCGTGGCCGCGACCGCATCGACCATGGCGCGCGCATCATTCAGGTTCAGAGCAAAGGGCTTCTGGCAGATGACGTGCACCTTGTGGCGGGCGGCTAGCTCGACCAAGGGACGGTGCGAGCCAACGGTAGTCGCGATGTCCACCACGTCGAACCCACCCTCCGCAAACATCGCCCCCGCGTCGGTATAGGTTCGCACCCCGTCGAACATCGCAGCCGCCACATCCAGCCGCCCCTGATCCCGGTCACACAGGGCGACGACTTCAGCGCCGTCCACGCCCTTCCATCCGTGCAACTGGTTGATGGCAAAGAACCCGCAGCCGATCAGTGCAACTTTCATCCCGTAGGCTCCTTATTGAATGGCGGCTTGGGCCTGAAGGGCGACACGCGCCTGAACCCGCTGCTGCGCCTGATCGATAACCACTGCCGCGATGATAACCAGACCCTTGATCACCGTCTGCCAGAAAGACGACACGCCCATCATCACCAGACCATCCGACAGCACGCCAATCACAAAGGCGCCCACAATGGTACCGCCGATCTTGCCACGGCCGCCCGCCATTGAGGTGCCCCCCAGAACCGCCGCCGCAATCGCGTTCAGTTCGAAGGTATCGCCTGTGGCAGGGTGCGCCGCGACCAACTGGGACGAGATGATGATCCCCACCAGCGCCCCGCACAGCCCCGAGAACATGTAGACAAAGTACTTGACCCGATTGACCTTGACCCCCGACAGGCCTGCCGCCCGCTCGTTCCCGCCGACAGCGTAGATAAAGCGTCCCAACGGTGTTCGGCTGGCGATATAGGCCGCAACCAGACCCACCGCGATCAGCATCCAGATCGATACGGGAATGCCCAGAATGTCCCCCGCCCCGATCCAGCGGTAACTGTCCGAGCCATACTCGGCATTGCCATTCAGGTTAGGAAAGGTCCGCCCGTCCGACGATAGCATCGCCGCGCCCCGCGCCACATACAGCGTCCCGAGGGTCGCAATAAACGGAGCCACGTTCAGCTTGGTGATCAGAAAGGCGTTGATGGCCCCGATGAACACACCGACCGCAATCACGATCAGACAGATTTCCAGCGTGTTGAACTGGATTGACCAGCCAAAGCCCAGATCAATCCCGTTCAGCACCAGATACCCCGCGACCATCCCGCACAGGCCGACGATAGACCCCACCGACAGGTCGATCCCGCCGGACACGATCACAAACGTCATCCCGATCGCCAGAAAGGCGTTCAGCGCCACGTGTTTCGACATGATCACAAGGTTCGCCGCCGACAGGAAATTCGGGGCAAACGCGGCAAAGAACGCCGTCACAAGGATCAGCGCAATGAATGTCCGCGCCTTGAGCAGGACCAGCAGCGCGTTGGAATTGCCCGCCGCAGCGGTCGAAGAGGGAATGGCCGTCATGATACGGTTTCCTTTTGATGAGTGACTGCGTGGCCGACTGCGGATGCTGTGATCAACGCGGTTTCGGTCGCGGTTTCTTTGGTGAATTCGCCAGTGATCCGGCCGTTCGACATGACGATGATGCGGTCGGACAAGCCCATGACCTCTTCGAGATCAGAGGTCACAAAAATGATCCCCAGCCCTTCGGACGCCAGTTGGCGCATGACGCGGAACACCTCTGCCTTGGCACCGATGTCGATGCCGCGGCTGGGTTCGTCCATCAGCAGCACCTTGGGCTTGGTCATCAGCGCCTTGCCGATCACGACCTTCGGCTGGTTCCCGCCCGACAGGGAGGACACCGGATTGTCCGGAG
>CAXQKF010000410.1:0-13475 GCA_964224285.1 Donghicola sp. | reverse complement strand
CGGATTGGATGGTCCGGACCTGCCCGATCCTGTGATGGCGCTTGCAGACGGGCACGGGGTGGATTTCATCATCGAGACCTTGCGCGCGGAACCTGCGGGCACGGTGAGCTTGTGCCCCTTGGGGCCGCTGACGAACATCGAGCAGGCTTTCAACAAAGAACCGTATATCATTGAAAAGGTGCAGGAAATCGTTCTAATGGGCGGCGCCTATTTCGAAGTTGGCAACATCACCCCCGCCGCCGAGTTCAACATCTACGTCGATCCCGAAGCGGCCAAGGTCGTCTTTGGCACGGGCTGTCCGATTACTGTCATGCCGCTCGATGTCACCCACAAAGCGCTGGTCACCAAAGAGCGCAACGATGCCTTCCGCGCGTTGGGCACCAAGGTGGGTGTCGCTGTGGCCGAGATTACGGACTTCTTTGAACGGTTCGACAAAGAAAAGTACGGATCGTACGGTGCGCCCCTGCATGACCCCTGCGTGATCGCCTATCTGATCCGGCCAGAGCTGTTCACCGGCCGCCATATCAACGTGGAAATCGAAACGGGCAGCGAACTGACGCTTGGGATGACCGTTGCCGATTGGTGGCGCGTGACAGATCGTGCGCCGAATGCCATGTTTATGGGCGACGTTGACGCGCAGGGCTTTTTCGACCTGCTCACAGAAAGGTTGGCCCGTCTATGAGTGCGCAGCTCACGCTTGCTGTTTCCGAGGATTATCCCCGTCTGGCCCCTTTGATGGAGGCTCTGGATGCGGAAGTCGGTGTTGCCCATGATGCGCGGGCCCGCGAGGCGGCGATCATGCCCTTGCTCGAAGGGTCGCCTCTGGGGGCCGTCTACATCATCGGCCCGACCCGAGCGCCCATCGGATTTCTGGTGATGACCCTAACTTGGTCGCTAGACTACGGAGGGATCATGGCCTCTGTCCGTGAAATCTATGTGCGCCCTGGTGTGCGCGGCCGCGGCATCGCCCCCGAGGCAATGACCGCGCTGGTCGCGCCTTTGCGGGCGGGCGGCGTGCGGGCCTTGGGGATCGAGGTCGCGCCGGACAACGACAAGGGCCAGAGCGTCTATGCCCGCGCCCTGTTCCAGCCGCGTCCCAGCATTTCGATGATGGTACGAAAGCTGTAGAGTCCGTTTGCAGGGCTGCTCTGGCAAAACCGGTGTCCCGCGCCTAGGTTCAATCCGAGCGAAAGGACACCGCCATGAGCCTGCATATTCCCTTTGATAACAGTTACGCCCGTCTGCCGGACCGCTTCTTTGCCCGTCAGGGAGCCGCGCCCGCCACGGCGCCAGAGCTTCTGGCGTTCAATGCCGGGCTGGCGCGGGACTTGGGGATCGCGTTTGACGAAGACCCCGATGCTCTGGCCGCTGCGTTTTCGGGGGTAGCCCTGCCCGAGGGGGCCGAGCCGCTGGCGCAGGCCTATGCGGGGCACCAGTTCGGGGGGTTTTCGCCGCAGCTCGGGGATGGACGCGCCCTGTTGCTGGGCGAGGTCGTTGCCCCGAACGGGGTGCGCTATGACATCCAGCTCAAGGGATCGGGCCGCACGCCCTTTAGCCGCAATGGCGATGGCAAGGCGTGGCTGGGTCCGGTGCTGCGCGAATATGTGGTGTCCGAGGCGATGCATGCCTTGGGTGTGCCGACGACACGGGCCTTGGCGGCGGTGGCGACCGGCGACAGCGTGATGCGTCAGGCGATGCTGCCCGGCGCGGTACTGACCCGCGTGGCGCGCAGCCATCTGCGGATCGGGACGTTCCAGTATTTCGCCGTCCGCAACGATATCGAGGCTTTGCGCACCCTGACCGACTATGCGATCCAGCGCCATTATCCGCAGGCCGAGGGGCCGACCGGACTGCTGCAATCAGTGATCGACGCGCAGGTCAAGCTGATCCCCCAGTGGATGTCGCTGGGCTTTATCCATGGGGTGATGAACACCGACAACAGCACCATTTCCGGCGAGACGATCGACTACGGCCCCTGTGCGTTCATGGACGACTACCACCCGCACAAGGTCTTTTCCTCGATCGACCAGCAGGGGCGTTATGCCTATTCGAACCAGATGCATGTGGTGATCTGGAACCTCGCGCAACTGGCGAGCGCCCTAGTGGCCCTGAGCCCCGAGGCCGATCAGGACGCCGTGGTCGAGGACTACACCCGCCGCATCCACGCCATGCCCGACGCGCTGGACGCGGAGTGGCTGCGCCTCTTGGGCCGCAAGATCGGGATCGCCGAGGCCCGCCCCGAAGACAAAGCGATGATCGACAAGCTGCTGGACCTGATGGCCCATGACCGTGCGGACTTTACCAACACCTTCCGCGCTCTGGCCGACGGGAGCGCCCGCGACCAGTTCACCAACCGCGAGGCCTTTGATGCGTGGCACGCGAACTGGCAGGCGCGGATCGCCATCGAAACGGACCCGCAGGCGCTGATGGCTTCGGTGAACCCCGTGTACATCCCGCGCAACCACCGGATCGAACAGATGATCGAGGCCGCAGTCGAAGGCGACCTTGCCCCCTTCAAACGGTTGATGAAAGTGCTGGCCAATCCTTACACAGCGCAGGACGGGGCCGAAGACCTGACCTATCCGCCCACCGAAGACGAAGTTGTGCACCGCACCTTTTGCGGGACCTGATCTGCGCAGTCCGGAAATACTTTGCCCCTCGGGCCTGTTTTCCATTGCGTTCTCGCACGCGCCTCATACATCCATGAGAACAGAGCCAATAGAGGCTCGGACGTGCTGTAAGAGAGTATGACATGGGACAGGCCGAGCGGCCCTTTGTGACAATGGTATATGGCGTCGCGCTGGCCTTGATGCTGGGATACCTGCTGGTGATCGGCAAGAAGATCCTCGTCCCGATCCTGTTCGCCATCATCCTGTGCTACATCCTGCTGGAAAGCGCCCGCGCCATTGGCCGCGTGCCCGGCCTGACCCGTAGCCCGACATGGCTGCGTCATATCTTTACCCTGCTGGCCTTTGCGTTGGTGCTGACCGCGCTGACCTCGATCACCACCGAGAATGCGCAGGCGCTGGCCAAACGGGTGCCTGAATACGAACTGCGCCTGAGCATGTTCCTGAACGATGTGGCCGACCGCCTGAACCTCAAGGAACAACCCTCGTGGACGGCGCTGCGGAACCTGATGGGGACGGACATCAATCTGGGGTCGATCACCAGCCGGATGCTCGGGGTGCTGGCGAATTTCGGGACCAACATGTTCCTTGTGCTGCTGCTGGCGGCCTTCCTAATGCTGGAAAGCGCAGGGCTCAGCTCCAAGGTCTCCCGCGCTTTCGAGACCCGCGAACAGTCGGACGCGATCATCAACATCTTTCACAAGATCAACGCGCAGATCGGTCAGTATCTGGCCGCGAAAACCGCGATCAACATCGGCCTCGGGTTCCTGTCGTGGATCATCATGATGCTGATCGGCGTGGACTTTGCGCTGTTCTGGGCGGTTGTGATCGGTTTGCTCAACTATATTCCCTATGTGGGCAGCCTTCTTGGCGTGTTGTTCCCGACCCTCCTTAGCGTCGTGCAATTCGGGGACATGGCGACCACGATCACCACCGCGATCTCCCTGACGGGCGCACAAATGCTGATGGGCAATATCGTGGAGCCGCGCCTTCTGGGGCGGCTGGTCAACCTCAGCCCGTTTGTGGTGCTGGTGTCGCTGGTGGTCTGGGGCAGCCTCTGGGGTATTCCCGGTGCGTTCCTTGCGGTGCCCATGACCTCGATCGTGACGCTGATTTTGGCTGGCTTTCCTGCAACGCGCTGGATTTCCATTCTTCTGTCATCCGAGGGCAAGATCTGACCTTTTCCTCTGCGACTTTCCTGTGGCACTCTGCGGCCCACGGCGCTATTTGGCCCGCCCGACCCGCCGCAACCAATTGGGGACCGTATGACGACTGACAGCATCATCGCGCGCTGCGAAGCCAAGGGCCTTCGGATGACGGGACAGCGCCGCCTGATCGCAGAGGTACTGGAAAGCTCGAACGACCACCCCGATGTCGAAGAGCTCTATGCACTGGCCAACGCCCGCGACCCCAAAATCTCGCTGGCGACGGTCTACCGCACGGTCAAACTGTTCGAGGAATCCGGCATTCTGGAGCGCGTGGATTTCGGCGATGGCCGCGCCCGCTACGAGGACGCCGAACGCGAACACCACGATCACCTGATCGACATGACCACCGGACAGGTGATCGAATTTGTCGACCCCGAGATCGAGGCCCTACAGGACCGCATCGCCAAACGGCTGGGCTACAAGCTCAAGGGCCACAAGCTCGAGCTTTATGGTGTTCCCATAAAGAAGTCCTGATATATCGAACACAGCTCGTGTTATTTCTTGCGTTTGCGCTAACATTTCCGTAGGAGTGCCTACAAATAAGGGGGGAGAGGCCGCTATGGATAATCTGCGCGGTATCATGTTGCTTGTGTTCGCGATGGCGTCTTTTGCCATCGAAGACCTGTTTATCAAGACAGCCTCCCAGACCCTGCCCACCGGTCAGATCATTGGTATTCTTGGCATTGTTGGCGCTGTGTTCTTTGCGATCTACGCCCGCGCCATGGGCCACCGCCTGATCCACCCTGACGCCCTGCACAAGACCGTCGTGATCCGCAACATCTGCGAGATCATCGGCACCCTGTCCTTTGTCACCGCCATCTCTCTGAGTGCACTAAGCACCTCGACCGCGATCTATCAGGCAGCGCCTTTGGCGACGACCTTGGGCGCGGCGGTGTTCCTGAAGGAACCCGTCGGCTGGCGCCGCTGGATGGCGATCTTTGTCGGCTTTGTCGGGGTGATGCTGATCATCCGTCCGGGCTCTGCGGCGTTTGAACCGGCGTCCCTGTTCGCCGTCCTGACCGTGATCACCCTGGCGGGCCGCGACGTGGCCACCCGCGTGATCCCCAAACGCCTCTCTACGCTGGCGGTCTCGGCCTACGCCTTTCTGGCGATCGGGATTTCAGGCTTTGTCCTGATGATCGCCACCGGCCAACCCGTCACTCCGATGAATGCTGCCGAGATCAAAACCGTCTCGGCTGCCATCGTTTTCGCCCTGATGGGCTACTACACCCTGACCGCCGCCATGCGAGTCGGCGAGATGGGCGTGATCATGCCCTTCCGCTATACCCGCCTGATTTTTGCAATGATCATCGGCCTGACCTTCTTCGAGGAGCGACCTGATGCGCTAACATACCTCGGAGCCGTCATAATTATTGCATCTGGCGTATATACGCTTTTCCGTGAGCGCAAACAGAGGCTTACACGTCTTTCCACAGCGTCCGGCACCCGCTAGAACGCACACAACCAAATCCACCGAGGGACTTATTATGAGCACCATCATTGATATTCACGCGCGCGAGATCCTCGACAGCCGTGGCAACCCCACCGTCGAAGTCGACGTTATTCTCGAAGACGGCACCATGGGCCGTGCCGCTGTTCCCTCGGGCGCATCGACCGGCGCCTACGAAGCTGTTGAAAAGCGTGACGGCGACAAGTCGCGTTACATGGGCAAAGGCGTTCTCGAAGCTGTTGCTGCTGTAAACGGCGAGATCGCGGAAAACATCGTCGGCTTCGACGCCACCGAGCAAGAAGCCATCGACGCCGCGATGATCGAACTGGACGGCACCGACAACAAAGGCCGTCTGGGCGCAAACGCCATCCTCGGCGTATCGCTGGCTGTCGCGAAGGCCGCTGCCGAATACACCGGCCAGCCCCTGTTCCGCTATGTCGGCGGAACCTCGGCGCGCACCCTGCCCGTTCCCATGATGAACATCATCAACGGCGGCGAGCACGCGGACAACCCGATCGACATTCAGGAATTCATGATCATGCCCGTTTCGGCCGCGAATATCCGCGAAGCCGTCCGCATGGGCTCCGAGGTCTTCCACACCCTGAAAAAAGAACTGCACGCCGCTGGCATGTCCACCGGTCTGGGTGACGAGGGCGGCTTTGCCCCCGAACTGGGTTCGGCCCGCGAAGCGCTGGACTTCATCCTGAAGTCGATCGAAAAAGCTGGCTACAAGCCCGGCGAGGACATCTATCTGGCCCTCGACTGCGCCGCGACCGAATACTTCAAGGACGGCAAGTACGAGATGAAGGGCGAAGGCAAATCCCTGACCCCCGCCGAGAACGTCGAATATCTGGCACAGCTCTGCGCAGACTACCCGATCATCTCGATCGAAGACGGCTGCGACGAGGACGACTGGGAAGGTTGGGCGATGCTGACCGAGAAACTGGGCGGCACAGTCCAGCTGGTTGGCGATGACCTGTTCGTGACCAACCCCGCGCGTCTGGCAGACGGCATCGCCAAGGGCGTCGCCAACTCGATGCTGGTCAAAGTGAACCAGATCGGCTCGCTGTCGGAAACCCTGCGCGCCGTCGATATGGCCCACCGCGCCCGTTACACCAACGTGATGTCGCACCGCTCGGGCGAAACCGAGGACGCGACCATCGCGGACCTCGCGGTTGCCACCAACTGCGGCCAGATCAAAACCGGCTCGCTGGCCCGTTCGGACCGGCTCGCGAAATACAACCAGCTGATCCGTATCGAGGAAATGCTGGGTGAAACCGCTGTTTACGCAGGTCGCTCGATCCTGCGCAAATAAGCGCTGACCCCAGATAGCTAACGACCGAAGCCCCGCCCGCACCCGCAGGCGGGGCTTTGTTTTACACACGAAGTCAGAGATAGTCCGGTTAGGATTTCCCCAACCAAGACAATTGCCATGACACAAATTTTCACAGGCGTTGCGCTCGCCTTCATCAAACGGTCCGAGAACCGGATCGGTGTGACCTTCGACTATATCCGCTACATCGCAAAAACCGATCTTGGCCTTCTGGCCCGCCTGAACCGGATTTTCGGCTTTCTTGATCCGAACCGACATGCCCCGACAATGGCCTATCACGCGGCGCGGCTGCACGGGGCGCTTGCGGCTGATTGCGGCACATGCGTCGAAGCGGAAATCAACCTAGCCCGCAATGCAGGGCTCAGCGTGTCAGACATCGACAGCCTCCTTGCCGGTCAAACCACCGACAAAACCCTGCAGGCCGTGATCGCCTTGACGACGGCAGTCACAAAACACCGCGAGGACGCCCCCGAAGCACGCGAAGCCATCAAATCCGCCTATGGTGAAAAAGCCCTGGTCGAGCTTGCCTACGCCATGAACGGCGCCGCCCTGCTGCCCGGCATAAAACGCAGCCTCGGATACGCGACCGCATGTGACCTGACGATTCTGCGCAAATCTGCGGGCGCAAAACTCTGACCTCTTTCTTGGATAAAATACCCCGGGGGTCCGGGGGCAGCGCCCCCTTACCCGATCACCTCGGGCGCTTCGGCCGGACGGCTCACAATACCGCCCCCCACCGCAGCAGGCACGCCTGTGGTCGATTGGCACGAGGTCGGCAACCCCTTCAGCACCCGCACGGCCAGATGGCCAAAAGCCTGCGCCTCCAGCATATCCCCGTCGAGCCCGACATCTTCGACCGGCAAAACATCCGCATCAACAATGCCGCGCAATGCATTCATAATAAACGCGTTCTTTCGACCGCCACCCGTCACAAACAATTTCGACGGAACGCTCGGGCAATGCTCCAGACCCGCCGCAGCGCAGTGCACCGCCAGCATCGACAGGGTCGCCACAGCATCCGCGTCTCCCATACCAGCCACGCGCCCGATCACGTCGGCAAAATCATCCCGATCCAGAGATTTCGGCGGCATACGGCGAAAGAAAGCACGCTCCAGAACCTCGGCAATCAAGCCCTCGTTCACCGTGCCAGACGCCGCCAGAGCGCCATCCGCATCATAGGCCTGCCCCAAACGGGACAGCATCACGTCATTGATCGGCGCATTCGCTGGCCCCGTATCAAACGCCAGCAACGCGCCCTTTTCCTCTGGCCGGTCAAAGCGGGGGTCCACATAGGTGATATTCCCCACTCCGCCCAAATTCAGGAACGCGACAGGTTCGGTCGCGCCAATGTACTTGGCACAGGCGAAATGGAAAAACGGGGCCAAAGGCGCCCCTTCGCCGCCCAAACGCACATCGGCGGACCGGAAATCCCAAACCACTGGATACCCCAAGAGTTCAGCCAGAACCGCGCCATCGCCGCATTGGTGCGTCCCGCGCCCCGCAGGGTCATGGGCCAAGGTCTGTCCGTGAAATCCCCCCAGATCCACGTTTTCAAAGGGGGCCATAATCTGCGCATGAACGGTTTCGACAATCTCGGCAGCCTCTTCGACGGCCCCGTCCTGCCACTGCCCCAAAGCAGCCCGCAGCACGTCCCGTTGCCAGTCCGTATAGGGCCGATAGGCCGAAGGCCCGAACCCGTGAATGCGTTCACCATCACTCAATACAATTGCCGCATCTACCCCATCCAGCGATGTTCCCGACATCGTTCCAAGGGCCCGCAGCACACCAGATTGCTTCATGCGCTTTTCCTCTGCTCGCAACCGCTCTATAGAGTGCCTCGCAACCGTAAAAGGGACAAGTGCAATGACCTACCATCCGAAGTCTGAATTCCTGCGCATCATGATCGAGCGCGGCTATCTGGCGGATTGCACCGACTATCAGAGCCTCGATGATGCGCTGATGGCGGGCACTGTCCCTGCGTATATCGGCTATGACGCGACTGCCGCGTCCCTGCACGTCGGGCACCTGCTCAATATCATGATGCTGCGCTGGCTGCAGAAAACCGGCCACAAACCCATCACCCTGATGGGCGGCGGCACCACCAAAGTGGGTGATCCCAGCTTCCGCAGCGACGAACGCCCCCTTCTGGGCCCCGACCAGATCCAGTCGAACATCGACGGGATGCAGCAGGTTTTTGCCCGCTACCTCAGCTACAGCGACGCCCCCAACGGCGCGATCATGTTGAACAACGCCGAGTGGCTGGACAACCTGAACTACCTCGAGTTCCTGCGCGACATCGGCCGCCATTTCAGCGTGAACCGGATGCTGTCCTTCGAATCGGTCAAATCCCGTCTGGACCGCGAACAGTCGCTGAGTTTCCTCGAGTTCAACTACATGATCCTGCAGGCCTATGACTTCCTCGAGCTGAACCGCCGCTACGGCTGTCTGCTGCAGATGGGCGGTTCGGACCAGTGGGGCAACATCGTCAACGGCATCGACCTGACCCGCCGCGTGCTGGATCATGAAATCTACGGCCTGACCTCGCCCCTGCTGACCACCTCGGACGGCAAGAAGATGGGCAAGAGCCAGGGCGGTGCCATGTGGCTGAACGCCGATATGCTCTCGCCCTATGACTTCTGGCAGTTCTGGCGCAACACCACGGACGCGGACACCGGACGCTTCCTCAAGCTCTATACCGAGTTGCCCGTGGACGAATGCGAACGTCTGGGTGCGCTGGCAGGGTCGGAAATCAACGAAGCCAAGATCATTCTGGCGAACGAAGTCACCAGCCTTCTGCACGGTGTCGAGGCTGCCAAAGCCGCCGAAGCCACCGCCAAAGAGGTCTTTGAAAAGGGTATCGCCGGCGGCGACCTGCCCCGCCTGACCCTCTCGGCGGCTGAACTGGCCGACGGGATTTCGGTGGTCCAGCTCTTTGTCCGTTCCGGCCTCGCAGCCACCGGCAAAGAGGCCAAGCGCCTGATCGCAGACAACGGTGCCAAGATCGACGATGAATCCGTCACCAACGCCGGTCAGCTGATCACCGCCGCCGATCTGGCCAGCCCCCTGAAGCTGAGCGCAGGCAAGAAACGCCACGCCATCGTCGAACTGGGCTAAATCAACAGCCCGATCAGGCTGAGCCCCAGATACACGGGCACAGCCAAGACGCAGAACAACCAGAGCGCCCCGATCAACGTTGGTCGGGGCGCTTTTGCATGCACGCCTTTAACGGCTTTTTCAGGTCTCTTAAAATTTTCCATAGCCCCATTAACCAGTCGTGAAGGTTAAATAGGGTTAATGATGTCCATGGACCTTGCATGGACAGACCAGTCAGCCATCCCCCCGGCATCTCTCTTGTCCCCCATGCAGCAAAGCGCGGCATACCACAGAACCTGCGCAGCACTGGGTCATACCACACTCTGCCTGACCCTCGGGGATGTCTCCGCACCTCGGGGTCAGGCCCATATCCTCTTCCGCAGGTATCCGGCCATCGGCACCATTGCGGCGATCACAGGCGGCCCGATCTGGGCAGAGGACCTATCGAGCACCGAAAAACAGGCCGCCCTCAACGCCCTAGTGCGCCAGATCAAACCCCTAGCAAGGGCGACCCTGATCACACCGCACACGGCCCACGATCCACGCCCCGACCGTGCGATTCCGGTCATGACTGGCGCCACATCGGCGCTCTGGTCTCTGACCGGCGACCTGCGCCAGAGCCTCCACCAGAAATGGCGCAACCGCCTCGTCAAAGCCGAAACCACCAACATCGACGTCCGGACCCGACCGATCCCCGCCAGCACCGACCACTGGCTCTACAGGCTGAACACGGCCCAAGCCCGCACCAAAGGCTTCCGCCCCTATCCCGCCAGTTTCTACGCCGCCTGGGCCCGAACAAACGGCCCCAATTCAGGCAGCCTCTACACCGCCCACCACAAATCCGAACTGATCGCTGCTGCCCTGATCCTGCATCACGGCCTCACAGCCTCCTACCAGATCGGTTGGAGCTCGGATCAGGGCCGCAGCCTTTCGGCCCAGAACCTGCTCCTCTACCGCGCCGCCTGCGCCCTCCAGTCCGCAGGTATCCGAACCCTAGACCTCGGCCTGATCGCCACCGACCGCGCGCCCCATCTCGCCCGCTTCAAACTGGGCACCGGCGCAGAGCCCCAAAGCCACGGCCCGACAACCCTGACAGCCCCTCTCACACGCCTCTTTGCCAAATAGAAAAGGGCAGCCGCCCACCAGCGCCTGCCCCTCTTTCTTGGTAAAAATACCCGACACGCCGCGACAGCGGCGCAGAGCGTCAGCTCTTATTCGGTGACAACAAGCTTGGTCATCACGTCAGGCTCGCCAACCACAGCGCCATTGCCGCCGGTGCCGCGCTTGATCGCGTCAACCACGTCCATACCCTCGGTCACTTCGCCCACGATGGTGTAGCCACCGTTCAGATGAGGCGCAGGCGCGAACATGATAAAGAACTGCGAGTTCGCCGAGTTCGGATCCTGAGACCGCGCCATACCGACAACGCCACGCTCGAACGACTTGTCCGAGAATTCCGCCGGCAGATCATCGCGATCAGACCCGCCCATGCCCGCACGGCGCATGTCAAAGCCTTCGCCGGTCTTGCCGAACTGAACGTCGCCCGTCTGCGCCATGAAGCCGTCGATCACGCGGTGGAACACCACGTTGTCATAGGCCCCTTCAGCCGCCAGAGCGGTGATCTGCTCCACGTGCTGGGGCGCGACGTCTTCGAACAGCTCCACGTGGACGGTGCCGTTGGCCTCGCCCGCAATGGTGATGTCCAGACCGGTTGCCAGTGCGGGGCCCGCGACCAGCGCAAACCCCAGAGCCAACAGATTACGCATCTGCAGCCACCTTGACGCTGATCATGCGGTCAGGGTTCGCAGGGGGCTCGCCGCGGACGATCTTGTCCACGAATTCCATGCCGGAAATCACACGGCCATAAACGGTGTACTGACCGTTCAGGAAGTGGTTGTCCTTGAAGTTGATAAAGAACTGAGAGTTGGCCGAGTTCGGGTTCATCGAGCGTGCCGCGCCAAGGGTACCACGGTCGTGGGGTAGCTTGGAGAATTCTGCGGGCAGATCAGGCTTGTCCGAACCGCCGGTGCCTGCGCGGCCGGGGTTGTAGTCCTTTTCCATGTTCGCGTGCTCGACGTCGCCGGTCTGCGCCATGAAGCCGTCGATCACACGGTGGAACGCCACGTTGTCATACGCGCCTTCGCGGGCCAGTTCCTTCATGCGTTCCGCGTGCTTGGGGGCAACGTCGGCCAGAAGTTCGATGGTCACGGTGCCATCCTTCAGTTCGATCAGGATGGTGTTTTCAGGATCTTTGATCTCGGCCATAACTGGTCCTCTCATTGGTATTTGCGCACAGACTTAAGCCTTGGACACGGGATTGCCAAGCTAAGCCGTTGACCTGAGCCTCCCAACACGCGAAGAAACGCGCAGCGTATATTAAGGAGGAGCCACGATTATGGCCTGGAAGACCCTCGACCAGATGGACCTGAGCGGCAAACGCGTTCTGACCCGTGTAGACATTAACGTACCGATGAAAGACGGGGTCGTCACCGACGCCACCCGCATCGAACGGATCAAGCCCACGATCGACTCGATCTTTGCCGCGGGCGGCACCCCCGTCCTGCTGGCGCATTTCGGTCGCCCCAAGGGTCAATACGTGCCGGAAATGTCCCTCAGCCTCATCGCCCCCAAGGTCGAAGAGGTTCTGGGCCGCAAAGTGACCTTCATCGAGAAGCCCGATGCCGCGCAGCTGGATGCCGCCGATTCCGCCAGCATCATCCTGATCGAAAACACCCGCTTTGCCCCCGGCGAAGAGAAGAACGACCCCGAAATGGCCAAGTTTCTGGCAACTCTGGGTGACATCTACTGCAACGATGCATTTTCTGCCGCGCACCGTGCCCATGCCTCGACCGAGGGTGTCGCGCACCTGCTGCCCTCCTGCGCGGGCCGCAACATGGAAGCGGAACTGACCGCTCTGGAGTCCGCACTGGGACAACCCGAACGCCCCGTGGTCGCTGTCGTCGGCGGCGCCAAGGTCTCGACCAAGCTGGAACTGCTGTCGAACCTGATCGAGAAGGTCGACTATCTGGTAATCGGTGGCGGTATGGCCAACACCTTCCTCGCGGCTCAGGGCATCAACGTTGGCAAATCCCTGTGTGAACATGACCTGACCGGCACCGCCAAAGAGATCATGGACAAGGCCAGCGGCGCAGGCTGCGAGATCGTCCTGCCCGAAGACGTTGTCGTCGCTTGGGAATTCGCGGCGAACGCCAAGAACGAAACCGTCGCCAACACCGCCTGCCCCGAGGATGCGATGATCCTTGATGCGGGCTCTGCCGCGGTCCAGAAAATCGTCTCGGTGTTCGAGCAGTCGAAGACCCTGATCTGGAACGGTCCTCTGGGTGCTTTCGAGATCGAGCCCTTTGACACCGCGACCAACGCAGCGGCCAAAGCGGCAGCAGAACTGACCAAACAGGGCAAGCTGGTGTCGATCGCGGGTGGCGGCGATACCGTTTCGGCACTGAATCAGGCCGGTGCCGCTGACGACTTCACCTATATTTCTACCGCTGGTGGTGCCTTCCTCGAGTGGATGGAAGGCAAAACTTTGCCGGGTGTGGCTGCTCTGGGCTAAGAAATACAACCAAATGGGGAGGCCGCGATATGCGTTCTCCCCAGATTTGGGGTATTCCCTAAATTGTATCGATGTGGCAATATGTTATCCACAGGCACACGATGACCAGAGCGGATCAACCGCCAGAGGCAGCATGTCAGAGCAACGTCCCGGTATCGGGTTTTTGATGTATTTTACTGCGGCCTTTACGTTA
>CAXQKF010000409.1:0-5659 GCA_964224285.1 Donghicola sp. | reverse complement strand
AATCCGGGCAAGTGGTTGTTCCATTGTCATATGTTGGCACATGCCGCATCGGGTATGACGACGTGGATTGACGTGAGTTAAGAAGGTTCGGGAGGACGTATGAAGCAGGTTGTCACAGCGGTGATGTTGGTCGCGATCGGGACGGCAGCATTGGCCCACAGCGGAGTCAAAGACAAAAACGTCAAAGCGCGTATGGACGTGATGAAAGCCATCGGCGCACAAACCAAGGTGCTCGGGTCGATGGCCAAAGGGAAAACGGCATTTGACGCGGCCGCTGCCAATGCGGCGGTGGATCAGATTGCCAAGCACTCCGCGCAGGTTCCGGCCCTATTCGAAACGCAGGCCAGCGACCCCAAGTCCGAAGCCTCTCCCGCGATCTGGGGGGATTGGTCCGACTTTACCGCACTGGCCAATAACAGCACCAATACCGCCATGGGGCTGGCAGGCACAATTTCGACAAAGGCCGATCTTGGGCCCGCCCTCAAGAAACTGGGTGCGACGTGCAAGGCCTGCCATTCCAAGTACCGCCACTAATGTCAGCGCCCGCGCCAAACTCTGGCGCGGACGCTCGCGCACACCGTGCTCCTACGGCTTGAAGTAGAACTTCGGCGTGCCGAACAGGCTTCGGCGGCTGCGGGTGACGTGGCCCTTCTTTTCCTCGGTCTTTAGAAAGAACTCTATCTCCGCCGGGTTTGGCGGGTTTGGTAGGTCCCACTTGGGCAGCTTGTGTTCCAGCTCTTCGTCCTTTTGCGCTTCGAGGATATAGGTGTCGAGGTCCGCGGCAGAGATCGGGGTATCGCCCTGACGCATCAACCCGACCAGCACGACCCGCTCTGCCTCGGAATAGGCTGTGTAATCGGCGTGTTGGTTGCGCAGGACCAGATCCGCAAGGACCGTGCGTTTCGCGGCGGCGACGAGCATGGACCGAATGCTCCAACCCGTGAAATTGGACCACACGGTCTTGAGAACAAAGCCCATGACAGGTTTTGAGCCCAGTTTGGATATCTCTAGTTTTCCCAGCTTTTTCAGACGGGTGTCGAGCTGTTCGACCATCTGGCCAAAGTCTGCGTCTGCCATTTGCGGCCAGTCGTGGACATGGATTTCGGGCCACAGGTCGCTGTCGGTGCCCGGATCAATGATCGACCTTTCCTCGGTGTCCCCGCTACCCGGCGTCGCCAGAACCGGATTGTCCGGATGCAGGGTGAAGTGCTGTTTGAGGAACCATTGGCAGTTGCGCTGGCCGAGGACGAAATCGTGCTTGCGGAAGCCCTCGTCCAGAAAGCCGCCAAAGCCCCCCAGCAGGCCGCACGCAATCGCATTCGCGCCGACCTTCTGGGTTCCGCCGCCAGAGCCGCGGCGCGGAGTGATCATGAACCGCGACCGCACATCGGGGTCAAAGGCCTGCACCAGTTCTGCGGGTTTGAACCGGGCCTGCCCGACCAACGTGCTCTGGAGCTTCTTGCCGATGGCGGCGATCCCCAGCATCTTGAGCAGGCGCGAATTTGACAGCAGGCTGAACGTATCGCCTTCGGGAAAGGGGTCGATCATCAGAACGGCGCGATGGGCTTTGTCCGCGGGGCGCGGGTTGGGGGCCAGATGCAGGGCGCCGTTGTCCGGCTCGATCGTGCCTTGGCGGATGGCATAGCGGGCGTAGGCAAAGGGTTCGTTGTCCACCGCGCCACCATCGACCGCGATATAGGGGGATTTGGCTTTGACGTCGTTCACGCCAAAGTCGGGACGCGCGGTGTGGCGGGCATCCAGATCATAGGGCAGGGCACCGCCTTTGCTTGTTTCTTCCGCGCCGAGGCCACCCAGTTCCCACGGCGTCGTATCGATCACCCGCGGTGCAAGCGCAATCGGGAAGGCCCCCGTCGCCAGACTGGAGACGGTCAGTTTGGTCCAGTTCCCCCCCGCCGCGATGTTCAGAGGCAGCGGTGACGGCCCCTCGCGGGGGTCCAGCCTGATCCCTGTGTCCCGCCACGATTCCAGCCAGCTCGAGTGTAGCTGTGGTCCGGCCCCCAGCCCCTCGACGCGGAAATGGCGGACGATGCCGTGCTGGGACATCTTGAAAGGATCGTTCCCGCTGAAGGTCACTTGGTAGACCGTTGGATTGATCGCGGTTGTGGTCAGGAACAGTTCCAGTTCCGAGGACAGGAAGTCATAGCCCGCCTCCGCCGCGGTCCAAGCCGGAATCCCGCCCACGGCAGTTCGGGCCACGTCGTCCAGATGATGACCGTTCAATACTGAAATGGCCCCCGCAGGTGCCAACCCCGCAGCCTCCTGGTCGAGGGTCTTGCGGTTTTCGTCGTCGATGTCCTCCAGGGCGAGCAGGCCTGTTTTGGTGCCGGCGTCCCACATTTTCACATCCTGCACCCACGCTGTGTAGATGCGGTCCAGAACCAGTTTTGTCTCTCCGCCGGGGTAGGGTAGGGATTGCGGCTGATCCCAGTCCGGTGCCCCGTTGCGGCCCACGGCCAAGAGGTTGGTGGCAATCAGACCGGCACATATTCCGCCCGCCGAGGCGCCCGAGATCGCTTTGACCACGACCTTGTGTTTCGGACCGCTGGGGGTGCCTACGCGTTTGTTGTGGGCGTGCATGGCGCGCATCAGGTAGTCCACGACGCCTGCGGTGTAGGCCCCCGCTGAAATCGCCCCCGCCATGGTCAAGCCGATGACAAAAACAGGCGTGCCGTCGTCGTCACGATCGAAATCGCTATCCATGAGCAATGTCCCAGAGAATGCATCCAAACAATACCATCAGCCTGCGGAATTCAGGCATCAAAGGGAAGGGGCTGTCTGGAAATTGATCGTTCTTGATCCGCGAATGGGCGCGCAACAATAGGAAGCCAAGCGGTAAACAGACCGCCTTGAAAAATGACGGAGCGACTCACCTTTTTATTGAATCGTTCTCGGAAATCCGCTGGGAAAACCCAATCGGGTGAAGATTGCCTTCAATTTTTCGGTTCGATCTAGGCTTCTGAAATTACGTCCGAAATTCACACTCTCGATCAGAGTGGGCGATAGATTTGTGCACTATATTCGGGCTTACATATATTTTTGTATACACATTTTGTTGAGGCGCGTTACCTTCTGCATTGTCACTGGGGCGAGTGGAGGAGACTGGCCCCTTTGGCAGACAAAGGGAGGAAACCAAATGAACAAAGTTACGACACGGCGTGCCGCATTGCGCACGCTGGCCGGTGCAGGTGCAGCAACTCTGGCCGCGCCGCACATCGCTGGCGCACAGGCCAAAGGCACCAACTGGAAGATCCAGACCAGCTGGCCCGGCGGCGCGGGCCTTCAGATTTTCAAGGACTGGTGCGCCACCATCGAGGAAAAGACAGGCGGGGAGCTGTCCTTTACCCCATTTGGTGCGAATGACGTAGTGGGCGACTTCCAGCTGTATGACGCGGTAAAGAACGGCGTTCTGGAGGCTGTGAACCCCTTTACGATCTATGCGCAGGGCATCATTCCGGCGGCGACTTTCCTGACCTCGATCCCGCTGGGTCTGCGCAACCCCCACGAATTCGACGTGTTCTACTATGGCCTTGGCGGCATCGACATCGCCCGCGAGCTTTACGCGGCGCAGGGGCTGCACTTTGTCGGGCCCGTACATCACGGTCCGAACATCATCCATTCCAAGGTGCCGATCCGCTCGATCGACGACTTTGCAGGCCGCAAGATGCGCCTGCCCGGCGGTATGGTTGCGGAAATCTTTACCGCGATTGGCGCAGAGACCACGGTTCTGCCCGGTTCTGAAATCTTCCCCGCGCTGGAAAAGGGCACCATCGACGTGGCCGACTACGTGGGCCCCGCGGTGAACTACGCGCTCGGGTTCAGTCAGGTGACCGACTACATCGTCATGGGCCCTCCGGGTTTCATGTCGCTGTATCAGCCCGTGGACATCATGGATATCACCGTCGGCAAGGCGGCTTGGGACGCGCTGTCGCCCCAGATGCAGCAGTTCGTCGAGATGGAAACCCACGTCTATTCCGACATGCACCACGCCGCGATCCAGAAGGCGGACCAGGAGGCTTGGGGCAAGTTCGAGGCAGATGGCACCGAAGTCACCCGCCTGAGCCAGGACGATGTGGAACTGATGACCGAAGTGGCTGTGCCGATCTGGTTCGACTATGCCAACCGCGACCCGATGGCCGCCAAGGTGTTCAAAATCCAGCTGGATTACATGATGTCAGGTTCGCTGGGCTATGTAGACCCCGCGCTGACGCAGGGTCTCGAGCTGAAGCTCTGATCGCGTAACAGCGCCTGACGTGCCGTCCGGAGATTTTCCGGGCGGCCTTTTGTCTGTCTCAATAAACGAGGAACGCCATGCCGGGGCTCAGCTTTACGCTGCCGCATTGGTTGTACTGGATCGGCCTGATCGGTTTTCCGATCATCGCGATGGTTTTGTCGCGCCGCCCCCAGCCAACACAGAAACGTTATACATTGCCGCTGGGCTACATGATCGCCGTGACGGGCGGCATCCTTGGCTTGCATCGGTTCTATCTCAAGAGCCTGTGGGGACTGGTCTATCTGCCGGTCTTCCTGTTTATCCTCTATGCCAATGCGCAGACCCATGACGCGCGGACCGTGCTGTCGGGTTTCGACAACGATCTGCGTGTGGCACAGCGCACCCTCGACCGCGAAGAGGGGCGTGTGTCTGAAGCCAAAGAGGGTTTGGCAGAGCTGCAAGCGGCAGTTGCCGAAGCGGAGGAAGGCTCTTTTGCCAAGAAATCCGCAGAGCGCCGTCTGACCCGCGCCGAAGACACGATCTCCAAGGGCGAAGAGCGCCTGACCGAGGCCCGCGCAACGCTGGAAAGCATGAAACCCCAGAGGGATCAGGCGGCTGCGACGCGGCAATCTTGGGATAATTCGGCGGGCTATGCGTTCTATGTGCTGCTTGCACTTTTGGCGGTTGATCTGGTGCTGATGCCCGGACTGGTGCGCCGCGCCAATGCGACCTTGCCCGCACACGAGGAACTCTCCGAAGCGGAAAAGGCGCTGGCCGCTGCCGAAGCCGAAGAGGGCCCCAAGCAGGACAAGGACTACGCCGAGAACTGGATCGACAGACTCTCGCTGTTTTGCGGGGAATTTGTGGCCTATTGGGCCGTGATCGCGGTGTTCGTCTACTACTACGAAGTGATCGCGCGCTATGTCTTTGGCTCGCCCACCAACTGGGCCCACGAGGCGATGTACCTGATGTTCGGGATGCAATACCTGATCGCCGGTGCCTATGCGATGCTGACCGAAAGCCATGTGCGCGTGGACATCTTCTATGCGCCGATGTCCAAGCCGAAAAAGGCGTGGGTCGATCTGTTGACCTCGATCTTCTTTTTCATCTTTGCGGGCACCTTGCTGGTCACCAGCTGGATCTTTGCCATGGATGCGATTGCAGTGCCCTCGGGCAACTCGGTCGTGTCGGACTGGGCACGGGGCCAGATCGGTCTTGGCGAGATGGTTGGCGGAATGGGTCTGAACCAGTGGACCGATCCGAATATCCGCTGGGGTGAGATCAGCTTCAACGAATGGGAAGTCCCGCTCTGGCCGATGAAGTGGGTCATGGTGATGGGCGGCCTGCTCTTGGTGCTGCAAGGCGTGTCGAAACTGTCGAAAGACATCCGTGAAATCGCGCGGGGGAACTGAGCTATGGGTATCGAAA
>CAXQKF010000408.1:0-4399 GCA_964224285.1 Donghicola sp. | reverse complement strand
CCCCAGCCCCGCTCCGGCACGGACCGCATCCAGCTGCGCCTTGACCGTGGCGGCTTTGTACCCCGGTGGAAGTTGCGGGTGGATCAAGCGGGTGAAATCCAGCTCTCCGGTATAGAGCAGATCGTCGATATACCCGACAAAGGGATAGCCCGTCAGCGCCTCGACCGAACGCGGCGGGACGGACAGCAGCGCAGGCGCTCCGTAGAGGCGCAGGTCATAGTCCACCAGCTTGCGCATGATCAGGCGACCCGTTTGCGGACGATCCAGGCTGATGGCGATGTCCACATCCCGCTTCCACAGTTTGTGGGTCCGCGGCACCGGCACCAGTTCAACCCGCAATCCGGGGTTCTTTTGCAGAATTTTCGGCAGGATATGGGAGAGGACCGCATTCCCGAACCCGTCCGGCGCCCCGACCCGCACGACACCGGACACTTCCTCGGCCGTTCCACCAAGGCGGTCGCCCAAAGCCAGCGCGTTCCTCTCCATCTCGCGGGCATGGGCCAGAATGCGCTCTCCGATATCGGTCAGCAGCATGCCTTCGTCGCTACGCTCGAAGACAGGGGTGCCAATGGCGCGCTCCAACCGCTCGATATGGCGGGCGACCGTGGTGTGGCTGACCCCCAAGCGCCGCGCGGCCAAGGCCATGCGCCCTGCCCTCTCGGTCTCCAGAAAATAGCGGATATCTTCCCAATCGAACTGCATGAGCGCCTCTGAACGGTTTTCGACATGCATTGTGCGAAACCGTTCATTCCCCGTCCAGCCCGAAACAGCGATAGTTGCATCAGGGACGGATGGTTTCGGGGAGGACGTGCCATGTTGGAATTGGGAACCTATGATTATGTGATCGTCGGCGCAGGCTCTGCAGGCTGCGTTCTGGCCAACAGGCTGAGCGAAGACCCGACGAAATCCGTCCTGCTGCTCGAGGCAGGCGGTCACGACAAATACCACTGGATCCACATTCCCGTCGGGTATCTCTACTGCATCGGCAACCCGCGCACCGACTGGGGCTACAAAACCGCCGCCTGCAAGGGCCTGAACAACCGCGAACTGCTGTATCCGCGGGGGCGCGTCTTGGGCGGATGTTCGTCGATCAACGGGATGCTGTATCTGCGCGGCCAAGCGGCGGACTATGACGGCTGGCGGCAGATGGGCCTGACCGGCTGGGGCTGGGACGACGTGCTGCCGTATTTCATCAAGTCCGAGGATTACTATGGCGGCGCGAACGAACACCACGGCGCGGGCGGCGAATGGCGCGTCGAGGAACAGCGCCTGAAGTGGGATGTTCTGGAATCGTGGAAGCAAGCCGCCGTTCAGGCCGGCATCCCCGAGACCCCCGATTTCAACACCGGCGACAACTTTGGCGTCGGCTATTTCAAGGTAAACCAGAAATCCGGATGGCGCTGGAGCACGTCCAAGGGCTTCCTCAAGCCCGCCTCGAACCGCGCGAACCTGCGGGTCGTCACCCATGCGCAGGCAGAGACCCTGACCTTTGACGGGATGCGCGCCAGCGGAGTGCAGCTACGGGTGCAGGGTGCCCCTGCCCGCGCCACCGCCCGCGGCGAGGTGATCCTGAGCGCCGGTGCCATTAACTCGCCCCAACTGCTGCAACTGTCGGGGATCGGGCCTGGTGCCCTGCTGCAAAAGCACGGGATCGACGTGCGGCTTGATGCGCCCGATGTGGGCGGCAACCTGCAAGACCACCTGCAAATCCGCTGCGCTTACAAGATGCAGGGCGCGAAAACCCTGAACACCATGGCAAACAGCCTGTGGGGCAAGGGGATGATCGGCCTCGAATACCTGCTGAAACGATCTGGCCCGATGTCGATGGCCCCCAGCCAGCTGGCGGCCTTTGCCTATTCCAGCCCCGATGTGGCGACGCCCGATCTGGAGTACCACGTGCAGCCCGTCACGCTCGAGGCATTCGGCCAAGCCCCCCACGACTTCCCTGCCATCACCGCCAGCGTCTGCCATCTGCGCCCCGAAAGCCGCGGTCATGTGCACATCACCAGCCCCGATGCCCTGACCCCGCCGGAAATCCAGCCGAACTACCTGTCCACCGAAGGGGATCGCCTTGTGGCGGCGAATGCGATCCGGCTGACCCGCCAGATCATGAGCCAGCCCGCTCTGGCTCAGTACAGCCCGCAGGAATTCAAACCCGGCCCCCGTTTCAAGACCGACGCCGAACTGGCCGAGGGTGCGGGCAACATCGCTTCGACGATCTTTCACCCCGTGGGAACGGCCCGCATGGGAACGGACGACCGCGCTGTGGTGGACCATGCCTGCCGCGTCAAAGGCATTCAGGGCTTGCGGGTGGTCGATGCCTCGGTCATGCCGACCATCACCTCTGGCAACACCAATTCGCCCACCATCATGATCGCGGAAAAGGCCGCAGACATGATCAAAGCCGATGCCAAAACACTGCAGCCCGCCTGATGCCCTACCCGAAGGATACCGATCTACTCCTAGGTATTAAAAAATATCCTATCGGCCCTAAAACATATCCGACGGCGGACGTTCTACATACCAGTGAGTGTGTTTTCGGAGTGTTTCGTCGTGGAAAATCAGGTTCTCGAGTGTGCGACCGCAGAAGTTCTAAGCAGCATCGCAGGCCGCAATAAATCCGCATTGCGCGCGCTGCACGAGATGCACGGCAACAAGCTCTATACGGAGCTTGTTCGCCTCTTGGACGACCGTGATCTGGCCCGCATCACCTATCTGGAACTGATGCCCCTAATCTGGCGCGAGGCACAGTCCTTCGACCCCGCGTCAGAGGACGGTCTCGACTGGCTGATGCGCCGCACGCGCTGTCTGGCGATCCAGCGTCTCAAGGAAAAAGCAGGCGATCAGCCCTTTTACGGACGCAATATCGCATGGGCGCCCGACGCCGATCTGGACCACGCGGAACAGCAGCTGCGTCACCATCAGGTTGGACGCATCAATACAGCCCTAAGGACACTATCCGTCCAAGCGGCCGAAATGCTGGTAGCCCGATTGGTCTACGGATTGTCCGTAGATGACCTAGCGTCACTCTATAATCTTCCGTCTCAGGCCGTTGGTAGAAAGGTAAGAAGCGCAGGGATTGCGCTACGGACCCAACTACTCGGAGCAGCCTGTTAAATGACGATTGATGAACGTGCTTTTGCTTTTGTGCTGGGAAGTCTTGATGACCTCGCCGCCGCGGACGTGGCCGAAGAGATCGGCCAAAGCAACCGGATGCGAGAGCGCGTGAGCTATTGGCGACAACAACTGGCCCCCCTCAAGCCCCCGCCCATCGAAGAGGTCTACGAACACCCCGTCAGCTGGGACGAGGTCGAAGCCGTCGTCTTTGGCCGGCTGTAACTAGGGCGCGAGCCACTGACCGGCAAAGCCATCGCGCCGCCGGTACAAAGCGCGCTTATGCTTGTCCGCCTCGATCAGCAACAACTCGATCTCGGCCACATCAAAGCGCAGCACAGCAAACCGGTCGATCTGCGGGTCTTCTTCGTGATCAAACGGGCACGAGATTTCATAGCCCGGATAGGGGTGCCCCCCATAGACCTTGCGCGCCTGAACGGGCACCGCCTCCCAGATGGCCACCAGTTCTTTGCGCGGACGTTCTTTCATCTTGCCGCGCAGACGGATTTGCAGCGACGCCTCGGGATCCCAGACATGTAGTCCGGCATTCGGCGCTTCGCGCAGTTCCGACACCTTTTCCGAAGCAACATCAGTGTGCACCTCGAGCGTACCTGCGTCAGGATTAACCCACCGCAGGACGACGCTGCGCATTTCAGGCCAACCGCTCAGACCAAAGGTCGCCAGGGTCGGGTGCCGGGCCGCCGCATCGCTTGACCGCGCCCCCGCAAGGAGCCGCCCCCACCCCAGTGAGAGAAGCTCTGTCAGCGTGGGGTGCACGAGTTCAGACATCCTCTTCCTCGTTTTCATCGTCCGCTCCGCGGAAACCGGTGGCGACCACGAATTTCTCGGAACTGTCAGCGCGGCTCGACGGCGGCTTGACGTTCATCACCTTCTTGAAACGCTGTTTCAACAATTGCTGCAGGCTGCCTTCGGCACCACCCGCCAGAACCTTGGCGACGAATGTGCCCTCAGGCTCCAGCACGTCGAACGCGAAATAGGCAGCCGCCTCGCAGAGCGCGATAATGCGCAGGTGGTCGGTCTGCTTGTGACCGCTGGACGCGGCGGCCATGTCCGACATTACCACGGTGGCGCTGCCCCCAAGCCATTCCTTGACCAGCAGGTCGGCATCATCGGCGAGGAAATCCAGCTGGTGGACTTCGGCGCCCGCGATGGCCTCGACCTCTTGCAAATCGACCCCCAGGACGGTCCCGATGGCCTTGCCCTTTTTCTCGCCCAAAGCGTTCACGCGTTTGACCGCAACCTGACACCAGCCCCCCGGCGCACA
>CAXQKF010000407.1:0-9817 GCA_964224285.1 Donghicola sp. | reverse complement strand
ATTTCATAATCTATCCTCCCTGTGGGTGCGTCCTCCTGCACCCGTGTCGGCCTTGCGACCGTGGCGACAACCCTAGAGGCGCGTGACATACCATTCAAATACCAATAGAAGTATTCTGCATTCCAATACTGGTAAGTGACTGATGGACTATCTGATGAACTTGCGGCCCGCTCAGGCGCGGCTGATCGCGGCGGTGGCGTCGCATGGACAATTGCAGGTCGCTGCCAGCGTCTGCCAGATGACCCAGCCTGCGGCGTCGCGAATGCTTGCCGAGATCGAAAAAAACCTGTCGACCAAGCTTTTCGTGCGCACCCCCCAAGGGATGGAGCCGACGCCTTCGGGCTGGGTGATGGTGCGTCATGCGGAACGGATCGCGAATGACCTGTGGCAAATGACGCAGGATTTCAACGCCTTGCGAGATGGCTTGGGCGGCACGGTGCGGGTCGGCGCGGTAACCGGCCCTGCCCTTGGCCAGTTGGTCCCTGCGATCCAGAAGCTGAAGGCTGACGCCCCCGGCGTCGAGATATCAGTCGAAGTCGCGCCCTCTGCCCAGTTGATCCAAGCTCTGGATCGCGGGGACTTGGACTTTGTACTGGGGCGCGTGCCTGCCTCGGCGGATTGGCGGGATTTTGCGGTCGAGATCGCGCAGGACGAAGTTGTGCGCCTGCTGGTCCGCGACGGGCACCCTCTGCTCGGTCAGGCACCAGTGGATATGGCCGCGCTGGAGAACCTGCCGTGGATCTTGCAGGACCGGGGCACCCCGATCCGCACCGCCATAGAGACCGCCTTTGCCGAAGAAGGCCTGCATTCCCCCAAAGACGTGATCACCACGTCCTCGCTCTTGGTGATCGTTGCGCTGGTCAGCCAGTCCGACGCGGTGGCCCCCATGTCCCAAGAGGTTCTGGACATGATGCTGGAACCCCCTGTCTCTGCCAATTTCAAGAAACTCGCCCTGACGCGCCCTGTCACGGTGGTCCCCTATCAGATCGTCACCAAACGCCACCGCGTTCTGCCCGAAGCTGCCGTAACCCTGTTGCGGATGGTGCGGGAAAAAGTGCTCGCTCCGCCCACCAAGTCTATCACGGGTTGAATGTACGGTCGGGTTGCGCCTTTGATAGCGCAAACAAAGCGCGAAGGGAGAGTCTGCGGATGAGTGCTGTGGTCGAAGGATTTGTGATGGGCCTCGTGGCGACCATCGTGATGGACATCTGGGCCTTGGCCTTGCGCCGGTTCGCCGGAATGCCCCTGCCGAATTGGGCGATGGTGGGCCGGTGGACGGGGCATTTACCCTCTGGCACCGTGTTCCACAACGACATCGCGGCGGCTGCGCCCATCCGCAACGAGTTGGCCCTGGGGTGGGCCACCCACTACGTGGTCGGGATCATCTACGGGATTTTCTTTGCGGTGATTGCGGGGGCTGGCTGGTTGGCAGAGCCGACATTCCTGCCCGTCTGGATCTACGCCCTTCTGACCATTGCCGCGGGGTGGTTCCTGTTGCAACCGGGAATGGGCCTCGGGGTTGCGCTGTCAAAAACAGAGAACCCGAACAAAGGTCGCCTCTTTGGGCTGATCGCGCACACTTGGTTCGGTGTAGGACTTTGGATCGGTGCTTTGGTCGTTTGAGGGGATACGACGTTCAACCCCTCTCAATGACGTCCCTTTCATCTGGTATGATCGGCTATCCTGCCCCTACGTTGTGTGGCTGGTTCTCATGTCTTCGGACGTCGCTTTTTCCATACAGGCGCTCCACCTAGACCAGGTATTTGCCGTTCTTGGCGGCGTCTCCTCAGACCGCTTGACATCGAACTCTGCCGTTTAGCGGCGGTACCGCCCATGCCTACTTCGTTGAAGAAGAGTTCTAGTTTACGATCCTAGCAGCTGAAACGATTCCAAATCGAAGGCCATATCTTGACACCTAGAGACCCTGATATTCGCCCGGCCAGAATGGCGGACACCGATTCACTGGCAGCCTGTATCGCGCTGGCATATGACCAATATTCTTCCCGTATACCCGATTTGCCGCCTGTTGCCGAAGGGTGCTCAGATGACATCGCGACCAATCATGTCTGGGTTGCCACGCACGGAGATGAGGTTATCGCGGGTCTAATTCTTGTCGCCTGTGAGGGGTTCATGAAGTTGGCAAACTTGGCCGTACATCCTGATCACAGTGGAAAGGGCTTAGGGCGTAAACTGATTGAGCTGGCGGCACGCGAAGCCAAGCGTCAGGGCTATACTGAACTGCGCCTCAATACGCATGTCGATATGCCAAATAATGTTCGACTATATGAACATTTGGGATGGATCGAAATCAGCCGGAACACCAACACAGTCTCGATGAAAAAATCTCTGCTATGTGAATGAGAATCCGAGCAACGAGACCATCATTGCAATCGACGCCCAAGACGCAATTTTCGCAAGGTCCAGAGTTCTTGGTTCTCAAAAACCAGGCAGACGAAAACCAATATGATTTTATGAGGTAATGGCGGACAGTGAGGGATTCGAACCCTCGAGACGGTTCCCCGCCTACACACTTTCCAGGCGTGCGCCTTCGACCACTCGGCCAACTGTCCAGTGACGCCACTTATATCGGCAGATTCAGCGGCTGCAACACCGAAATTCAGTCGATAAGCAGGTTTATCCGTCGGTTCTGGCGACCTTTTTTCTCGATCTTGCCAATTCGCACCGATCCGATCTCCGAAGTGGATCGCACATGGGTGCCACCGCAGGGCTGAAGGTCGACCTGCTCGGTCGTGTTGCCGATGCGGACCAGACGCACCTTGCCGGTCCCGCGCGGCGGTTTGACCGACATGGTTTTCACAAGCCCCGGATTGGCATCCAGATCCGCATCGCTGATCCATTGGGTCGTAACAATCAGATCCTGCGCGATCAGCGCTTTCAGCGCATCCTCGATCGCCTGTTTGTCTTCGGGGGCTTCGTCCATATCAAAGTCGAGCCGCCCCTTCTCTTCGCCGATCGCCCCGCCGGTCACGGGCAAAGGCACCACGACCGACAACAGGTGCAGTGCGGTGTGGACCCGCGTGTGATGATGGCGGCGCTCCCAGTCGAGCTCTTGGTGAACGACCGTCCCGACAGGTGGCAGGGCCGAGGGTTCACCGGGCACGAGGATGATCTCGGGCCCCTCGCCTTTGATTGTGGTTGCGATCTCGATCCGTCCGCCGGACCAGGCCAGCGTGCCGCTGTCACCGGGTTGCCCGCCACCAGTGGGATAGAACACGCTTTGGTCCAGAACGATGCCGCCTTCGTCGGTCAGGCGCATCACTTTGCTGTCGGCTGCGCGCAAATACGCGTCGTCGCGGAACAGAGGATCTGTCATTCATCAGCTCCATTGTCAGAAACATCCGGCAATCCGGCGGGTGGTTGATAGGTTTGCTCTTGGGTCGGCGCGCCCGATGGCGCAACCGGCGCGCCACGCATCCAGACATCGCGCTGGGGGAACGGGATTTCGATGCTGGCCTCGGAAAAACGCTTGGCAATCGCATGGTTGAAATCCGAACTCACATTCAGCACCCAGTTCACATCCCGAATGATAGCGCGGATTTCGAAGTCCA
Source organism: Donghicola sp. (assembly GCA_964224285.1). Lineage (GTDB taxonomy): Bacteria > Pseudomonadota > Alphaproteobacteria > Rhodobacterales > Rhodobacteraceae > Donghicola. Next base: position 6,248 of record CAXQKF010000407.1, on the reverse strand, counting down.
TCGAACTGTCCCCGAACCCTTTGAAATAGATAAAGGGCGGCGGTTGCAGCAGCACCATCGGGTGCTCTTTCGCGATGTCCATCAGGATGTTCTCGACCTGGCGGCTGTCGGTTCCATAGGCCACCCCGACCGGCACTATCACGCGGCCGATGGTGTTGCCTCGGGTCCAGTTTGTGACCTTGCCACTGACCAGATCTGAGTTCGGGACGATCACATCGGTGCGGTCAAAGGTCTCGATCCGGGTGGAGCGCACCGAGATCGCGCGGACATAGCCCATCTCGCCGCCAACCTCGATCCAGTCCCCTTCGGAGATCGGGCGTTCGATCAGCAGGATGATGCCCGAAACAAAGTTCGACACGATGTTTTGCAGGCCGAAACCAATGCCGACAGACAGCGCACCGGCGACGATCGCCAGATTGGACAGGTCGATCCCCGCAGCGCCCACAGCCGCCATGGCCGCGATAAAAATGCCGACATAGCCCATGCCCGAGACCATCGCGTTCCGACCGCCAAGGTCGAGACGTGTCTTGGGCAGGATCGAGGTCTTGAGCGCCCGTTGCAGCAGTCGGGTCAGGCCGTAGCCAATGACAAAAACCACTGCAAAACTGATAAAGTCCGTCGGGGAGATATTCGTGTCCCCCACCGTGTAGCCGGCGCGGAACCGTGCCCATAGCTCTGTCAGGTCGGACACCCGTGCGCCCCAAATCAGCGCCAGCACCGGCAGCAGGACCAGCGCCAGCATATACCCCAGAAGGACAGGCAGCAGTGCGTCATCAGTGCCCTCGGGCTGCGAGGACACCATGGCATAGAGGTCGCGGATGAACTGATAGAGAACCGCATACACCCCATAGAGCGCCAGCGATCCCACCATCGGATAGAGCAGACCTTCGGCGGCGTTGCGATAGCCCACGGCTGCGATCAGCGGAGCAAGAAACGCCGCCAAGCCCATGATCCGAAACGCAATTAGCGCGATTCCGGGGGCATTACTGTCGGCTTCGGTGTGCTTGCGGATCAAGCTGCGGCGGAGGGTGTTCACGAGGTGCAGCAGCACAAATGCCGTCACCAGCAGCACAGGGAACATCAGAACCGCCATCACCCCGATCGAGAATTCCTCGCGGTTAGAGACGTCGGTGATCAGGAAATCGGCCGCAAGGCACAGGCCCAGCAGGATGCCCCCACGGCGGGCTTTCTTGCGTTTGTTCTCGGGGATCGACGCAATCGCCCGCAAGTCGCCATTCGGAAACAACAGCCCCGATAGCCAGCCTGCAAACATCACCACCCCGACATAGAGCAGCATATCCGACAGCAGCGCCGCGCCTCTCGGGCCGGTCAGTTGCAGGACTTGCACGCCGGAAACGATCATCGCCACCCCGAGAACGGGCAGGATAACCTTGCCAAGCGAGATAATCAGGCTCCAGACCCCCGGCCCCCGTTTGATCCGATGCCAGATCTGGGTGACCAGCGCCTCGGTCCAGTCCGGCGCGCGGGTCAAGAACAGAATGCCGACGATGATGAACAGCACCGCAGGCAGCACATCCTCGCGGGCGTTGTTCAGGCGTGCGGTGTCGGCAAAGACCTCTCGAATCTCCGCGACCAAAGCGCTGCCGTAGGCCGCCACGGCCTTACTAGCCTCGGACCACAGAACGGGGTTGAACGGGGTCGGCCCCAAAGAGAACAGACGCTCTGCCTGTTCGCGGCGGATGATCCGGTCAATTTCTGTGATCAACCCGTCCGCTTGTCGATAGGCCTCATCGGCCTGAACCCGTGGAACTTCAGCCTCTTGGAGCTGTTTGTTCAAGTCAGAGCGGCGCGAGGCAATCGTCTCTGGTTCGGTTTCGCCTTCGGCAGGACGTGCCCCCAAAGCACTGATCTGCGCCTGAAGCGTCGCGATCCGTTCACCGTTCGCATCTTGGGCAGTCTGGAACTTGTTCCGGAAGTCGGAAATCCGCGCTCGCAGGGACTCTAGTGCGTCAACATCATGGGGGTCCGCATCAATAGCGGTTTGCACATCATGGGTCAGCGACGTCCATGCGTCGTAGTCAACCTTGTCGGCCTGCGCCAGCGCCGCCAAGGGAAGCACACAGATGAAAACGGCGGCCCAGAGGAGCCGCCGCATCATCGTAAACGTCTTAGTTGTCAACAAAGACACCCGGGATGCTCTTGGGGCTGACGGTCATCCATTCGGGGACCGGCAGGCCCTTTTCCTTGAGGAAGCTGGGGTTGAACAGCTTGGACTGGTAGCGGGTGCCGTAGTCACAGAGGATGGTGACGATGGTGTGGCCCGGCCCCATTTCTTTGGCCATGCGGATGGCACCGGCGATGTTGAGGCCAGAGCTGCCACCAAGGCACAGGCCCTCTTCGGCCAGGGTGTCAAAGACGATGGGCAGCGCCTCTTCGTCGGGGATCTGGTAGGCCATGTCGGGGGTGAAGCCCTCGAGGTTCGCCGTAATGCGCCCCTGCCCGATGCCTTCGGTGATCGATCCGCCTTCGGCCTTGAGCTCGCCGCTGGTGTAGAAGCTATAGAGCGCCGCCCCCATGGGATCGGCCAGACCGATCTTGACGCCTTTGGGCTGCAGGGCCTCTGCCACACCGGCCAAGGTACCGCCCGAGCCGACCGCGCAGACAAAACCGTCAACCTTGCCGCCGGTCTGCTCCCAGATTTCGGGGCCGGTGGTTTCCACATGGGCACGCTTGTTCGCTACGTTGTCGAACTGGTTGGCCCAGATCGCACCGTGCTGTTCGGTCTTGGCCAGTTCTTCGGCCAGACGACCCGAATAGCGCACATAGTTGTTTGGGTTGCGATAAGGCGCTGCGGGCACCTGCACCAGCTCTGCGCCCGCCAGACGGATCATGTCTTTCTTTTCCTGAGACTGGGTCTCGGGGATGACGATTACCGTGCGGAACCCCATCGAGGCGCCAACCAGCGCCAGACCAATACCGGTGTTACCAGCAGTGCCCTCGACGATGGTGCCGCCGGGTTCCAGCAGGCCTTTTTCCAGCGCGTCCTTGATGATGTAGAGCGCCGCGCGGTCCTTGACCGACTGCCCCGGGTTCATGAACTCACATTTGCCCAGAATGGTGCACCCGGTCTCTTCGCTGGCCTTTTTCAGCTTGATCAGAGGGGTGTTCCCGATGGCTCCGGCCAGATCCTGTGCAATTCGCATCATGCGCCCTTTCTCGTGTTACAGCGACATGAATATGTATGTCTTTGGGCGAACTCAACCCGTCTGGCGCAATCCATCACGCGCTCGTGCCAACCAGAGGGCCAAAAGGCATGTCGGCTGGGTGCTGATCCGGTCCCCGTCCACCATATCCATCAGGTCGGCAAAGCTGAAAAGATGGGTGCGGATGTCTTCGGCTTCGGCCTCTTGGCCCCCGACACCGACGATGTCATCGGGCAGATCGGCGATGGCGACGAACAGGTGGTAGTATTCGCTGGAGCATCCGGGCGACGGATAGCCGCGATTCACAGGAATCAGCTTCGCGATTTCCAGACGGGCTTCCTCGCGGGTTTCGCGCTCGGCGGCCTGGATTGCGGTCTCGCCCAGATCAATCCGGCCTGCGACAGGCTCCAGCGCCCAACAATGGGGATCGCCGCGGAAGTACGGACCTGCGCGGAACTGTTCCACTAGCAGCACGCGGTCGCGAACGGGGTCGTAGGGCAGCACGATCACCGCATCAGCGGCCATAAAGGTCGCGCGATTGACAACCTCGCTAGGGGTGCCGTCATGGCGGGTAAAGGACAGGTCGTGTTCGTCTACGGCAAAGTAGTTCGAATAAGGGATCATCCGTTTGTGGCTGGTCACATCGGCCGCAGACAAACCGGCGGGCGTCAGCGCACTGGGGGCCGCCTGCGCATTGGCATAAGCCGCCGCACGCATCCGGATGGTGCCAAAGCGGGCGCCCACTTCGCGCGGGTGCTCGTGGCCAAAGGACATCATGACCTCTTCGGCCGCCCGCATTGAGATCGCGGCCCACTTGTCAGACCATTCAGCCAGATTCCACGGGGCCCCTTTGCCAAAGATTTTCCGCGCAGCGATATAGCAGGACGCCAGTTCGGGGCCCGTCCCCGGATCAACCATGACATCGGCGCGCTGATAGCTGAACGCCATCTCGTAGAAGTCCAGCCTGTCCTTCTGGCGTTCGGTCAGATTGCGAAGCAGCAAGCCTTGGGCATTGCTGCCCTCTTGGGCGGTAATCATGGGGAAACTTTCACCCGCGGCCCAATACACGGCAAAACCTTTGACGGTCGCGGGGATGGCTTCGACCGGGGCGCCTGCTACCAGATCCAGAAGCGGTTTATGGCAGAGCGTACCATAAACAAAAAAGTCAGTCATTTTTATCTCCAGCGGCGCTCTGCGGCTTCGGCCCCCAATCCGGACAATACTGCTCCCATTAAAACGGGCAGGATCATCGCAGTCGCAGATATCGCCAGCAAGTCGGTTATTCCAATTTTCACTGCGGCAAGAAGAGCCTCTAAAGCATGATCATAGAACTTTCGGAATGCCCTATTTAGCATTTCCCGAAACGCCAGCGAAAAGACGACGAGCATCATGGTAACAAAACCGGCGCTAATTCCGGTTGCCGCAGCCCGCGCCCAACCATACCCGACACGGGGTCCGACCATCTTCCAGCCGATGATTGCCCCGAGAAAGGCGTTATATTCGATAAAGTATGGATAGAACCGGAGGCTGTCGCGCATCCCCCGAAGTTCCAGCGCCAAAATGATACCTGTTCCCGCCATAAAAATTGCTGCGATCAGGCGGGAAGCTGTGGGCATCTTTAAGCAGGTCTTTCAATTGTCATTTGCGTTACATCGCAAATACCCCCTCGGAAGGCTCCTGCGCAAGCTGTCAGATAAAAGTTCCACATCCGATGAAAGCGTTCGTCGAATCCATGAGCAGAAACCTGATCCCAGCGGGCATTAAAGACCTCATGCCAGCGGCGCAAAGTCTGACTATAGCTTTCCCCGAATTCGAAACTGCCGGAAACCTTGAGACCCGCTTGTTCCACCTGTTCGCGTAAAACACGGGGGGACGGAAGCATTCCGCCGGGGAAAATGTATTTCTGTATAAAATCCACACCTTTACGGTAGGTGTCCCAGCGCTTGTCTTCGATCAGGATGATTTGGAGCGTGGCGGACCCACCAGGCTTGAGGCATTTGTGCACGGTGTTGAAATAGGTCGGCCAGTATTTCTCGCCCACGGCCTCGAACATCTCGATGCTGGCGATGCCGTCGTAGACACCGGTTTCGTCGCGGTAGTCCTGTAGTTTGAGCGTCACCTGATCCGACAGCCCCGCATCGGCGATCCGTTTTCGGGCATAGGCCAGTTGCTCTTTGCTGATGGTCAGTCCTGTAACCCTCAACCCGCGTTCCTTGGCGGCATACTCGGCAAACCCGCCCCAGCCGCAGCCGATTTCCAGCACGTGGTCACCGGGCTTGACGCCCATGCGGTCCACCATGGATTTGTACTTTTCAATCTGGGCAGCCTCCAGATCCTCCTGACCAGTCTTAAAAATAGCTGACGAGTAAGTCATCGTGTCGTCGAGCCAGAGGCCGTAGAAGTCGTTTCCGAGATCATAATGATAGGAAATATTCTTACGCGCCTGTTTCTTGGTATTGGTCTGAAGCCAGAAACGGAATTTTTCCATCGCGCGAACAAGAGATTGCCCCGGAAACCCGTCATAAACGGATTCCTGCTGGTCGTGGACAAGGTCCATAAAGGCCTGAAGGTCCGGACTGCTCCACCAGCCATCCAGATAAGAATCGCAAAAACCCAGGTCTCCTTCGCGGATCAGACGGCTGAAAACGTCCGGATGATGGATCACGATCTCGGCCACGGGTCCGGGCAGTTTGCCCTCGCATCGAAAGACGCGCCCGTCCTCGAGGCGGATGTCCAGCCGCCCTGCCCGCATCCCTTCCATCATCGACAGGACGTTGCCCAGATAGCGGGGCAATTCGGTCTGTCCCTTGGTGTTTGTCAGGATCATGGTGTCACCTCCCTGTGGGTTCTTTCAGGCTAGGTCCACGAGGTGGACCGCAGCAAATCTTTTTATCGTTTTTTCAAAAATCGCGGTTTTCATAGGCGTTGAGTGCCCGCTTTCGCCCTGCATCGGCGCTGACAATCGCATTGGGATAGGGATCATCGGGCGCGATTTTCCAACTGCGTGGGATCGCGTCGAAATAGGACAGCGCGTCCTTGTGCGGATTGGTGCGCCCTTCGGCGATCCAGCGACTGACATAGGTG
>CAXQKF010000406.1:0-3705 GCA_964224285.1 Donghicola sp. | reverse complement strand
TGTGCTCTTCCGATCTTCTGGAGTTCGTAACGGGAAATACCGGCAAGCTCACTGCCCCCGGAGACCGCCAGCGCCGCAGAGACCGTCATCCCCGGCGTAAAATCAAACCGTCCAGGCCGCGCTACATCACCGGCGACCACGATCGGCGCATACTCGGTCAGCTGCAGGCTCACGATGGGCTCGATGAACATGCCGGAGTTGATGATATCCGCTTCCAGCTTCTCTTCGGCCTCGTCCAGAGTGAGACCGGCAATCGTAACCCCACCCACGTTCACAACACGCATCTGGCCGTTGATGTCGATGGCGACCTCGATCGGTTCCCCAAGGCCAGAGTACATCAACTGCACCGTGTCGCCTGCCACCAAACGATACCCTTCGGCTACTGTGGTCGACGCCATGGCAGCTAACGAGATGATCGAAAATCCAGCCAATCGGAGGAACTTTAAATCAGGTGAGTATCGCAAATGACACCTCGTAAAAACAATAGTATTTCTAACGTATTTCAATCTTTATTGTGTAAGTATTGTACACTTGTTGAATTACATATCGAAGTAAAATCTAAATTAATTGAGTATAGACATACCCCGACAGAAAAGCCGTTTAAAGCGAAAAAGGCAAAAATGTGCCGATTGTCTCAAAATTGCCCAATTACCTGCCATGCTTTGCGAAATGTGGATTATTGCAAATAGTGACCGCAAGAATATGTGGGTAATTTAATCGCCATATAAATATCATACTGATATAAATTATCTCGACCCTGCCTGATTATCGAAATCCAATAAAAAGATTTCTCCCACTTACCCTCCGCGCCTTTCATGCCGAACTGCTTTCCTATAAGGTTAAAGATATACTCTTAGGCGCCCTCGGTATTAAATGTTGTCTTTCAATCGTCTCTTTGGCCGCGAGGTCATACCAACCAGCACGGAACTGGCCCGTCCGCAGCTGTCCGAGCCGCTGTTTGTGATTGGTGACATCCACGGCTGTCTGGATCAGCTAGAGACTTTGCTGGACAAGATTTGGCAGGCCGAAGGGTATGACGCGCATATCATTACTGTCGGGGACATGATTGACCGCGGTCCTGCCTCGTCTGCAGTGCTGCAGCGACTTATTGCACTTCAGCATGTGGCAGGATCCCGCCTGACCTGCCTGAAGGGCAACCACGAGCAAATGATGCTCGACTTCCTCGCAAAGCCCGAGAGCGCAGGCCTGCGATGGATACAGGCAGGCGGCCTTAACACACTCGAGTCTTTTCAGGTTAATTGGGGCGGTCAGACGAACAGTTTGATTGCGATTGCAGAGCAACTGCGTCAGAAGCTTGGGTCAGAACTACTAGCATGGCTCGACGCGCTCCCGACCTATTGGGAAGAGGCTAATGTCGGTGTTGTTCACGCGGGTGCGAACCCGGCTAAACCACTAGAAGAGCAAAGCGAAGCCGCACTTCTATGGGGGCATCCGGATTTTCGCAAAACCAAGCGCACCGATGGCAAATGGATCGTGCACGGCCATACAATTGTGAAAGAGCCCCGCGTGAAGAACGGGCGCATCTCTATCGACACCGGTGCATATACGGGACGTCCATTGACAGCTTTATCTCTCATTGACGGAGAAATCAGCTTCTTGCAAAGCAGCTGAAGAGCGGTCACCGCGCGACACGACAGGGCTGCGCGTATAGGCGGTCGGGGCAATCTTTCTGCGGTACAAAGAGCCGGAACTCTGGGGCTCTTCCGCGTCGATTGCAGGAACGTTCGGCTCATCCGTCTTGGCGAACAGAAACCACGCCCCAGCCCCGAACAGGAACGCAACATAAGAGTAGCTGCCCGCCCAGACGTGAACCGTCGTCAACGTCACGCTGAGACCGCAAATCGTGAACATCCACGCGCGCCGCTTGTCCGCCAGTGCGGACCCTTCGACCAAGGGCCGGAACGCGACCCGAAAAACCAGATAGAGCACCCCTGCCACTAGGGTGAAAAACCCCGGCAGCCCCCAGCGCATCGTCGTCAGAAGCCAGAAATTATCCACGCTCGACCCCATATAAGAGGGCCGCACCCAGTCATTCAGACCGATTCCGAACAGCGGATTGTTCCAGACGTTCACCATTCCCCACTCGAAAATGTAAAGACGCGTGTAGGCAGATTGCGCCGAGAAGGTCGCATAGGTCAGGAAGACTCGCATTGGTGATCGGTTCGAGGCGAGGTCGACAAAGATGTAAGCCATCACGATCAGCAGCAAGAAGATCAGCCAGCGGGCCCTGACCCTCCGGAACATCCACTGCCAACCGACCAGAAAAACCTGAAGCGCGGCTGCCAGAATCGCCCCACTCGACAGGGAAAGAAAGGTCGCAAAGCCCGTCAGCGCAGTATCCCGAACGCGTTTGGTCGCTGAATAGTCCTGCCGCAAACCGACCCAAACCAGCGAGATCGCCGTCGAACAGACCAACCCGTACAGGATCGGATGCGGGAACACGACAAGCACGCGGTGCAAGCCCATACGCTGATCCATCTCGAACGGGAGGGAAGCCGTAAAGTAAGGCAAACGGTCGATCATCTCTGGCACCAAGGCCCGTCCGGTGAACGCTTCGATCAGGGCAGGCACAAGGCTCAGGACCACGATCCCCGCAAAAAACCGACAAAAAGAGGTGAAGCTTTTGAGGTCACGGATCGAGGCGCGCGCCACCAGATAGCCCCCCAGAAACTCGACCGAGGCCGAGCCAGTGGCCGAGACCAGAGACGCCGGGTTGTTCACCGCCAAGGAGATACTGACCCAGCACAGGTGCAGAATGAACAGGATATCCGTTGGAATAATGCGCCCGAAATGCCCACTCACCAACCTGACAAAGAGCGGTCCCGTCACCACCAACAGATAGAGCCGCAGCGTGTTCATCGCGAGCGGCCCAAGCTGAAAATCAGCCGGCAGGAACAACGCAATGAGATACAGCCGCATCAACCAAATCGCACCTGTACTGCTGGTGCTGACAGACGGCGCCGTCGGGCGGGCGGTTTCATAGGGGATGCTCACCATCAGTGCCCTATTGCCCCCACCGGAACAGTTCGATCGGCGCACCAAGGCCTGCCCGATCCAAGGCTTCGCCCTTTACGGCGCGAAAGCTCTGGGGGGGATAGGGCGCATCGACAAACGGATCGACAAAAACGCGCGGATAGTAGCCGCCCCTGAACGGTTCCAGATCCTGAACGATTGCGTTGCCTGCCTGCGTCCAACCTGACTGATCAGCGGGCACCCGGGACGCGATGTTTCTTGTGACGGTCACGTCCTGCGATGTCTCGGCCACCTGAATCCCCGGCATGTTGGCAAAAGTCCCGCGCTCCAGTGTCTCGGAACGACCGGGCACGCGCACCAAAGTGTTCCGGCGGATGGTCAATCCGTTGGTCTCGCCCACAGTGATCCCGTGGAAATGGTTGTTAAGGATCAGGTTTTCCTCGATCAGAATGTCCCGATAATACATGGCCGCCCCGCCGCCCTGCGTATCGACAGCCTCGTTCCGCATGAAGATCGCCTGAGTTTGATCCCCGTGCCCCGCGGTCAGGAAATTGCGACGGATCACTACATCGGTGCTCGGATAGTCGGCGTTCATCGACCAGAACTGGATCATGTCCGCGTGGTCACTCGAGGCATAGCTTCGGTTGAAATCGCGGATGATGTTGCCTTCGACGCGCAGCCCCGTCGCTTTGACAAAGTTCATCCCGTCAG
>CAXQKF010000405.1:0-6984 GCA_964224285.1 Donghicola sp. | reverse complement strand
CAGCTCGGGGACCGCGCCGGTCTATGCCTGACGCTTCAACTGGATGCCCCCGATCGTGGACGGCAAACTTTATTCGCTGCATACTATCGAAATCCCTTTTGTCTGCGACAATGCCACCGCCGATGCGGGCGTCATCATGACCGGAGGCGGGGATTAGGTCGCGGCGCTTGGCTAATAAGTTGATAGCCTGGTGCGGTGACCGCCCTGACACTAGTTATTGGCGCGTCATCAATCCAAGTCGTGCGCTCGATTGCAAGTAGCGCATCCCCATGTGATGCGGTCATCAAATCGGCGGTTCGTGTGTCTGCATTGATGGCAAAAAATTTCACATCGAAGCGTGAATATGGTTTGTGTAAAACAAGCCATTCGTTCGCGCTTTCTTCATTGAGGTCGACTTCAAGGATACCGGGGGCAGTGATCGTGCAGATCCAGCGGTCCTCCAGAATATATGGTTGACCGTCCGAGAGATGCAGGGCTTCAACCCGAAGCAATTTGCGTGGCACCGAAAGGTTCATAGCCGCTTGAACGGCCCGTGTTGGGTTTTCCAGTGCGCGTTTGATTAGCTGATACCCATATCTTCCTCCGCGATCCTCAATTTCGCGCCTTGTGACTGGTATATCGAGCGTCGCGCGGACGACCGGATCCCGCCGGACCCGTGTTCCGCCTTTGCGCCGGCGCTCAACGATCCCGCTGTCGGCAAGATCTTGCATCGCTCGTTGGACCGTCGATCGCGCACAGGTCAGTTCAACCGCGATGTCTGCGTCGCGCGGCAATTTTTCACCAGGTGAGTACCGTCCGGACAGCACCCATTCATGGATCAACTCCCGCACTTCTCTCCAGCCCTGGCGTTCAGTCTGCATCATATATCCTGTCCTAATTCCGCTAGTACGTTCCTAAATTGCAGAGTTATACTCTCTCTAGCCTGATGGCGTCCTTCTTTAACCACATGCCGGCCTGCACTCCAAACGTCTCGGATACAATCTCGGCCGCGTCCGCCGAAAATCAAGCTGTCCAGCGCTGTGTCTCCACGGCGGTCGCAAATCCATTCGTTGCCTGTCTCGACCCCGATGAGGTCGGCCAATGCACCGGGAGCAATACGGCCTGAATCGCGCGCGAGTGCCTGTGCTCCACCTCTGGTCGCACTTTCGAACAAGACCCGCCCAGCGGACCGGCTGGGCACCGCCATCGCGGCGCGGCTGCGGTCGCGAAGCCGTTGCGAGTAGTCTAGGGTGCATAACTCTTCGAATAGTGCAATGTGAACGTTCGAGTCCGACCCGATACCAAATCGCCCGCCGGCGCTGAAGAATTGGGTTCCGTTGAAAATGCCATCGCCCAAGTTCGACTCGGTGATTGGAGACAGCCCGACAACTGCTCCGGTTCGCGCCAATGCTTCGGTCTCTGCGGAAGTCATCTGAGTGCAATGGATCAGACACCAACTGGGGTCGACGTCATGAGCATCTAGAAGCCATTCGGTGGGTCGCGCGCCCAGATGAGTTTCGACTTCTGTGACTTCCGCTACCTGCTCTGCAAGATGCATGTGTATCGGGCCGTCGCTCAAGGAAATCACAGAGCCAAGAGAGTTGGGATCAACGGCACGAAGTGAGTGAGGCGCGACGCCGATTTTGAAATCCGACGGACCACGCTTAAGGTGTTTTGAGCTGGCCTCATGCAGAGCGTTAAAACGATCAATGCCGCAGCCAAACCTTTGCTGCCCACCTTGAAGGACCCGTCCGTCGCAGCCACCGTGCATATAGAGTACCGGCAGCAATGTCAGTCCGATTCCAGTCGCCTGTGCCGCTGACACGATGCGTGTCGCCATCTCGGCTGGGTCCGCGTAGGCTGCCCCACCGACGGCATGATGAAGATAGTGGAATTCTGCAACCGCAGCATGACCCGCTTCGAGCATCTCCATGAAGACAAGAGCAGCGATAGCTTCAACATGATCCGGCGTCAGGCGGTCCAGGAAACGATACATCAGGTGACGCCATGACCAGAATGTGTCCCGCGGGTTGGGGCCCCGGGTTTCGGTCAGGCCAGCCATCGCGCGTTGGAACGCGTGGCTGTGCAAATTGGCTGATGCGGGTAGCAGCAGATCGACCTGTGTGCATTTTGGAGACACATCAGAGATGACCGAGATGATTCGACCATCACTGGTTTCGACCACGACGTTATTTTCCCAGCCGTTCTCGGTAAGCGCCTGCTTTGCGTGGATAAGTTCCATGATGCAACCTCTGTTGACATAATAAGTAGCTACATATTAAAAATAAGTATTTTATTATTCAAGGGTGAGACATGACCGAAGTACGAGTGATCACGAATGTCTCTGCAGCAACCATGGCCGATGCGGGCTATGGCTTTGTGCCCGATGCAGCAATTGCTATTGAAAACGGGCTCATTGCCTGGGTTGGCCGTCAAATCGACCTTCCAGATGGCTTTGCGGAGGCAGTACAACATGATTTCGGCGGTCGTGTGGTGACACCGGCGCTGATCGATTGCCACACGCATATCGTACACGGTGGGAATCGTGCAAAAGAGTTCGAAATGCGGCTTGAGGGTGCGAGTTATGAAGAAATTGCCCGCGCCGGTGGCGGGATCGTGTCAACCGTCGCAGCGACCCGTGACGCATCGGTGGACGACTTGTTGTCAGATGCCTTGTTGCGGGTTGATGCACTGATCGCAGAGGGGGTAGGCACAATCGAGGTCAAGTCCGGTTACGGATTGGATACGGATACCGAATTGAAGATGCTGCGGGTTGCTCGGGCTATCGAAAGCAAGCGTCCTATCTGGATTGTGACGTCGTTCCTTGGGGCACATGCCGTTCCCAAAGGCATTGATGCGGATACTTATATTGACACTATTTGCATTCCAACTCTTGAAGCGGCACATGATGAGGGTCTGGTCGATGTTGTTGACGGATTTTGTGAAGGCATAGCCTTCGACACGAAGCAGATTTCTCGGGTTTTTGACAAGGCGCAAAGCTTGGGTATCCCGATAAAATTGCATGCCGAACAGTTGTCGCATCTTGGCGGAACGGCGCTTGCAGCGCGGCACGGAGCTCTGTCCGTGGATCACGTCGAATACGCAACGGAGTCCGATGCTCGACTTCTCTCCGAGGCGGGCAGTGTCGCTGTTGTTCTGCCAGGCGCCTTCTACACCTTGCACGAAACGCAGAAGCCTCCGATTGCAGCCTTTCGAGATCACGGTGTTCCCATAGCAGTTGCCACTGACTGGAACCCAGGTTCTTCGCCGATGGGCTCCGTTCTCCTCGCAATGAACATGGCCTGTACCCTGTTCAACCTCACTCCGGCGGAAGCGCTTGCCGGAGCGACGCAAAACGCGGCGAAGGCGCTTGGTTTCGATGATCGTGGGTTCATAGCTGAAGGGAAGCGTGCCGACCTTGCCATCTGGGATATCACGGACCCGTCTGAACTATCTTATGGTATTGGGATCAACCCATTGCACCGACGCATATTTGGAGGCTTCGTATGAGCTTGGTTCTTTTACCTGGCAAAACAACCCTTTCCCTTCTGGAAGACGTTTGGCGCGGGAAGTCCGTAACGCTCGACCCGTCCGCACGGGTCGCCGTAGATGCAGCAGCCGAACATGTCCTAACTGCGGTGCAGGGCGAGACACCGATCTATGGCATCAATACGGGATTTGGGAAGTTGGCGTCTGCACGCATCGCTCCCGAGGATACAAAAACCCTGCAGAGAAACTTGATCCTGAGCCACTGCTGCGGTGTCGGCGAAGAGCTGGAAGCGGACACCACAAGGCTCATGATGGCGCTCAAGCTGTTGTCCCTTGGACGGGGTGCCTCGGGTGTCCGGTGGGAAATCTGCGCGCTGATCGAAAAGATGCTGGCCAAGGGTGTGACACCGGTGATCCCATCACAGGGATCAGTCGGGGCTTCGGGCGATCTTGCACCATTGGCCCATCTCGCCGCCGTGATGATTGGCGAGGGAGAGGCGGTTGTAGACAACGACCGCATGTCGGGCACCGACGCACTTGCACGATGCGGGCTCGAGGCAGTAATCCTGGGTCCGAAAGAGGGCTTGGCCTTAATCAATGGCACTCAGTTTTCGACAGCCTGTGCGCTGGCAGCCCTCTTTGACAGTTGGCGGATGCTACGAGCCTCGGTCGTCACATCGTGCCTGTCGACGGACGCGATCATGGGCTCCACTCAACCGTTGCAGCCTGAAATCCACCGGTTGAGAGGACAGCCCGGGCAGATCGACGTGGCAGCGGCAATGGCCAAGCTCATGGTAGGTAGCGAGATCCGGGAAAGCCATAGGGAAGGGGACAGCCGTGTGCAGGATCCCTATTGCATTCGATGCCAGCCTCAGGTCGCGGGCGCAGCGCTCGACCTGCTCCGATTTGCAGGAGGCACCCTTGAAATCGAAGCCAACGCGGTGACGGATAATCCGTTGGTCACAGAAGACGGCATCTTCTCGGGCGGCAATTTCCATGCCGAGCCCGTGGCTTTCGCCGCTGACCAGATCGCCTTGGCCCTTTCAGAAATTGGCGCCATCGCGCAACGTCGTGTGGCCCTGATGGTTGACCCGACGCTGAGCTTCGACTTGCCACCCTTCCTGACGCCCGCACCGGGGCTGAACTCGGGTTTCATGATCGCCGAAGTCACGACGGCCGCGCTGATGAGCGAGAACAAGCACCTGGCAAATCCTTGTTCAACGGATTCGACGCCGACATCGGCAAACCAGGAAGATCACGTTAGCATGGCCGCTCACGGTGCTCGTCGGATCAAACGGATGAATGCCAATCTCGCCGCCATCCTCGGTGTCGAGGCGATCTGCGCCGCACAGGGGATTGAGGCACGTACCCCTCTCTCCACGTCGGCTGCTCTGGAAGCTGCGGTCAGGACGCTGCGATCAGAGATCCCGGCGTTGGTCGAAGACCGCTACCTTGCGCAAGACATAAACGCGGCCACCCAAATGGTCTTCAAAGATACTTTGGCCCAAGCTGCAGGATTGGAATTGAACCCATGACCTTCCTTGAGATTTCTCCAGCCGACAGCCCACTCGTGATCGGCCTGCCTCACACGGGCCTCGACCTGCCGGAAGATGTGAGGGACGCATTGAACGAAACCGGCCGCGCCGTGACGGATACGGATTGGCATATTCATGAACTCTACGAAGGATTGGTCGAAAACGTCACCACGGTTCGGACGCTGATCCATCGATACACCATTGATGTGAACCGAGATCCGTCAGGCGCGAGCCTCTATCCGGGGCAGAATACGACAGGCCTGGTTCCGACTACCGATTTCTGCGGCAATCCGCTATATCGAGAGGATCGCACACCAGATGCGGTAGAAGTAGAACGACGAGGCCAGATTTACCATGCGCCCTATCATAACGCGCTTGCGGCAGAGCTTGAGCGAGTGAAATCGATCCACGGATACGCCATTCTCTACGATTGTCACTCCATACGGTCACATATCCCCTTTCTTTTCGAGGGAAAGCTGCCAGACTTCAACATCGGAACGGATGGCGGCACCACCTGCGATCCGAGCATCCAAGCCGCCGTTCACGGTATTTGTGAAAGCGCTGACGGATATAGTGCCATCGTCAACGGTCGGTTCAAGGGCGGTTGGACCACGCGTTACTACGGGCGCCCGGCAGACGGGTTGCACGCGATTCAGATGGAGCTGGCGCAGTCAACTTACATGCTCGAACGCGCACCATGGAGCTATGAGACGGAAAAGGCCAACAGGCTGCGCGTTCACCTCAAATCAATTCTCAACACCCTGATCCACTGGAGGCCAGAATGAACAACTCCCGCCATAACTTGCGCGACATCTATCCGCCGACTGGTCCTGAAATTACGGCTAAGAGCTGGCTCACCGAGGCTGCAATGCGCATGTTGATGAACAACCTGCATCCGGACGTGGCGGAGAACCCGCACGAACTGGTGGTCTACGGCGGCATCGGTCGAGCTGCGCGCACATGGGAAGATTTCGACCGTATAGTTGCAGGGTTGAAGGATCTGGAGGCCGACGAAACTCTGGTGGTTCAGTCGGGCAAACCGATCGCCATCGTAAAGACGCATGCTGACGCGCCTCGCGTCTTGATCGCCAATTCCAATATTGGTCCGCATTGGGCCAACTGGGATCACTTCAATGAGCTCGATAAGAAAGGCCTGATGATGTATGGGCAAATGACAGCTGGCTCGTGGATCTACATTGGCAGTCAGGGTATCGTGCAAGGCACCTACGAAACCTTTGCAGAAGCCGGACGTCAGCACTACGACGGCGATCTTACTGGTAAATGGATCCTGACCGGTGGTCTCGGAGGCATGGGGGGTGCTCAGCCGCTCGCCGCGGTCATGGCCGGCGCTTGCTGTCTCGCCGTTGAATGCAACCCCGAAAGTATCGATTTCCGCCTCCGTACGCGCTACGTCGATGAAAAGACGGACAGTCTCGACGAAGCGCTTGAGATGATTGAACGCTGGACCA
This sequence comes from Donghicola sp., assembly GCA_964224285.1. Classification (GTDB taxonomy): domain Bacteria; phylum Pseudomonadota; class Alphaproteobacteria; order Rhodobacterales; family Rhodobacteraceae; genus Donghicola. The sequence continues at coordinate 512 of CAXQKF010000405.1, read as the reverse complement.
AGGCGGGTGAGGCAAAATCTGTCGCGCTTTTGGGTAATGCCGCAGATATTTTCTCCGAGATATATCACCGCGGAGTGCGCCCTGACATCGTCACCGACCAGACGAGTGCGCATGATCCTGTGAATGGATATCTGCCGCAAGGCTGGACCCTGGCACAGTGGCGTGAAAAGCGCGAAAGCGACCCCAAGGCCGTAGAAGCAGGGGCCCGCGCTTCGATGAAAGTTCACGTCAAGGCAATGGTGAATTTCTGGAACGATGGCGTGCCGACGCTGGATTACGGAAACAACATACGGCAGGTTGCCAAAGATGAAGGGCTCGAGAATGCATTCGCGTTCCCAGGCTTTGTTCCGGCCTATATCCGGCCGCTTTTTTGTGAGGGGATCGGTCCGTTCCGCTGGTGTGCGCTGTCCGGCGATCCGGAGGATATCTACAATACAGACCAGGCGATGAAGGAGATGTTTCCTGAAAACGAGCACCTTCATAAGTGGCTGGACATTGCGCGTGAGCGCATC
>CAXQKF010000404.1:0-3851 GCA_964224285.1 Donghicola sp. | reverse complement strand
CTGGTCGAGTGCGGTGGCATCTGGAAGAAGCAGAACAAGGAGACCGGCGCCGACTACTACACGCTGACCATCCGCGATCACGGCTTCAACGCCAACCTCGGCAAGGCCGCGAACCAGGACGATCCGTCCCTGCAGGCCGTCATCCCTTGGGGGCCGAAAGACGCCGCCTAAGCCAAGGGCTGGCGGGGGTCGCCTCTGCCAGCACGTTTACAGCTGTAAACTCGGGGACGAGCCGGTCCGCGCATGTAGTCTCTTCCGGCCTCAATAGACACTATATAGAGGAAAAATCTTGACTTAGCGCCGTGAATCACGGCTCTTAATCCCAAGTGGCGTGAAAAAGGCCATATTTTCGATTTTGGGGCAACTAGATGATTCCTGTGACACCACTGGCAAACGAGAAGCCTTCAGCGCTCGCGACAGATATTTCCGAGCGGTTGAATGCTGCCATCCGGGAGCATCTTCTTTCAGCTTTTGCCCCAGATAGCACCAAAACGCTACGGTCTTTTTCCGCACCTGAGGCGGCAGAACTCCTCGGGGTCTCCGGTCAGTTCATGCGAAAGCTGCACTCAGAAGGGACGATCCCAGAGCCCGAGGATGTTCGTGGAGGGCGGCGCTTTTACACGGCGCAAGAGATATGGAGCGCACGCGAGATCCTGGAGAAGTCATCACGCCAGAAAGGGCGCTATCTGCCGCGTCGGTCTGGTGACGAGAAACTGCAGGTCTGGCAGTTGATGAACTTCAAGGGCGGCTCGAGCAAGAGCACCACGAGCATCCATCTTGCGCATTACTTCGCGCTACGCGGCTATCGAGTGTTGGTCGTTGACCTGGATCCCCAAGGATCGCTCACGTCCATGTGCGGCATCAGCCCGGAAATCGAGTTTGATGGGCTGACTGTCTATGACGCGATCCGCTACGACGATCCGGTCAGCATGGCCGATGTCGTTGTTCCGACCTACTTCCCGGGGCTTTCGATTGCGCCTTCGCGCCTCATGCTGTCGGAGTTCGAGACTGAATCTGCGGTACATTCGAACCCCGATCAGCCTTTCTTCACGCGCATCCGCAATGCACTGTCCCAAGTCGAGAATGATTTTGACCTAGTCCTGATGGACAGCCCGCCCCAGCTGGGCTTCTTGACCATCGCTGGAATGGCCGCCGCGAGTTCTCTGATTGTGCCTCTGACGCCCTCGATGTTGGATGTCTCCTCAACCGCCCAGTTCCTTGAACTCGCGGGCGCCTACATGGGGGTGATCGAGGATGCGGGCGCAACGCTGCAGTACGATAACTTCAAGTTTCTGATCACCCGGGATGAGCCAACGGATGTTCCCTCACAGCAGCTGACCTCGTTCATGCGTGCACTGTTCCAGGATCGCGTTATGTCCGCGACCGCACTCAAGAGCACTGCAATCAGTGATGCGACCATGCTCAAGCAGTCCATCTACGAGGTCGTGCGCTCGGAAATGACCCGTGCGACCTACGATCGCGCAAAAGGCTCGATGGATGCTGTGGGCCACGAAGTGGAAGTCATGATCCACCAATCATGGGGGCGTAAATAATGGCTAGGAAGTCCCTTCGAGATATGTCGGGTATCGCGAACACCATCGCACGTTCCAGCAGTACGTCGGCCGAAAGGGCTCCTAAGACAAGTGCGCCTGCGTTAGGGGCGCTGCAGGGGTCACTCGCGTCTATCCGCGAGATCGATCCTGGTCTGATCGATGATTGGGGGCCTAAAGACCGACTGGATGAGTTTACAGCTGTAAACGCCGAGGATGACGATGAGGGTTTTGAGGCGCTCAAGAACAGCATCCGCGAAGGCGGACAGCAGGTACCAATCCTCGTTCGGCGCTCCAAGGCTGCCGAGGGGCGCTTCGAGGCGATCTATGGCCGCCGCCGTCTGAAGGCGTGCCGGGAGCTCGGCATCAAGGTGCGTGCAAACGTTCAGGATGTCGATGACGCCACGGCGTTGTTGGCTAAAGGGCTGGAGAATGCAGCACGTCGCAACCTCTCGTTCTACGAGAAGGCGCGTTTTGCAGAGGCTATTCAAGCCGCGGGTCACGAAAGCGCGACAGTGCGCCAGGTATTGAACCTTTCCGCCTCAGGGCATTCACACCTGACGAAGGTGACCCAGAATGTCCCGTCCAGAGTCGGCGACCTGATAGGCGCTGCGCCCAAGTCCGGTCGGCCGAGGTGGACGGACCTGGCCGAGCTATTCCTCGAGCGGAAACTTACCGAGAAAGTCGCGCTCGACCTGCTGACTAAGATCAGTGCCTCGTTGACGTCTGATGAACGGTTGGAAGCGCTGATCAAGGAAGCAAACAAGCGCGGAACGAAAGGGGTCAGCGGTCCTCAAGAGATTACGCCGTTGGACGGCGTCGTCATCAAGGCAGGTCGCGGCAGCCTGTCACTGTCGGTGAAGAAGTCCGGCGCAAGCGCCGAGTTCGCAAACTGGCTTGAGATCAATCTCGAGGACATCATCAAGAGATCCTACGCCGAATTTACAGATGTAAATTCAGTCGAGGGCAAGTGAGGACGAGCAGAAAGGAGGAAAGGTAAACAAAGAAAACCCCCGAAACCGAAGCTTCGAGGGCTGCTACGCAGAGCGCAATTCTTAGATTAGACACCTAGAATCTAGCAGCCTCCGAATCACCACACAAGAGAAAACGCTTCTGAGCGAACGGGATTTCTTTGTCTGCTGACAAAGCATGGAAAATTTCATTGATGCTCCGTCTGGAGCAACTGAGGCATACGTGCCTCAGCAGGAGAGAGGTATGTCCATCGCCTGGCATCCCTCAGGTTGGCGCAAAGCCTCCGCAGGTCTCGCTGCCGCAGAGCAGCTTGCCCAAGCCGGTGAACAGGTAGCTGTACCCAAGGCGCGGGCGTTCGTCGCCGTGAAGCGGGTGGGGGCCTACATTGGCCTCAAGGCCGGAGACATGATGCTCCTCGACACGCTCGGGGCCTTTACCCAGGCCCAAGATTGGGAGGAGGGGCAACGCCCGATTGTCTGGGCGTCAAACGCCTATCTGATGGAGCAGACGGGCTTCTCGCTCTCCGCGCTCAAGCGCCATGCACGGCGCCTGGCTGAGATCGGCGTGATCTCCTTCCAGGACAGCCCCAACGGCAAGCGGTGGGGCCGCAGGGACGCCGAGGGGCGCATCGTCGAAGCCTATGGTTTCGATCTGTCGCCGCTGTCGGCGCGCGTCGAGGAGTTCGAGGAGCTTCATGCCGAATTGCAGGCCGAACGCGAGCTCTGTCAGCGCCTGAAGCGCCAAATCACGGTGGCACGCCGTATGATTCGCGCTCGGATCGAGGCGGCCGTCAGCAGCGTGCTGCGCGGCCCCTGGGCGCAATTCACAGGTCTTTTCGAGGAGCTTCTGGACCGGCTTCCGCGCCGCCACGAAGCGTCAGAACAGCTTGCCCGGCTGCTGACGTGGTTCAGGGAGCTACAGGCACAGGTCGAGGCGGCCTACCTCAAGGCAACTGAGGTCGTGCAACCTGTGGAAAACACACCGGAAACCAAGGAACAAGCTCCTGAGAAGACTCAAGGAATGAACCCCAGGGAGGTCATTTCTGACCCTCATATACTAATTACAAACCAACTTAATCCTGTAACTCGTAATTCCTCAGAAAATGAGGAAGTCGCGGCCGTGGTGCCCAATGCTCAGCCCGAGGACCAGGTTGACAGGGAGCTGGAAGACTGGGTTGCCGAGGTACGCAAGAACCGCGCAGCGCTGGATCTGCCGACTGTGATGCAGGCCTGCCCGGAATTCGCGTCCTGGGCGCGCAATATGGGCGGGTTCCTGAAGGATTGGGGCGATCTGCACCGGGTTGCCGGGCAGCTCAGGCCGATGATCGGG
>CAXQKF010000403.1:0-4434 GCA_964224285.1 Donghicola sp. | reverse complement strand
GTGATCGTGGTCGTGACGATGGGTGTCGGACGGCATGAATGGACCTCTGGATTCGGGTGCTTTACCATGACATAGCCCCTACAGTGGCTAGAGCTTCAAGAGCAAAATACGGTGGTATTTCAGTTTGTTTTATTGCTAGAGGATGCGGCGACCGGCTCCATCACGCCTTGAGGCATGAAAAGCCGATGCAAAGAAAAACAGACACGAAAGGAAGCTTGATGCGGGTTTTGATGCTGAAGCAAAAAATAATGTTTGCAGTGGCGCTGTCGCTTACGGCCGGGTGCGCAATCCAGCCGACTGGATCGGGCGACTCGGCAGACCAGCCGGGCAACGTTCCCGAAGCTGTGATTGCAATGGCTGCCCCGGATCAGGATGTTGCAACCGCGCGCTTGGTGCCGGAAGACGGGTGCTACTGGTACGAACACAGCGGCCCCGTTGAAACGACCTTGTTGCCGCTGCGCACGGTGAACGGCAATCCGATCTGCGTCGCGCGGGAAGCGTGACGACGACCCGCACGTCACATCATTTCGCTCAAAGCTAATTACCTCATTCAACTTCTCGCGGTAACACTGTCCTCAGCCGAATAAAGATGTGCTGTCGATCCAATCTCGACGTTCGGATAGAGCTCGTTGATGTGTGCCATAACCATCCGCACGCAACCCGAACTCGCGCGACCGCCGATGCTTCTCGGATAGGGTGTGCCGTGTATCCGAAGATAGGTGTCGCGATCTCCGACATAGAGATAGAGCGCCCGCGATCCCAAGGCGTTTTGAGGGCCAGGTTCCATCCCGTCGGCCCATCTTGCGTTTTCAGGATCCCGCTCGATCATGTTCTGTGTCGGCGTCCAGTGCGGCCACCTGACCTTGCGCTTGATGTTATAAACACCTGGCTCGTAGAGGTTGCCCCGCGCGATCGCCACGCCGTAGCGCATCGCGGTTCCACCCTCCTCAATGTGGTAGAGATATCGCGCAACCGCATCGACATGGATGTCTCCTGGCACGAGGCCGTCCTTCGCGTCCACACGCTGAGGCAAGAAACGTGGGTGTAGTCCCCAAGGGTTTGACGTGGCCGGATCGAAGCCGGGCGGGCTGACTTGCGCGTCCCATTCAGCCTTCTGCGCTTCGGTGGGCCAGCTATCGGCAAACACAGGGTTGGCCACAGTCGCCGAAAAGAGCGCTGTTGTCGTTTGAATGAAGTGTCGTCTTGTCAGCATTTCGTACCCTTTCGGTTCCCGCCGACGATTGATGGCAAGAACGGTATATGTTCTCCTTGAATAGATAGGACTTCTAGTGGCTAGAGGTTCAAGGGCAAATTTTCGTGAACGCATGCACGCGACCCTGGTAGCACATGCTTGCCTTGGGGGCGGGTTAACGGCCAACCAGGTCAGGTCCGAATTAGCGTGGTAAAGCGGGAGTCAGGGGGCGGAGTAGGACAGATTTGCCGAATTGGTCCCCCGGTGGATCGGTTTTGGTCGAAAGATACTATCCTGACACCCTGTCGATCTTCACCCGCCCGTGTCATTGGCCGAAACTTCGGCTTGGAACTCACGTTGTCGCTCAGGCCAGGTGCTCTTGATGTAGACGAGGATAGCCGCGATCTCTGCGTCTGTCAGATCCTCTCCGAAGGCCGGCATGTCGCTCTCGTATCCCGGCACGACGGCCCCGACCCCGCCTTTAGTGATCTGAAAAAGCATGCGGTCTGAATGGTGCCAAGTGTGGCCTGAGTCATCATGCGGCGGGGCCGGCATTCTTCCTGTGTCAAGACGACGACGCCAATCGGGCTGACCCTCGAGGCTGGCACCATGGCAACTGGCGCAGTTGTCCGCATAAAGCTGTTGCCCTGCCATGACCTGGGATGCAAGCACGGGCTCTCCCAAAAACGTCAGTCCCTCGACACGCGGGTCAACCGGTTCCGATTGGGCCAGCACCACAACGCCGGTGGTCGCGAGCGCGGACACTAGGGCAGCGAGGTGCACTGACCGCCTGACCGTACACTTCGCCGATCGATCTTTCGGCCCCTTATTCATCGGCATAGATTGAGATTCCTTCCGGGCCAAAGGCGTAGGTCCTGAGCGTGCCTGACTTGACCGCAGCCATGCCCGGTGCGTTCGCGGGCATTCCCGGCAAGGTGATACCCGTTATCGCCGGACGGGTTTCCAGCAGCCGCTCGATGATGTCGACGGGGACGAGACCGCTGACATAGTAGCCGTCGATCTCGGCCAAGTGGCAGCCGATGCCCTGGGCGGGCACACCGACTTCGACCGAGCGTTTGTCGAAGTCGCGGTCATCCACACGCGTTACGGTAAAGCCGTGTTCTTCGAGATAATCCCCATAGGCATCACAGCAGCCGCAGCCCGGATCGCGCCAGATGGTGATCTGCCTTTCGCTGCCCGCCAGACCGGGCGCCACATCGCCTGTCGCTTGCGCCCAGGCCGATGTGGTCAGGCCCACCATTCCGACAATGCCGCTGCCAATCAGACCAAGCGCGTTTCTTCTCTGCATCATTTTCTCCATCATCGTTCTCCTGTTTCGATCCAGGTTGCGCCGCCGTCACGGCTGATTTTCAAGATGCCGCCCAACAGGGCAGCGATGTAGGTCTCGTCTCTTGGATGAACCGCAACAGCGGTCGCAGCTTTGCTCGCCCGCTTTTGCCAGATGACTCCGCCGTCCTGCGATGCCCAGAGGCCCGAACGCAGCGCGGCATACATCACTTCCGGCGCCGAGGGGGCACTGGCCAGCGACAGGATCGGTTCACCTCCTGGCAATGGCGCTTCGGACGGTGGGGCTTCACCCGCAACCAATGCGTCCATCGCATTGCCTGGCTGCACGTCCTGCCAGCGACAAAAGCAATCGGGCACCCGCGTTAGGCCAACCTCGGTGCCCGCATAGATCCAGATCCCGCCCATGCCGGTCTCAAGCTCGACCGAAGCCAGAGAAAGAAGTTCCCGCTCTGCGTCGTCGAGCCAGGGGCGGTCCATGGCGAGCGACCAGGTTGCACCGGCGTCTTCGCTCTTCCACAACCCGTCGCCGCGAAGCGAGGCATAGATCATGTCCGGGTTCCGCGAGGCGATAGCAAAGGCAGTGATTTCTCCGTCAGGCAGCCTAGCTTCAAAGATACGCCACGAAGCGCCCCCGTCTTCGGAAATGCTGACACCGCCCTCGGCCAACCCCGCAACCACACGGCCGGGCCGGTCGCGATGGGTCGCCAGCGACAGCACGTTCCCCAGTGTCTCTGCCGCGGTCCAAGTCTGGCCGGCATCGTCACTGACGAACAACCCTCGGTCTGCCAGCAGGATGGTATCACCATCAAAGGCCAGAGCCGCTGGATCACCATCGACTGCAGCCTGCACAAGCCTTGGCAACACCGTGGCTAAGCCGCTACCGAGGACGGCAGCAAGAACCTTGCGCCGGTTTGGCCGACATCCAATCTCAATCGATTTCAATCTGCTTGCTCCTCTGCTCATGCGACGCGGATCACGCCCATCATCCCGGCCGCCTGGTGCTCGAGGATGTGGCAATGGAACATCCAGTCTCCGGGATTGTCGGCGACCAGGGCGATTTCCACTTGCTCGCGTGGCGCGATCAGCACGGTATCTTGCCATTCGCGGAAATCGGTCGGCACCCCATCGCGGCTGATGACGCGGAAGGAGTGGCCGTGCAGATGGATCGGATGGTCGAAGGCCGTGGCGTTCGTCATCTGGAGGACATGACTCGCGTCGCGCTCCAATGTCAGGAAAGGATCGAGCATGTGCCCTTCGGCCGCAACGCCATTGACGAACCACATGCCGCCGCCCACGACGCCACCCATCATTCCGCCCATCATACTGCCGGACTGGCTTAGGCCCATCTGGCGCTCGACCATTGCTCCCATCATACCCCCGGTGAACAAGATTTCGTGACGACGGGCCGCGTTCAGATCAGGTTCGGCAAGCGGATTGGCTGGAAGGGCAATTTCCCATTCCGGCAGCGCGGCACGCAAGGGCGTTTCGTCAAAGACGACATCCAGCAGGTTGAATTCATTATCGCGATAGGCGCGGTCGACGATTGGAAGCGTGGTTCCCGGGTCGGCAGGGCAATCGAGCATTATGTCGGCACGCATCGCCGGGCCCAGCTGTTTCGGCTTCATGGGGCGGTCGCCCAACTCTATAAACTGACCCCGTCTGTCCACGGGGTGTCACGTAGCCCTTAATTCGGCTCTGCCTCAATCTGTGTGGCGGAACGGTAGCATTCTCGCCCGCAACAATTCTGGACCGGCTCGACCGTACATGGCGCGTTTGAGCGTCTTCAGGCGATTGATCTGACCTTCTGCTTGGCCGTTGCTCCATGGCATCTCGATGGCGTTTTTGACTGCATCGAAGTCCCGGTTCAATGTGCGGGCAAAGCGCACGATGGGCGCCAGATCGGTTTCGATCGCGTTGTCGATCCATGCTGGGAG
>CAXQKF010000402.1:0-2657 GCA_964224285.1 Donghicola sp. | reverse complement strand
CTCTGTGACGCGGAACGCTGCATTGAATGTAATGCCTGTGTCACCGCATGTAAGAACGAGCACGAGGTGCCCTGGGGTGTTAACCGCCGTCGCGTGGTGACCATCCAGGACGTAAAGCCTGGTGAGCGCTCAATCTCGGTGGCCTGTATGCACTGCTCTGACGCACCGTGCATGGCAGTCTGCCCGGTTGATTGCTTCTACCAGACAGACCAAGGCGTTGTGCTTCACTCCAAGGACCTTTGCATCGGTTGTGGCTACTGCTTCTATGCATGCCCGTTCGGTGCTCCTCAGTTCCCGCAGGCCGGGAATTATGGATCACGCGGTAAGATGGACAAATGTACCTTCTGCGCCGGTGGCCCCGAGGCCGACAATTCGGTCGAGGAGTTCCAGAAATACGGTCGCAACCGTATCGCCGAAGGCAAGCTGCCGATCTGTGCCGAAATGTGCTCGACCAAGGCGCTCTTGGCCGGTGACGGCGACATCGTGTCCGCGATCTACCGCGAGCGCGTTGTGGCCCGCGGCTTTGGCTCTGGCGCTTGGGGCTGGGGCACTGCTTACGAGCAGAAGGCCGGCAACTGATCCGAACGCGCTGCGCCCTGATTGCCGGGCGCAGCATAACCCACACGGTGCCCGCGGACCTGTTGTCCGCGGGCGCATCTTCTGAATTCAGGGACCTTCGGGCCTGGCGCGCATTTCTCTCAGATTTCTAACTCTGCTGGCGGCGGCTTTCATCGTTCTGACCAGTGCGGCTTCGGCCCAGACCTCACCGGCAGACGGGGATCCCCGCGCCGCGACAGGCGGGGCCCCGACCCTAGAGGACATCCTGCGCCGGCAGGACAACCAGAAGCTCGACGACAGCTTCCGCCGTGACAACATCGGCAATCCCGACGCCGCAGCCCCCACCACTGGGCAGCTTGGCACTTTGGGCGGTGTGTCCGATGCGGATTTCTGGCGGGCCTTCCGCTATAACGAACTGGATGCGCTGGGGAACGTCAAAGCCTCGGCCAAGGGGCCGGCGGGCGACACGTCCGTGACGCAGGTCGTCATTCAGGACACGGGTATGGCATGGCTGACCTTTCGCAAGGGGCCGCTCAAGGACTATGGCGGCTATCTTCTGCTGGGGACCATCGGCATCCTTGTGCTGTTCTTCCTGTTCCGTGGCCGGATCATGATCGACGGCGAGAAGTCGGGCAAAACCATTACCCGTTTCATGGGGATCGAACGGTTCGCGCACTGGACGCTGGCAGGCAGCTTTATCCTCTTGGCGATCACCGGTCTGGTGCAACTGTTCGGACGTTTCTTTATCATTCCGTTCATCGGACACGAGGCCTTTGCCCCCGTCGCCATCGGCGGCAAGTGGGTGCACAATAACGTCTCGTGGGCGTTTATGCTGGGACTGGTGATGGTTACCGTCATGTGGGTCAAGCACAACATCCCCAACAAGCTGGACCTCAAGTGGTTCGCTGTGGGCGGTGGCCTGTTCTCCAAGGGGGTGCACCCGCCCGCCAAGAAGTTCAACGCCGGTCAGAAAATCATCTTCTGGGGGGTCGTTTTCCTCGGGGTGTCGATCTCGGTGTCCGGCCTGTCGCTCCTGTTCCCGTTCGAACTGCCGATGTTCGCGGCGACCTTCGCCCATATGAATGATCTGGGCCTGCCGCAACTGATCGGGATGGCGCCTCTGCCGACAGACCTTGCGCCCCACACAGAGATGCAGCTGTCGCAGGCATGGCACGCCATTGTCGGCTTCCTCTTTATGGCGCTGATCATCGGGCATATCTACATCGGCTCGATCGGTATGGAAGGTGCATTCGACGCCATGGGCAGTGGTCAGGTGGATGAACAATGGGCCAAGGAACACCACGGCCTGTGGTACGAAGAAGTCACCGGCAAACCCGCCCATCACGACACCCATCCGGCAGAATAAGAGCAAGGAGTCCAAAGTATGAAAGCGATGTTCATTGCCTTTGTCGGGATCATTGTGATCGCCATTGCAGCCGATCAGATCCTGCACCGTGCGGGTTTCGGCATCGACGAGGTTACATCTGCCCCGTCGGTTCGGTTAGACTAGACCGAACAGTCAGAGCAGGCAGAGATGACCAGCATTCCTCAACCCACCGAACAGCCCCCCACCGAGGGGGCTGCTCAGTCTCATATCGACCGTGCCATCCGGCATGTGTCCATTCTGGTCGTGGACGACGAACCGGGGATGCGGAACTACCTGACCCGCACGCTGGAGCCCCGTTGCAAGAAGGTCATGGCCGCCGCCAGTGCCGAAGAGGCCAGCGCCCTGCTGGACGCGCATCATTTTGATCTGGTGCTTTTGGACAACGTGATGCCGGGGCAGTCCGGTCTGGACTGGCTGGCCGAGCAGCGCCGTGTGGGACTCTTTGCCGAGGCGATCCTGATGACCGCCTACGCCGCTCTGGAAACCGCGATCCATGCGATGCGGGTCGGGGCCTCGGATTTCGTTCTCAAACCCTTCCGGTCCAATCAAATCCTGAACGCGGTCAATCGCTGCATGGTGCAAAAGTACCTGCGCCGTGACAACTTCCTGCTGAAGTACGAACTGCAAGCCGACAGTCTGGCCGCCCGCGGGCGCCTGATCGGCACGTCGCCGGGGAACGAGAACGTCCGCAAGACGCTCGAGCGGGTCGCCC
>CAXQKF010000401.1:0-3759 GCA_964224285.1 Donghicola sp. | reverse complement strand
CATCGAAGTCTGGCTGCCCGGCCAGAACAAATACCGCGAGATCAGCTCGGTCTCGGTCTGCGGTGATTTCCAGGCCCGCCGCATGAACGCCCGCTTCAAGCCCACCGCTGGCGGCAAGCCCGAATTCGTCCACACCCTGAACGGCTCGGGCCTCGCTGTGGGCCGCTGCCTAATCGCGGTCCTCGAAAACGGCCAGCAAGCGGACGGGTCGGTCAAACTACCGGATGTCCTGCACCCCTACCTCGGGGGCCGCACCACCCTCAGCGCCGACGGCCAATTGGTCTAAAGCGCCCCAATCCACACCAAACGCCCGCGGCACTGCCCGCGGGCGTTCTCGTTTCCAGAACCGAAATATTCGAAAATCATGCACATTTCTTCGCTTCCCCTCCCGATCCATATCCTCTCGCCCGCAGCAGCAGGCCTCCTACCCGCGCTCGGCCTCACCCTCGTGGCAACACTCACCGGCCCGACCCATGCAGTCTGGGTCGCCGCCGCCTTCCTCGCGCTCCAGACCGTCCTGCTCCTGTCTCTCGCGACCACCACGTTCCGCCCGCGCCTCTTCGCCCCCGTGATCGCACTCCTGACACTGGCATCGCTCACCATCAGCCCCCTGCTTCTGCCGCTGGCTCTGCTCGCCCATGCCTTCTGGGCCATCCTCCACCACTCCGCTCGGATCGCAGGCCACCTCCCGCGCACCTATCTCTACCTCACCCTCACGGCCAACCTCTCCACGGCGACCGTCCTCACCTTCGCCCTGCACTTCGCCCAATAAAAAAGGACGCCCACACGGGGCGCCCTCTTTCATCTTTGCCAAAATACTCTCGGGGGTCCGGGGGCAGACAGCCCCCGGCCGCGCCCCACATATCCCGAACGGACCTTACTTCTTCGGTCCCTTGTCCAAGTGCTTCTTCAGCTTCGAAGGCTGCGCCTTCTTCTTGTTCTGATAGGGGTTCCGGTCACCCTGACTGCGCATATGCAGACGGATCGGCGTTCCGGGCATATCAAAGTCCTCGCGCAACCCGTTGATAAGATAACGAGAATAACTATCAGGCATTTTGTCAGGATGCGAACACATGACAACAAATCCCGGCGGACGGGTCTTGGCTTGGGTCATGTAGCGCAGCTTGATTCGGCGACCGTTCGGCGCGGGCGGCGGGTGCGATGAGATCATGCCCTCCAGCCAGCGGTTCAGTTTCGCGGTGGACACGCGGCGGTTCCACACATCATGCGCCCGCTCGATCGCGTTGCGCAGACGGTCCAGACCACGGCCGGTCTTGGCAGAGACCGTAACCAGAGGCGCACCGCGCAGCTGGGGCAGCAAACGTTCGAAGGACTCCTTCAGGTCGCGCAGCTTCTCCTGCTTGTCGTCCTCGATGTCCCATTTGTTCACGGCAATGACCACAGCCCGCCCCTCGCGCTCGGCAAGGTCGGCAATCCGCAAATCCTGCTGTTCGAACGGGATCGCCGCGTCCAGCAGCACCACGACGACCTCGGCGAATTTCACCGCGCGCAGACCGTCAGAAACTGACAGCTTCTCGACCTTGTCCTGCACCTTGGCACGCTTGCGCATCCCCGCGGTGTCAAAGATCCGCATGGGCATACCGTCCCACTCGATCCGCAGGGCAATCGCGTCACGGGTGATCCCCGCTTCGGGGCCGGTCAGCAGGCGGTCTTCGCCGAGAATTTTGTTGATCAGCGTGGACTTGCCCGCATTCGGGCGGCCAACAACTGCAACCTGCAAGGGTTTGGACGCGGTCGGGCGGTGCACCTTCAGGTTCTCGTCGCCCTCGAAATCATCCTCGTCGTCACCCACCTCGACCTCGGTCTCGGGGGCCTCGGCTTCGGCACGTTCCGCATATTCATCGGCCAGCGGCAGCAGCGTCGTATACAGGTCGGTCAGACCTTCGCCGTGTTCCGCGGACAGGCGGATCGGTTCGCCAATGCCCAGAGCATAGGCCTCTAGCACGCCCGCATCGGCGGCGTTGCCTTCGGCTTTGTTCGCGGCCAAAATCACGTGCTTGGCCCGCTTGCGCAGGATCTCGGCGAAAATCTCGTCGACGGGGGTCACACCCACACGGGCGTCGATCATGAACAGACAGATGTCTGCCATATCCACGGCCCGCTCGGTCAGGCGGCGCATCCGCCCCTGAAGGCTGTCATCCGTCGCATCCTCGAGGCCCGCGGTGTCGATTACGGTAAAACGTAGGTCCGCAAGGCGCGCATCGCCTTCGCGCAGGTCGCGCGTGACGCCGGGCTGGTCATCGACCAGCGCCAGTCGTTTACCAACGAGGCGGTTGAACAGCGTGGACTTTCCCACATTGGGGCGGCCCACGATGGCCAGCGAAAATGTCATAGTAGCGACTCCGTCAGGATCAAGCCGCAGCCCTTAACGCATATTTGCGTCAACGGAAAGCGATCAGTTTGCCCTTGCGCGACACAACATACGCAACACCGTTTACAACGACAGGCGCAGTTGCAGCACCGCCGCTGACATTTGCACCACCGGTAAAGGCACCGCTGGTCGCGTCATAGCTGCGCACAGCCCCATCCCCCGAAGAGATCAGCAGCTGGCCGTTCACCAAGAGCGGGCCATAATGGGCGTAGACGTCCGCCCGCTTGCGGGGGCGTCGGTCCACATAGTTGGGCAGTTCTGTCCCCCAGATGCGGCTGCCGTCGCTGGCATCCAGACGCAGCAGCTCGTTCCGGTCAGAGATCAGGAAGACCGAGCCGCCGCCCACAGCCACGGGGCTCAGGGCGCCTTCTTGGGCGGTCCACAGACGGTCACCGGTATCAAGGTTCAGCGCCGCCAGACGGCCCGAGTGGTTCGACACGTAGACAGTGCCGCCATCAATCACAGGATCGCCGGTCACGGCGCTGATCTGCGCCAGCGCGCTGCCATTGCGCGTCCCGGAGACAGAGGCACGCCAACGCTGTACACCGCCAAGGCGGAACGCAGACACCAGATCACCGTTCGAGAAAGGGAACAGAACCAGCTGATCGGTCACGGCAGGCGCAGGGCCGCCAACCACAGAGGCGCCGCCCTCTACCCCGTTCAACTGCCAGCGCACGCGGCCGGTGTCTTTCTCCAAGGCCCAACCACGGTTATCGCTGGACACGAAGTACACCAGATCACCGGCAACGGTGGGCGTACCGGTGCCACCGGCATTCAGCTCTTGCTTCCACAGCACACGGCCGGTCGCGATATCCAGAGCGGTCAGGCTGCCAAAGCCCGAGGACGCATAGATCACGTTGCCATCAGCCGCGAGACCGCCGCCAGAGGCCTGATCGGCCTTGTCGCGGATCGGGGTCAGGTCACGACGCCACAGAACGCGGCCATCGGGCGCGGTCGCCTGAACGGTCGCCTGTGCATCGAGGGTAAAGATGCGGTTGTCCGCCACCACCGGCTGCGCGGTGATGCGGTGCTTGCGGTCTTCGCCTGCGCCGATCGACACCTCGAACAACGGCTCCAGCGGGAAGCTCACGCTCAGGTGGCCGGGGTTGTTGCTGATATTTGCCTGCGATTGCGGCCATGCGGTCAGGTTCTGCGCCGCGGGCAAGGAAATCGGCGCGACCTGATTTTCGGGCGCAACGGCGGGCGCATCGCCGCGCAGGGTCAGACGCTCTCCGGGCAGGATGACTTCTTGCTGTGCGCAGCCGGCCAGCAGGGTTGTCGCGGCAAGAACCGCAGTCAAGGCAGTGCGGCGGCAAAGCGTCATGGCAATCTTCCTCGTCAAACTATTATTGTGCGGCGGCCTCGGG
>CAXQKF010000400.1:0-24349 GCA_964224285.1 Donghicola sp. | reverse complement strand
TATCAATCGCGAACATCACATCGACTTCTTCCGAGGTGATTTCCTGACGGGACAGGAAGCCCGAAATCTTCGTGGTCCGGCCCGCGCCCGCGTCATCCATGGTCAAGCTGATCGAGAACTGCTCGCCGTTGTTGTCGGTGGCCGTATCACTGGTGGTCACCTGAACGATAGAACCATCCCCGAACAGGATGTCGTCCCCGTCCCCGCCAAAGACCGTGTCCTTGCCTAGGCCCGCCAGCATGATGTCATCGCCGTCGCCGCCGATCAGAACGTCATCGCCCTTGAGACCGCGCAGGGAGTCGTTGGTGCTTGCC
The DNA here is from genome assembly GCA_964224285.1 of Donghicola sp. Taxonomy (GTDB): domain Bacteria; phylum Pseudomonadota; class Alphaproteobacteria; order Rhodobacterales; family Rhodobacteraceae; genus Donghicola. The sequence continues at coordinate 24,035 of CAXQKF010000400.1, read as the reverse complement.
CCTGTCAGCTCGTCGCTTCCGTTGGTGCCTTCGAGGTTCAGCGCCATGTCGGGAACGTCCCAGTTCACGATATTCTCGATCTCTGCGGCGGTCAGACCGGCCCGTGCTTCGGTCGGCAGCTCCTGTAGCTCGGCCAAAGAGGCCGCGACCTCGGTTTGGGTTGCGGCCTGCACCCCGAAGCTCAGGAAGCCGACAGCTTCGCCAGGAGCGAGCGTGATGGTCACTTCGTAGGTCAAGGTGCTGTAGCTGTAGGTCAGGTCCGCGCCCGCGGTTCCGGATACGTCCCCGAAGACAAAGCCCGCAGGCGTGGTGCTGCCATCGGCGCTGTATCCAACGGCCCAATCGTCGGCACTGGTTACGGCCGCATCGCCATTCGACGTGGCAAAGACGGTGTTATAGCTGCTGCCAAAGCGCGTATCGACTTCGTAGGTGTAGCTAACCGCCTGATCCGACAGGTTCTGCACATAGTCGTAAAAGCGCGCATACCCCTCACTCTGAGAGACATAGACCTGGCGCTGGGTCATAATACCCGAGTAGGTGATATAGGTTTGGTTTGAAAAGAATTGACCTGATGTGACCGTCAAATAGCGGCTGGTCTCGAGGTCGTAGCTGTCCATTGCGGTATTAAAGGCATTTCCGGTTCCGTCATAAATCGAACCGTCGCCATTGATATCCCAGAGATACCCGTCACCGTCATAGACATCGAATGTTGGCTTGACGAATGTCACACTCATTTAACTGACCCTCTTAAAAACATGTAATTATTACACAAATGCCAGATATCACGCGCCCGTGATTCACCTCAACTATGGCCTGTGGAATGACAGGTTTTGCAGGGTATGGTTTTCCTTACCGCATAATTTCCGGCGCAATCCGACGCTTCACTTTCGTCAGTTTTAGTAATTGGTGGCGCACGAGCCGTCCTTTGGTTCCGTTAGGCCAGATCCCACTCTTTGAATATCATCTCTGCGGAAGAAACGCACATCGCAGCACCAGCCAGTGCGTGTATTCAGGGTCATTGCCCCGCCACCTTGGGGCAGCAGGTCAGCCCGGCCCACGCGTTCCCGACCCACCTGAAAGTCGGCGCGCCCCTGCTCTGTTTCCGCGGCGTCCCCGTGTGACCCCGACTGGATCATAATGTGTCCAATCCTGAGAGAATGCACAGCCCTCCCTGCGCCGCTGCGACTGGGCACAAATCGAGACCAACTGATGACATTCGGACCCCGATCCTACGACCTCAAAACCGCCCCACACGTCGACCCAAAGCTCCGAATCCAAGGCGCTTTGGAAACGCCTGATTCACGCGGGAACGGCGGGATTTCTCGAAAACCTATGCGTGCAAATATGACAAATGCGGCTTTGCATAAAAAAGATATGGTCATCCAAATGATGGCGCTATCTTCTTTGCCCGCAATAGAAAAAACCGTTGCGACACATACCCCCAAAATATTGTTTAATATGAATATTTACTCAAAGACCATCCTTTGGAATAGCCCGATTTGCGCCGCAAAACACATGCCAAATCCATTCATTTAGCCGCGTCAGTCAGGCCATCGAGGTAAGGGGCTGCGCTCTTGCGAATGGTCGCAATTGAACCCATCTTCAGGCCAAGCAAAGGTCCAGAAGATGGGGAGGTGCGAGCCCCGACTTCTGGGCCTCTTTTCTAAGGCTCGAATGATTTGAGCCCGCCCCAATGAGATAAAAAATGTTACACACCACGCCGCCAAAACACCACCTCGAGGAAGAGCTCCTCGCCTGCCTGGCGGCAGACAATCCTGTTGCGAAATTCGTAATTGACGAAGGCAACGACGGTCTCTGGTACTGGGATCTGAAAGAGCCCGAGAACCTCTGGATCAGCGACGATTTCTGGCACGCCCTGCACATTGACCCCGCAGGGCAACCGCACACCCGTCAGACCGTTCTGGATGTTGTCCTTGATGAAGACCTGTCCAAAGCGGCCTCTCTGAATATGGACGAGCTGGCAACCAGCGCGCACGGGTATGATCAGGTGCTTCGCTTTGCCAACAAGGAAGGCGAGATCACCCATTTCCGCTGCCGTGGATTGATGACGCGGGACGCCGATGGGGAACCCCACCGGATGCTCGGCGTGTTGCGCGACCTGACCTCGACTTCTTCGGTCGAGGCCTTCAAGGATGCCGCAACCTCGGGGCCGAAGCGCAACGGCGAGAACCGCATCAACAGCGATCTCCAGCATTTTATCTACAGCATGTCGCATGACATGGCGTCGCCCCTGCAGACCACGTCCTCGGCGTTGGTCGAGGTGCAGCATGCGATCTCGGACGGCAATCTGGAAGACGCGCGCGAACTGACCGAAATGTGCGATGCCAGCATCAAACGGATGCTCGTGCTGCTGTCGGACATGCGCAGCTACTTCCTGCATGCAGAGTGCGCCGATGACAGCTTCCAGCCCGTGTCCTGCTTCGAGGCCGCCACTGCGGTGTGCGATGACCTGCGCTGCCTGATCGAAGAGAAACAGGCAACGATCGAGATCGACTGCAAGCACCACATCATCGCGCAGCCCTCTCAACTGCGGGTCGTGCTTCAGAACTTTATCCAGAACGCGATCAAGTTCGGGAGTCTGAACGGACCCGTACCCGTCAAAATCAAAACCGAAGACCAGCCCAAAGCAGGCGTGGTCCGCCTGAGCGTTTCGGATGATGGACCGGGCCTCCCCCCCCATCAACTGAGCGGGGTCTTCCAACCCTTTACGCGTCTCCACCTGCGACGGGACGTACCCGGTTCGGGCCTTGGCCTGTCGATCTGTCGCAAGATCGCGGAAAACCATGGTGCCGAAATCGGTGCCGAAGCGCCCGTCGAAGGTGGCAGCCGTTTCTATCTGGATATCGTAGGGAGGCAATCGTCATAACTCTACCCAATACCCTCGGATCGGTACTCTTCGTGGACGACGACGAGATCGAAACAACCCTGTTCCAGCGCGTGTGCAAGCGCTCACCTGTCGTGCGCTGTAGCAAGGTGATCAACGATCCGATCGAAGCCTACAATCACCTGGCGACCTGCCAGGTCCTGCCCTACGACGTGATCTTCGTCGATCTGAATATGCCCATCATGAATGGCATCGAATTGCTGCGCCTGCTCGAAGCAGAAGCAGCCCACAAGTTTTCCCGCGTGAGCGTGATCATGCTGACGTCTTCCATAGATGCAGCGGACAAGCGCGCAGCGCGGGATTGCGGAATTTTGTCCGCGTTTATTAACAAGCCGCTCACGGAAGCCCAGCTGCTACAGCTGGCAACGCACTACGGAACACCTCGCGCCGAAACAGATTTTGTCTCGATCCGCTAGGGGGCCCACTCCAGGTAGAGCCTTGAAAGGGGCGCCCGTCGGGCGCCCCTTTTGCCGTTGTTTCCTTCCCGAAGTCGGAGGCAAAACCCGCAGCTGGCACGGATAAACTGGAATTGACAGACCCCCGATGGAAACGGGACACCCGAGGGACTGCATTTCAACTGACCAAATCCATTTTACCGGAGCCTCGTTTCTGTGATGACCACTGGCCTCAATGACATCCCCAGCAACCAACAACCCGACGACCTGCCCTACTGGCTCAGCGCCCTGTCTCCGACGATGAAACTGGGCAGTGCGACACCGGGGCAATCGGAAACGGCGGGCATCGCCTATCTGGAGAGTGGCACAAACCCCTATGGGGAGTCCCTGCGCGCCTTTACCGACGCGGAAAAAGCCACCGTCGAAGCCAATCTGGCGGCCGTCGCCGATGCCAGCGGCCTGAACTTCCAGTTCGTCGATCAAAGCGTCGCGGACGTTCTGATCGCCGTCAGTGATCATACCGATCCGGGCGGGGTCTATGGCCGGACCTGGTACGAAACACCGGTGATCACGCTGGCCTACGACGCCGTCTACGACAGCCCCGAAGGACTGGCCCAGAACGGCTACATCTACATGCAAGAGCTGATGCACGCGGCCGGTCTCAGCCACCTGACCCTCGCGTCAGAGCGCGCTGGCACCTCTTTGTTTGGCTCGTGGCATTCTGCATGGCAGGACGCCCTGCAGATCTTTGACACCGCGGCGATGCAGTATCTCTATGGGGTGGACACGTCGCAACGGGCGGGCAATGACACCTACGATCTAGGTCAGATCGGGGCGTTTTCTCAGGACCGGACCACACGCTTGAATGACCCTCTGATCTGGGATGGCGCGGGCAAGGACACGATTGACCTGTCCTCGGCAACCGCCGCAGCCAACGCAAGCCTCACCCCCGGCGTTCTGTCCCGCGTGGGCACCACGAGCGACCTGATCACGGATGCGGGGACGTTCTCGATCAACTACGGCACCCGGATCGAACGGCTGATCGGCACCGATTTCAACGATACCCTCAGCGGCAGCGCCGCCAAGGACAAGCTGGTCGGTGGCAACGGGGATGACAGTCTATCGGGGCTGCTCGGCGGCGACCGATTGGTGGGCAATCGCGGAAATGACAGTCTGATGGGCAACGCAGGCCGCGACAAGCTGTTCGGCGGTGCGGGCAACGACACTCTGGTTGGTGGCGGCCAGAAGGACAAGCTGACCGGTGGCGGGGGCGATGATATCCTGACCGGCGGCGGCGGACGGGACCGGTTTATCTTTAACGCCAATGCGGGCGCGGACCACATCACCGATTTCAGAACCGCCCGCGATCTTGTGGTGATCAAATCAGGGGCGGAGTCCTTTGACGACCTGATCTTTTCCGAGACGGCGACTGGCAGCACCCTGTCCTTTGGCAACGCGCAAATCACCCTCGACGGCATTGCGCTGACCGATCTAACAGAGAGCGATTTTCTGTTCCTCTGAGGGCAGGACGCCATTGGGTCTGCCCCTGCACTGTGCTTTAGTGCCAGCGCATTTAAGGAGGAGTAGCGCATGAAAATTTCGGTCATCGGAGCAGGTGCCATCGGGGGATGGCTGACGGCCGGCTTTGTCGAAGGCGGCGCCAAAGCGACCGTGCTTGCCCGCAACGCCTCTCTCGCCGCCCTTCGCAGCGACGGGCTGAAGCTCGAGGCCGATGGCAGCACCGAGACGTTTCCGGTCACGGCCACCGATGATCCTTCGGACCTGCGCGGTGCCGATCTCTTGCTCTTGGGGGTCAAGGCGCATGACCTGCCCGCCCTTGCGCCCGTGATTTCACAGGCTGTGACACCGGACACCTTGGTCATGCCCGCCGTAAACGGCCTGCCCTTCTGGTTCCTGTCCGATTTCGGCGGCCCTGCGCAGGGGAAAACCCTGACGTCGGTGGACCCCGATGGCACGCTGGCCCGCCTGATGCCTGCCAATCAGGTTGTCTGTAACGTGGTACACGCCGCCAGCCGTGTCGCCGCCCCCGGTCACATCCAACTGGTCAAAGCCGACAAGGTCATCCTTGGCGGCCAGCCAGCCGCCCTGCCCCAAATTGCGGAAATTTTGCAACGGGGCGGCATTCCGGTCGCTGTGACAGAGGAAATCCACCACGCAGTTTGGACCAAGCTCTGGGGCAACTCGAATATGAATCCCCTGTCCGCCCTGTCTCGCGCGGATGCGGCGCAATTGCACGATGACCCCGGCGCCAACAGCGTGATCCACACCATGATGAAAGAAATGGCCGATCTGGGGGCGCGGATCGGATTGGACGGGTTCGACGACATCGAAGGCCGCATGGCCACCACGCGCAAACTCGGCCCGATCCGCACCTCGATGCTCCAAGACGTCGAGGCCGGACGCGCCATCGAGCTTGGCCCGATCCTCGGGGCGCTGGTCGAGCTAGCAGAGATCGTCGGTCAGCCCGTGCCCATGATGAAGGGCATTCACGGGCTCACCGGTCTGCTGGATCGCAACCTGCGGCAGGGTTAACCGCCGCCTGACCCTGCCCTTAGTCGCCCCGCCACCACATGGCGGGCGCGACGTGGGTCATGATGCTCTCTAGCACATGGGTGTTGTAGTCGACCCCCAGCATGTTCGGCACGGTCAGCAGCAGGGTATCGGCTTCGGCGATGGCTTCGTCCTTTTGAAGTTGCGCGATCAGACGCTCCGGCTCGTCCGCATAACCGCGACCGAAAATACCGCGGAAATTGTCGATATAGCCGATCTGGTCGTCGCTCTTGCTCCGACCGAAATAGGCGCGGTCCATGTCATTGGTCAGGGCAAAGATCGACCGGCTGACCGACACGCGCGGTTCGTAATCATGACCGGCCTCTTTCCACGCCGCGCGATAGGCGCGGATCTGTTTGGCCTGTTGGATGTGGAACGGCTCTCCGGTTTCGTCGACCTTGAGCGTCGAGCTCTGCAGGTTCATCCCCATCTGCGCTGCCCATATCGCGGTACTATTGGACGCAGAGCCCCACCAGATCCGGCGGCGCAGCCCTTCGGAGTGGGGTTCCAGTCGCAGCAGACCCGTCGGGTTCGGGAACATCGGCTGCGGGTTGGGCTCGGCAAAGCCTTCGCCATCCAGATGTTTGAGGAAAATCTCGGCGTGGCGGCGGGCCATGTCAGAGGCATCCTCGCCTTCGGCGGGTTGATAGCCGAAATAGCGCCAGCCGTCCTGCACCTGTTCCGGCGATCCCCGACTGATCCCCAGCTGCAACCGCCCGCCAGAGATCAGATCGGCCGCGCCCGCATCCTCGACCATATAGAGCGGGTTCTCGTAGCGCATGTCGATCACGCCGGTGCCGATCTCGATCCTGGAGGTCTTGGCCCCGACCGCCGCCAGTAGCGGAAACGGAGAGGCAAGCTGACGCGCAAAGTGGTGCACACGGAAATAGGCCCCGTCGACCCCCAGTTCTTCGGCGGCAACGGCCAAATCAATGGACTGGAGCAGGGTCTCGCCCGCCGTTTTCAGAGGCGACCCTGCTTCGGGGTTCCAATGGCCAAAGGACAGAAAACCGATCTTTTTCATGACACACCTCTGAAAGAACTGCTGTTACTTAGGCCCCCTAGCTAATGGCACCGGCCCCGCGTCCCAAGTCGCCGCTTCGCGCAGAGCCTGTTCTTCAGAGCGCAGTGTCAGAGCCGTCCGAGCAGATCGAGCGAAGGCTGCCCCGTCACCGGTAGGCCCTGACTGCGCTGGAACGCACTGATAGCGGCCTCTGTCTTGGCACCGAACACACCGTCCGCCCCGCCAGTATCGAACCCTCGCGCGGTCAGGCCTCGCTGTAGGGCGATGCGGTCGTCCTTGGTAAAGCCATTGGCATCGGGCGGGAATTGCCCGCGCAGCGGACTGCCCCCTGCGATGCGGTCCGCCAGATGGCCAACCCCGATCGCATAGGCGTCCGAGTTGTTGTACCGCTTGATCGCGCGGAAGTTGGCCGTGACCGCGAAACGCGGCCCGCCCGCTTGGGGCTGGATGATCGTCCCCGCCGATGCGTTCGGTCCCGCCTCTGCCCCCCAGCGCAGCCCGCGCTGCCAGCCGTTCCGAGCCAGATAAGCCGCCGTCGAGGCCAGAGCGTCGGTCGGGTCTTCGGCCCAGATATCGGCACGGCCATCACCGGTAAAATCCACCGCAAAGGCCAGATAGGAGGTCGGGATAAACTGTGTGTGCCCCATCGCTCCGGCCCAGCTGCCGGTGAAATTCTGCGGCGCGACCTGTCCGCGATCCAGTATCTTGAGGGCCGCAATCAGCTGCTTTTCAAAGAACGCTCCGCGCCGACCGTCAAACGCCAAAGTCGAGGTCGAGGAAATGACCGGAATATCGCCGCGACGTTCCCCGTAGAAGCTCTCGAGCCCCCAGATCGCCGTGATGATGGCGCTGTCTACGCCGTATTCCCGCTCCAGTGCGGACAGGGTGCTGCGGTGGCGGGCATAGGCTGCCCTGCCCTTGGCCACCCGCTCATCGGAAACGGCGATCGACAAATAGTCCTCGAGCGAGCGCTTGAATTCGGTCTGATTGCGGTCGCGTTCGACCACGCCGGGCAAATACCCCGTGCCGCGAAAGGCGCGGTCCAGCAGTCCACCAGAGAACCCCTGCGCCACGGCCCGCCCGCGAAATCCGGCCACCCAGTTTGCATAGGCCGCGTTCGGCACAGGGCGCATGCCCTCGGCGACGCGGGCAGTCCGGCTTGGCACTTGCTGATAGGCTGGCGCACAGGCCCCCAACGAAAGCGCAGCTGCGGATAGGGTAAATTGACGTCTGCTCAGTCTCATTTTCGTGCTCCTTTGAGCGCGTGACAGGCCTGCGCGACATCGCCTTCAGGCCCTTTTCTTTCAATTTTGTGGCGCGGTGTGCGCTGAATGGCAATCAATGTCCCGCGCCCAGAGCCCACTGTCTGAAAAACAAGCAAACTTCCGCTAGAGCCCGACAAAAATATAGGGCCAGTCCGGTTAACCAATTTCGGAGACCTTCGGATGGCCCAATGCCTATCCCATCTCGCTCATTCGTCTGAGGCCCCTGTTTTGCTAGGCTTCTGGTCCGCCCTTTGGAAACGCCCCCTGCCTGCGCACAAAAGCCAGACTTACAAAATAGCAAAAGCAGCCCGCGGAACGACCGGAATCCCTAATTGGTACAACTATAGGTGAATGTTAAGAGAAAGGCGAAATAGCGAAGAATCAAGAATACAGCCGGAGAACGTTCCGGACACGGGCCCCAAAAGGCGCCCGAATGGCTGCGCTGTGTTGCGGCCCACCTGATGACATAGCAGAGGACTGCCATGAGCGAGACCTTCATCGATGTCCCCCTCGGGACGACTGCCGCCGACCTCCAGACCATGATTGACGCTGCCAGCGAGGGCACGACCTTTGTTCTGCAGGCGGGCACCTATGAATTTGACCGGACTGTCACACTCGACCAGAGCAACGTCTCGCTGATCGGTCAGGGACGCGGTGAGACGATCATCGAAGTCACCTCTGCCATCGGGTCGGACCCGGCCATTGTTCTGGGGCTGGAGCTCTACAAGACAGACATCGCCGCGACCGACGCACTGGCCGAGGCTGCCTCTGTCGGGGACACCGAGATCACCGTGGCCGCAGGGCACAACATTCAGGTGGGCGATTACATCTACATCGCAGCCGACAACACCGCCGCGTATTTCACTGAGATCGGCGACACCGAATGGAAGAAGAGCAATCCTCTGCGCACCATCATGGTCGAGGTCACATCCGTAGACGGGGACACGGTCGGGTTCGACACCCCCCTGACCTTTGACTTCGCCCCCCCCATCACCGAAGTCCAGACCCGCCCCCTGATCGAAGGCAACACCCTGTCCGGTTTCACTATGGTCGGCCCATACGGTGAGGCCGATCCGGGGGCCTTTTACAACAGTTCCGGTCAGGGGCAGACCATGATCATGGTTGGCGGCACGGCAGGAGCCTCCCTCAGCAACATCGGGATCAAAGACGGGATCAGTCACGGGATCACCTTTGCGGGCAGCATCGACGCCCATTTGGATGACTTCACCATGGACGGCACCCTGAACAAGGGCGCGGGCGGCAATGGCTATGCGGTCTGGATCAGGGACGTATTCGAAAGCGATTTTTCGGACCTGAGCATCTATGACACCCGCCACGCCGTCCTCTTTGCCAGCTACACCACGGCCAGCAACAACACAGTGCATGTCACATCAACCAATCGGGATATCAATTTCCACGGCGGACGCGACCAGTACAACACCGTGGTCGTTGACGAGATGATCCGCGACGAGGTCGAACAGGGTTACATGGCGTGGGCGACCTTCTACAACCAAGGAGAGCGCTATGGCGCTCCGACGGACCCGACCACAAACCCGATCACCTTTGGCACGCTGGTCGCTTCTGGCAAAGGCGACGAAGCCTACGCCCGCGCCGAAGGCGCGCAGCTCTGGATGGTCGGGGGCAATGACACCGCCCACGGCGCGGCAGGCGACGACTATATCAGCGGCGGCAATGGGAATGACGTGATCTACGGCTCCGCAGGGGACGACACAGTGAATGGCGGCGCCGGAACCGACACACTGATCCTCGAGGGGTCACTGGACGACTACGCGATCAGCGCCAACGGGACCGATATCTATCTGACCACGGCTGCCGGCCGCACTCTGGTGCGAGAGGTCGAGGACTTTGTCTTTGCGGGAACCGCGTTTGACGATGACGACCTGCTGGCGATGGCCAGCGTCGAAACCTCTCCGGATACGGGGGCCGAGCCGACCCTCCCCTATGATCAGCCAGCGACCGATGACGAGACGGGCAATGACACCGGTGGCGACACCGGCACGGAAACGCCCCCTGCCGACCTGACCCTGCCCACCTTTGACTGGCGGCAAGGGTCCGTCTGGAGCAGCGGCTTTACCACCTATATCGACATCGCGAATATCACTGGTCAGATCATGGAGGATTTCCAGATCATCTTCAGCGATCCGGCGTTCTCGATCTCCAACATCTGGGGCGCCACCCAGTCTGTGCTGGACGATGGAAGTCTGATGATCAGCGGCGCGGGCTACAGTCTGGAACTGGACGCGGACAAGGCGATTTCGGTTGGTTTCAACGGGAACGGTCCGGTACCCGCTGACGAGACGATCACCTACACTGCGGTCATCAACGGCGTGACCTATGTGATCGGCGAAGACAATAGCAGCGATGCTGACGACACCGTGCCCTCCGACACCGGTGAGGATACTGTCGGGACGGGCGACGATACCATCGACGCCGGTGAGGATACGGCAGGCACGGGCGATGACACCGTTGGCAGTGGCGAGGATACCATCGCGACCGGGGACGATACCGTAGACGCAGGCCAAGACACCACGGGCAGCGGAGAGGACACCCTCGGCACCGGCGAGGACACCGTTTCCGAAGGGTCGGACGACACCGCTAGCGTCGCGCTGCCGAGCATCACATGGCGGCAAGGCAATGTCTGGAACGGCGGCTTTACGGCCTATATCGACATCGACAACATCACCGACCAAGTCCTTGAAAACGTGGAAATACGGATTTCGGACCCGAGTTTCACAGTCTCCAGCACATGGGGGGCGAGCTCTTATGTGGACGGCAATGGTGATCTGGTCATCATGGGCAGCGGCTATGGCGACAACCTGAACCCCGGTCAGGACGTCTCGATCGGGTTCAAGGGCAAAGGCACGGTCCCTGATGAAGCCACCATCACCTATTCCGCCATCATCGACGGCGTGACCTATGTCCTTGGCCAAGAGGCAGAGGCAGGCGACACCCCAGACACCGGAGAGGACACCCCCTCGACCGGAGAGGACACAATCAGCACGGGCGAGGATACGGTCCCCGCAGGTGACGACACCGTTCCGACCGGTGAGGACACTATCGGAAGCGGCGAAGATACCACGACCACAGGCGATGACACCTTGGGCACCGGCGATGACACCGTCCCGGCAGGCGAAGATACAGGCACGGGTGATGACGCCCCTCCCACGGGCGAAGACACCGTCACCGGCGGCGCTGAGCCGACAAACCTGCCCGACGCCAGCTTTGAGATCACCTACGAATGGGGCACCGGCTTCAACGGCGAGATAACGATCACCAATGACACCGACGCCACCGTGGCCGCCTTTGCGATCCTGCTGGACTCGCCCGGTTTCACAGTGCGCAAAGCTTGGGGCGCGACCTTTACGAACGAAGACGACGGCGACGTGGTTTTCGATGCCGCAGAGTGGACGCTCGATCTGGAACCCGGCGAGACCAAGTCATTCGGCTTTAGCGCAGACGGGACCGTGCCCACAAACGGCCTGACCCTGACGGTCGAAGTCGACGGCCTGTCAGAAACGACGGACACAGGCGGCACCCCCGATCCGGACCCTGACACAGATACCGGAAGCGAGACGGAAGGCGAGACAGACGCCGGTACCGAAACGAACACAGACGACACCACAGAAACTTCGGCCTCTCCGTTTGACACGGCGGACTATGCAGAGGTCCTCGATATGTCGATGGATTTCTACTATGCCCAGTACTCTGGCGCCCTGCCCGACGACTACCCTCTGGACTGGCGCGGCGACAGTGCGCTGACCGACGGGGCAGATGTGGGCGTGGACCTGACCGGCGGATGGTACGATGCCGGAGACCACGTCAAATTCGGCTTCCCCATGGCGTCTTCGGCCACCATGCTGGCGTGGGGCGCGATCGACTATGCGGATGGCTACGAGACCGCAGGCGCGACACAGGACATCCTGAACCATTTGGGCTGGGTCACGGACTATTTCCTGCGCTGCTATGACGACAACGGCACCGCAGACCTGAGCGACGATATCTTCTACGCGCAGGTTGGGGACGGCGACATCGACCACAGATACTGGGGCGCCCCCGAGGATATGACGATGGAACGGCCCACCTATGCCGTCACCGCAGAAAACCCCGGCACTGAGGTCACAGCAGAAACCGCCGCCGCACTGGCCTCTGCCTCGATCGTGTTCCGCAACGCGGGGGACACGGCCTATGCGGACCAACTGCTAGAAACGGCAATCCAGCTCTATGACTTTGCCGAAGCTTATCAGGGCAGCTATTCCGACGCGATCGAGGACGCGAGCAACTTTTACCGCAGCTGGAGCGGCTACGAGGACGAGCTGTCTTGGGGGGCGGCATGGCTCTATGAGGCAACGGGCGACGCCAGCTATCTGGCGCTGGCCGAAAGCTATTACTCTGGCGGATCACCCTATTGGGCCCTCGGCTGGGACGACAAGGCGAACGGCGTCACGATGCTGCTGGCAAACGCCACGCAGGACAGCGCCTATATCGACGATGTGGATGCCCATCTAAACCACATGATCAACAACATCGCCCGCACCCCCGGCACCGACACGAACGACGGTCTGGCATGGCTCGATACATGGGGGTCGAACCGCTATGCGGCGAATATGGCCTTTGTCGCGGTAGAGCGGGCCAATCTGGCGCAAGAGTTGGGGGATGACCTCTATGCGAGCGATCTGTTCGACTTTGCCACGGACCAGATCGACTACATGCTAGGGGACAACCCCGACGGCCAGAGCTATGTGATCGGGTTCGGGGATCTCTATCCGCTGAATCCCCATCACCGCGGGGCCTCTGGCACGACCAATGTCGGCAGCAGTGCGGACAATCTGTACACCCTGACGGGGGCTCTGGTCGGCGGACCGGATCAAAACGGCAACTACACGGACAGCCGCACGGACTATGTCCAGAACGAAGTCGCGACGGATTACAACGCTGGTTTCTCTGGTGCCCTCGCGGGTCTGATTGCCGAAGACACCCTGTTCTAGGCGCATCTTGGCAGGGTCACCAGATGGCCCTGCCCGCATCCCCGACGCTTGCGGACGTAGTCAGATACGCGCTCGCAACGGCTCTGCGCTGTCGATCACGAGACGGGTGTGCAAACGGCTGGGACGCGGTGCCTCGCGGTCCACGAACTCTGTCAGAAGCCTTTGTCTGAACAGCGTCTCGCCGACCACAAAGAACAGTTCCGCCTCGAAGGGACGCAATGAAATCTCGGCCTTCACGCATCCTTCGGCCAGTTTGATCCCCGTGCCGCTGATATCCTCGACCGGCAGATTGAAGCGCCCGAACACCAATGACGCAGAGACCGGAACCCGCGGGAATTTGCGGCGCTCGTTGCGGAAAAGCTGCGGGCTCGGGAGAGCGATCAACGTCCGATAATCATACAGCGGGCGCGGGCCAACGATCCCCCCCGGGATCTGGACGTCCGCTGCAATCACCGCGGTGCTCTGCGCGGCAAGAATGGCCCGAGTTGATTTCGGCATAGACTTTGAAGTGACTCGACCTCTCATTTCCGGTCTCCGCGCTTGATCTGTTGCGAAAAAGGTTACGTCCTTTTCAACGGACCCATGTCCGACATTATTATATCTTTGGTGCGCTTTGTTTGATGCCGCCGAGTCCTCGCCGGTTCAACGCCCTAAATTGTCGCCAAATCGGTATCAATTCCGTCAAATTCTTAGGGACTATGGCTGCTTTAATGATTAATTCACCCTTAACCCTGCCGAAAACTCCCTGATCATCGCAGCCCCGCCCAACCGACAGATCACGGGAAAATTCGCGCCATAACCGCAAAAAACCCTGATCCGCGGGGGGAAGTCAGGGCATTTCCCACTTCCCGAACCGGATGAACCCAGTACCCTCGGGGGCGCGTTTGGCAAATGCCAGCAGTTTTAAAATGTATTTTTGTTTAACAGGTTTTTGGAATGGTCAGTCCGACTGTGTTGGCTCAGGCGAGCCTTTTCTCTCATCTCGTATATGGCGAAGACCGATTGCCGTCGCGCTATCGCGGCTCTGGCGACAATGGCTTGGACGATCGCTATGACAGCTACCTCTCTACCATCGGGTGGGACGTGCTGGAACTGGCGGTTGCAGGCAAATCGGGCGGCTATGGCAAGGGCGGTCTGTTCAGCGGCGCCACCGGTGACGGCGACTATGACGCGCAGGCGCTGGTGGCCGAAACCGTCCTGCCCGATGGCACCAAGACGCTCGTCCTCTGTTTCCGAGGCACCGACGACATTTCCAACGCCGTGCAAGGCCAGGCTTTCACCAAGAGCGGGCTGCAAGCCTACTACGCGGGCTTCGACGCGCTGCTGGATGCGGTCATCGACTATGCGAACACACGGTCGAACGGAGTGGACCAGCTGGTGGTGACGGGACACAGCCTTGGCGGGTCGATGGTCGATGCCTTCATGATGGAGGACCGTGACCGCGTCTCGGGGCGCGTCGATGTGGCTGCGGTCGCCGTGGGGTCTGCGGGGCTGCATCCCGACATGATCAAGAACGTGGACCTCAGCGACTACACGCTGGTCTCTCATGATGGAGATCTGGTGGTGCGACCGCAATTGGCACGGTGGTGGCTACCGACCACCGTCCTGCTGAACAACGAACATCCGGACGGGGACAGCTTTGTCTTTGAAATGCCCAATCTGGACATTCTGCCAGACGGCCTGAACTGGAGAAACACCAATTATGCCGTAGGGTTACAGCACGAAAGTAAACTATATTATGAAAACGCGCTGGCTGTCGCCCAAGACCCCCTGAGCCGGTATTTCAACGGATCCAAGGTGATCATGGGCAACGGTCTGGACGCGGACGGCGACAATGTCGAGGCGACGGGCAACGATGCCGATGACCCCAGCCAGAGCGACAGCGGCAGCCGGACGCTCAATGGCACGAACGTCAAGGATTACATTCTGGGACGCGAAGGTGGCGACTCGATCAACGGGCGCGGCGGGAATGATCTGCTGTCAGGGGGCAACGGCAACGACACCCTGACCGGAGAGCGCGGCAGCGACCGGATGCACGGCGGCTATGGTCAGGACCATCTGAATGGCGGGGATCAGAACGACTTCCTCTGGGGCGGGTCCGGTGATGACACGCTTTATGGTCATTACGGCAATGACGTGCTGGACGGAGGCAGCGGCAAGGATCGCCTGTTCGGCGAGCGCGGCCATGACCGGCTGGATGGCGGGGACGACGCCGATGTGCTGCGTGGCGCGTCTGGCGATGACAAGCTGATCGGCGGCAGGGGCAATGACTCCTTGTACGGTGACAAGGGCAACGACAGTCTGCTTGGCGGCGACGGGGCGGACCTGATGCTTGGCGGGCGCGGGTATGACAATCTGGTCGGCCATGACGGGAATGACCGTCTCTATGGCGAGGACAAAAACGACTGGCTCAAGGGCGGCGCGGGCAACGATAGCCTCTATGGGGGCGAAGGGCGCGACCGGCTCGTGGCCGACGAAGGCAACGATCTGCTAAATGGCGGCTCTGGCACGGACCGCATGGCCGGTGGCTCTGGCAATGACACCCTGAAGGGGGAAAACGGGGCCGATCTGCTACGCGGGGACAGCGGCAACGATGTTCTGGACGGCGGCGCCTATCAGGACACCCTGATCGGCGGGACAGGCAACGACACCCTGCGCGGCGGCAGTGGTCCGGATGTGTTCGTCTTTGGCAAGGGAACCGGCAAAGATGTGGTGCTGGACTATGATGCGGGCTTTGACAGGCTAGAGTTCGACGGCCTGTCGGCCTCGGACCTGAAAGCCGAGCAGCAAGGCAGGCACACGGTGATCACCGCGAACGGGTTGGAGGTCACGTTGAACAATGTGGACCTGGACGACTTGAGCGCCGATGACTTCATCTTCTGACAGGTAGCGCGGGGCGATCCCCCGCGCCCTCGTGACCTGACCTCTAGACCTCGAGCAGGACCGCGCCAGCCCGCTGGCCGGAGGCGACGATGTCATGGGCTTTGGCACAGTCAGACAGGGGCAGGATGTCGGCCACGCGCAGGTTCAGGGCCTTGCGTTCCAAGAGGGACGCGAGGTCGGAGATGCACTGCGCCCGCTGCTCTGTGCTCAGCAGGTAGACCAGCACCAGCTCGAGGCGCACCGCTTTGAACATCAGCGGATAGAACGGCATCACCGGCGCCATGTCCTTGGCTGACCCGTAGGCCGCGATGGTCCCCCGTTCGGCAATCAGGCGGGCGTTGGTCTCGGCGTTTGCCCCGAACTCCACCTCGACGATCCTGTCCATGAGTGCCCCGCCCGACGCCTCCAGAACCTGCTCTGCCAGATCGGGCGCGGAATAATCAAAGACCTGCTCTGCGCCTGCCTCTTTGGCCGCGGCGCAGCCCGCTGCGCCTCTGGCCGTCGCGAACACCCGCGCGCCCGATGCCACGGCGACCTGAACTGCCAGATGCCCGACCGTCCCTGCCCCGCCCGAGACAAGGATCGTTTGCCCCGCCACAGGACCATTGCCCAGAACCGTTTGAACGGCGGTCATGCCCGGAATGCCCAGAATAGCGCCTTCGGCAAAACTGGTTCCCTCCGGCAGGGGCACCGCCTGATCCGATGGCAGAGCGATATATTCAGCCGCAGTGCCGAAGGCCCTTTGCCACTGGCCGTTCCATATCCAGACGCGCTGACCAACGCGGGAGGGATCAACCCCAGCGCCAACCGCTTCGATGACGCCTGCACCGTCACTATGGGGAATGATCCGGGGAAAGGGCGGCTTGGTCACACCGGGCCTTGTCCCCGCCCGCGCCTTGATGTCCGAGGGGTTCACCCCCGACATCCTGACCCGCACCAGCACTTCGCCCGCCATCGGCTCAGGCGTTGGCACGTCGTGGAATTGCAACACATCGGCAGCTGCACCAAAGCGGTCATAGGTGATTGCGCGCATCATTCTCCCCTTATGATGACAGTCTTCGGGCGGACTTTGCCAAGGCAGCGCGCGACTGAAAAGCCCCAAGGCCTTTCCGTCCCGCCCCCGCGCCCTAGATGCCTCTGTCAATTGGACGCGAATAGGAGGACGCAAAGATGTTCAAAGGACTTGGACTGGCCATGACACTAATCTTGGGCGGGATGATTGCGGTGCCCGCACTGGTACTGCAACTGGTGTAACCCAAACGGGGCGTCAAACCGGCGCCCCTAACCTACCCGCCCCCTAGATCGCCCGCTGTTCGCGCGGGGTCACACCAAAGGTCTGGCGATACAGCCGACTGAAATGACTGGGATTTTCGAACCCGCAGGCCAGAGTCACCTCGGTCACGGACATTTCTGTCTCCTGCAGCAACTGGCGGCCCTTGGCCAGTCGCAAGGACATCAGGTACTTCTTGGGGGTGACATCAAGATAGCGTTTGAATAGCCGCTCGAGCTGTCGGTTCGACACGCCGGATTCCTCGGCAACCTCTGACATGGTGGCGATCTGGTCCAGATCACGCTCCATGATGCGGATCGCCAGCGAGAGCTTCTCGCACCGGATGCCGTAGCGGGCCTGAAACGACACCCGCTGCTGCGCGCCCCCTTGGCGGACGGTGTTATAGAGCATCTGGTCAGACACGGTTTCCGCCAGTTCCGCCCCGTGCTCTTCGCGCACCAATGACAGCACCAGATCCGCCGAGGCCTGCCCTCCGGCCGCGGTGATCACCGGACCGTTCTTGACGAAAACCGCGTTGCTCAGGTGAACGTCGGGAAATTGCTCTTTGAAGGGTGCGTGGAATTCCCAATGCAGCGCGGCTTCTTTGTCATCCAAGAGCCCCGCCTCGGCGAATGCGAACGCCCCCGAGCAAAAGGTGGCCAAGGTCGCGCCCTGCGACCGCGCCCGCCGCAACAACGACAGCAGCGGTTTATCGATATGGTCGCGCAGATCATTGCCGGGGATCAGGAACAGATAGTCGCTCTTGAGGATGTCGGCAAAGCTGTGGTCGACCATCATCCGCACCTCGTTCGAGGCGGTCACGGGCGCGCCGTCCTTGGACATAAAGCCCCATGAATACAGCCGCTTGCCCGACATTCTGTTAGCAATGCGCAAAGGTTCGAGCGCGTTCGAAAACGCGAGGTGGGTGAATTCCCCCACAAACACGAAAAGAACATGGGTCGTCTGGTTCATGCCTATGGTTTACCCGAACTCAAGACCGGCCCCAAGCGATTAACGCGCCCCATATGGCTGGCACGGCCCTGTCAGGCCTCATCTGCTTCGGCTAGAACCTTGCGCGCCACGCGGAAGCACTCGAGCGCCTGCGGCACGCCGCAGTAAATCCCGACTACGTGGATGATGGCGCGGATTTCTTCGGGCGAGACACCGTTGTTGATGGCTCCGCGGCAGTGGATTTCCCATTCGTGCATCTTGCCCAATGCGCCGATCATCGAAAGGTTCATCATGGAGCGTGTCTTGGGATCGATCACGTCATCGCCCCAGCCAAAGCCCCAGCACCATGCGGTCATGGCCTCTTGGAACGGGCGGGTAAAATCATCCGCTGCCGCCAGATTTTTCTCGACATACTCTGCCCCAAGCGTCGCTTTGCGTTGCTCCAGCCCCTTGAGGAAGAGGTCCTCGTCGAATGCACTCATGCTGATCATGCCCCTGTTGTGATCCCGAAGGCCGCGCCGCGCGCGCCCTCGCCCCCGTTCTATAACCAAGGGCTGGCAAAGGTCACGCCTGCACTGGGACACAGGATCGGGCTTAGGCGCAATCTGACCAGAGGTGCGCCGCCCTCTGCACAGGCGGCGAATGTCAAAAACAGGAGGTATGCTCGATGTCAGGACACCTTTGCGGCGTCTCTTGGTGATCGTTGATCAGGCAACTTTAAGGAGGTGGCTCGTCTCGACCTGAAGGGGGGCCACAAGGCTATCGCTGAAATAGTCCCAAGCTTCGTTCATGGTGGGAAGGACACGCATCGCGTCTTCTTCGCATTCCCAGAGCGCCTCGACCGTAAAGCTGCCGTCGTCGTTCCGAAGGTGCACCTTACTCACCAATCCGGCAAAGTCGTAGGCCTTCATGCGGGCCTTCAGCAGTATCTCGAAAATGTCGTGCTGGACTGACGGGTCCAGTCTGTATGTCGTCCGCCTGATATACACGTCTGTGGTCTTTCGGTGTTTCGGAGTTTCAATAAACAAAAGGACACCAAAACAAAAACTTAGTGATCACCACATTCATATGGCTTTCGGCATACGTCAATCGGCGACCGCCCAATTACCGATGACCTACCCATAGGGGGTTGCCTCAATCACAAGGATATCACTCTTCGACTACCCCCGCGCCCCGACAAAGAGCCGGAATACACTCGAAATCATTGAAGTTATCACTAACATAATTTCAGACGAGCCATGCGACTGGCCCGCTCTACCCGAATTCGGTGCGGCGAAAACGCCATCGCCCCCTGCCCACCAGCATTTCTCTTCCAAACGAATCTATTTGCCCGTCCCACTGCTCGATTTCGGTGCGGCTGAACTGGCAAGCCAGACAAGCACTACGGTTGCGGCAAACATGATCATAAGGATTACAAATTCCGCACTTACCACGGGCGCAGCCATCGAAGTGCAGAGCCTATCACCGCGAAACCAACGCAGCCGCGCACAACAAGAATAAAGTGCGAATCAAATACAGCTTTGCGATTTTCTTAATCAACTCAGTAGGATCAAAACAGGCGACCACCCCACCCCAAGAGGAAACCAAAAGGTAAAACCGGATAAAGCGGCCTATCCTGACGCAGGGCCCACCAATCCAAAACCCCCTCCACCTTGCAAAAATGTAAGTTGAATATTCAAAAGCATTAGGTCATACAATTCTAGATTGTAACCCTCATAAACCCAAAGAATTAAATAGTAGGATCGGTACATTGGTTGAATTAGGGCTATTGGCGCTCATGGCGGCGCTTTCGGTTGGTACGTTTTTTCTGCCCAACGAGGTCAGTGACAGCGACGACAATGACGACAACTCGGACGTCGATCAGCAGGAAAATCAGGAAGACCTCACCGAAGCTGCCGAAACAGGCGCTACGATGGATGTCACGGCTGACGGGGTAAACATCAACGTCGGCGCTGACGAAACCCGTTCTCTGGCTGTCATCTATTTCAAGGACAGTCAGGATGACCCCGATAATTGGTTCCTGAAGGACGAGGCGCGGTTCTATCTGGTGCCCGAGGATGTGGATTGGTCCGGCGTAAATTGGGAAAACCAGCACCAAATGCCCGGCGAATATGAAACTGAAGATTCTATAGTCTACTATACGCTCAAAACCTTCGAAGAGCATTTTGATCTGGAACTGATTGCGACCGTGGACCTGTTGGGTGTTTCCGACGATGTCGAGACACCTGCTGAACGCATCGGCCAAGTGACTTCGAATGTCCCGATCTCTGGCTATTATCTGGAAGCCGTGACGGACGGTGATTACCTCGTGTCCTTCTTGCCCGAAGACTACGTCGAAATCCGCAATGGGTTGGCTCAGGAAACTGTCACCACCGACACGGTCGGCACCGATGACCCCGAATGGTTCTATACCGAAGAAGACGGCATCTCTGTGGACAGTGCTGACGGGGACGACATTCTGGAGACCACCGGTGAAACCGTGTCGATCATCGGGGGCGCTGGGGATGACAGCATCTATGCCGAAGGGTTGGACAATTTCATCCAATCGGGCGGAGGTGACGACCTGATCTATGCCGCCGGTGGCGAGATTGATCTAGGCAAAGGGGACGACTCCGCCAGAATCACCATATTAAACCCCACTTCCAACTTCACCATAGGGGACGCTACCGTTCATGGCGGTGCTGGCAACGATACCATCTCCTCTGGTGGCGGCGATAGCATGTCGACCATCTATGGCGACGCCGGAGACGACAACTTAGGGCTCTACGGCGATGGGTCAGTCGGTCGCGGTGGGAACGGAGCGGACTTTCTCGGCGTCAGGAACGGCGCCACCGGCTACGGCGGCGCTGGCGACGACCACCTGCAAGTCGATAGCGGGTCCAGAGCCTTTGGTGGCGGCGGAGATGATCTGTTCCAGATCTGGAACTTCCTCCACGATGATGCCGGTCCCGCAGTTATCACCTTGGGCGAAGGCAATGACACCGTCGAAGTCGCCGCCCGGAATGCCTCGCGCGGAGAGGCGGACGACATTTACCTCCGGATCACCGATTTTGATCCCGACGAAGATGTATTGCAGGTCGGAACGTACAACTCAGGCAAAGTGGCATCGATTGAAATCGTCGAGGCCGATGATGGCAGTCATACCGATGTCCGCGTGACCTACAAAGAAAGCAACCTGACGCCCGGCATCGCCGTAATCCGCCTGGATGGCACCCCGGGCCTCACCACGGATCAGATCGTCATCGCGCAATAACCACGGCTCCGGCCCTTGCGGCCGGAGTACCCTTGGGCGCTGCCGTTCACATCGGCGCACCCGAACGCCTCGGGGCTAGATCAGCAGTGGTGCATCCATACACTCAGCCCTGCCCTGCGAGTTTGTGCTGGTCCCGCAACGCGGGGAGGTCGCTGTCCTGTAGATCGGCACCTATGGCATCCAACCGCTGGCTGACGTCTTCGGGGGGCATCGGGCGAGCGTGCAGGTAGCCTTGCTGTTTCTCGATCCCCATCCCCCTGAGCACGCGCGCCTGATACTCGGTTTCGATCCCTTCGGCGACCACGTCTATGCCCAGTTCCGACATGGTGTGCACCAACCCCCGCAAGGTGGTCCGCTGGACCTTGGAATCCTCGATCTTGTCGATCAGAATCTTGTCGATTTTCACGATGTCGATCGGAAATTCCTGCAAGCGGTGCAGGTTGCTGGACTCGATCCCGAAATCATCCAGCGCGATCCGGAAGCCCCCGTCGTGCAGCAGTTTCAGCTCTCGGTGGAGAACCTCTGTGTTGTTGCGGTCGTGCATGGCCTGTTCTGAAAGTTCCAGCACGATCACGCGGTCCGGATGGTCCCTGATCGTGTCGAATTGCGCGATCAGTTCTTGCGCTGCGCCCTCGTAGGACAATTGGTCGAGCGTGTAGTTAAAGGACATATAGGCGTCGGGAAATTCCGCCAGTTGTTTCAAGACCTCGGCCCGCATCTCGTTCTTGACCTTCAGGCTTCTGGGATCGCGGATCACCTCGCGCAGAAGGTCGACAAAGAGGCTCGGCAGAACCATGGAACCGTCGGGTTTGTGCCAGCGGATCAGAGCTTCGAAGCCGGCGATCTTGTTTTCGACCACGTTCCAGATCGGCTGGACGTTGAAACGGAACTCGCGGTTGTGGAGGGCGGCTTTGACCTCGTCGCGAGTGATAAAGGCCCCGCGCGACCGCAAGACCTCCAGCATTTCGGCATCGGCCGCGCAGACTTTGTTCCGGCCTGTTTCCTTGGCCTCGCGCAGAGCCAGGTCCGCGAGGTGCAGGCAATCCGACAGGTTATCCGAGGCCCCGAGGTGGGCCAGACCCACGCTGACCGAACGGGAAATCTGGCGGCCACCTTCTTCGATCTTGATCAGCTCGATGGTGCGGCGGACCTTCTCGCCAAAGGCGCGGGCCTCTTGCCAGCCTGCCCAAGGCGCAACGATGGCGAACTCTTCGCCGCCCAGACGGATCGCGGCCCCACCCTCGGCCAGTTGTTCAAACGCACGCCCGCACGCCAGAAGGAACGCATCCCCCGCATCATGCCCGAAGCCGTCGTTGACGGATTTGAAGTGGTCGATGTCCAGCATATACAGCGCGACATCCCCACTGCGGGCACCATTGCGGAAATTCCGGTAGAAGCTGCGCCGCGAATGAAGCCCTGTCAGTTCGTCATGATCGACCAGTTCAGTCAGCTTGTTCTGCACATTCACCAGATCGGTGACATCCTGCAAAGACGTCCATAACAGCCGCCCCGGTCCTTTGGGGTTCGGGAACCAGCGATAGCTGCGCATGACATACTTGAATTCGCCCGTCGCAGAGAGCAGCCGGATCGGGGCATCATCGGACCCGATCACCCCCATCGGCAGATTGATGATCTGGGCCACGTCCTCTGCCCATGTCCCTTCGGTAAAGTCGGGGTAGACTTCGGTCCAGTCCGGCAGATGCTTGAGATCATGCCCGAACAGGTCCAGAGACCGCTCGCCGAAATACACCACCCGCAGGGACTCGTCCTGCACCATAAAGGCGTTGGTATCCGCCCGCAGGAAGGCCTCGGAACTGTTCAGGGCGCGGGTCAGGTCGGTCACGTCTTCGGTGACGATACTGCGGTAGTAGTCCCCGTTCGCTCGATCAATCCGCTTGATATGGGTGCGCAGGTACTTTGTCTCTCCGGTCAACTGGTTCACAAAGGGATAGGACTGCACCAACTGACCATCGCGCCGCAGCAGGATGTCCTCCCAGCGGCGGCGTTCGCTCAGGACTTCGGGATCTTCGGGGCTGAAGTCCACCGCGTCGCGGCCAATGACCTCTTCGACTTCGAGGCCAAGGATGTTGTCCGCAACGGCCTTGGATAGGGCGACGGTGCGATAGTCCGAAGTCTCCAGCACATAGTACTGCGGCCCGCCATTCATAAAGGCTCTGACGATCTCTTCGATCTGCGCTTTTTCTTCCTGTAGCGTTCTCTCGGCAGTTACATCCCGCAGGGACACAACCACCGCATAGGGCAGCGACGGATCGTCGTTCGCTTGGGCGTAGGCTTGCAGATACAGTTTCTGGCCGTTTTGCTTGGTGCGGATCGCGATGGCCGTGTAGGGCGTCAGAGGGTTGCCAATCATTTCTGTGACGGCGGTTTCCCGCAGCTCTTCGTGATTATCAAAGAAGCTGGACCAATGCTTGCCAATCATCTCTTCTACAGAGCAATCGAACCACTCTTGCGCGTTCTTCGAGATTGACAGATCGGAAGAGCACACGTCTGA
>CAXQKF010000399.1:0-6621 GCA_964224285.1 Donghicola sp. | reverse complement strand
TGCCGAACGAGGCGAGCGTCGCGGAATTTGCAGTGAATTGCCAACTCGAGGAGCGTTTCTGATGCCCGGCCCGTTTGTAGTCCCCGTCCACGGCGATCTGGACCTGCCGAAAAAGGTCGATGTGGTTGTCATTGGTGGCGGGATCATCGGCTGCTCGACCGCGCTAGAACTGGTCGATCAAGGCCTGAGCGTCGCGCTCTGTGAAAAGGGCGGGATCGGGCATGAGCAATCCAGCCGCAATTGGGGTTGGGTGCGGATCACCCGCCGCGACCCTCGCGAGATTGCCCTGATGGCCGAGGCTCTGCGCATCTGGCCCACACTGGCAGAACGCTCCGGACGCGATCTGGGGTACAAGCGGTCGGGGATCGCCTTTGCCTGCGGCACGGCCAAGGACTACGCCGAGCACGAGCGGTGGCTCGAAAACCTCAAGGACTACCAGTTCGACAGCAAAATGCTGTCCCGCGAGGAATTTGCCGCCATGACACCGGGCTTCGAGCTGCCGATCGAAGGTGCGCTGTTCACAACCGCCGACGGGCGGGCAGAGCCGCAAAAGGCCGCCCCCGCCATCGCCGAAGCCGCCCGTGATCGCGGGGCGCATGTCCTGACCGAATGCGCCGTGCGCGGGATCGAAACCAAGGGCGGCGCGGTGTGCAGCGTGGTGACGGAACGAGGAGAGATCGAATGCGAACAGGTCGTTCTGGCGGGCGGTGCCTGGTCCAGCCTCTTTGCGCGGAACACGGGGCTGCGCCTGCCTCAGCTGAAGGTCAAGAACTCGGTCATCCGCACCAAACCACTGGAAGGTGGGCCCGAACACGCGATCTGGTACGACGGATTTTCCCTGCGCAAACGGCAGGATGGCGGCTATACCATCGCGGACGGCTTCCGGAATATCGTGGACATCGTGCCCGACAATTTCCGCTACATGAAGGACTTCCTGCCCGCGCTGGGGTCGCAATGGCAGGCACTAATGCTGCGGTTCGGCGGGCGTTTCTATGACGAATTGCGCCTCCCGAACAAATGGTCACTGCACGAGGCCAGCCCCTTTGAATACAACCGCGTTCTGGACCCGAAACCCGCGTTCTCACTGCAGGACGAGGCACTGGCCAACCTGCGCAAAGCCTTCCCCGTCTTTGAAAAGGCCGAGATCGCCCAACGGTGGGCGGGCGCGATTGACGTGACCCCCGACGCGATCCCTGTGATCTCTGGCGTAGAAAACATTCCGGGTTTCTATATCGCGACCGGCTTTTCCGGTCATGGCTTTGGCATCGGCCCTGCTGCGGGGCGGCTCGCAGCCGATCTGGTGCGCGGCGTGACACCTCTGGTCGATCCGACCCCCTTCCGCTTCTCGCGTTTTTCCGACGGCTCGAAAATCGAGATCATCAGCGGCTTCTGAATTCCCGAACTGGTGCGGCGCCTGCGTGTCCACCTGACAGAGAACGTGTGCCTTGCGCTAGCCTCGATCTCTTCTCCTCCCTCAGCGCGAACAGGGAAATCAAGATGACTGACGAGAAGAAAAATTCCGCACATCTCAACCGCCGTCAGGCGCTGATGATGATGGGGGCTGCTGGTGCGGCCTTGATGACACCCATGGCAATCGGCCGCGACAAGGCCTTTGCCGCCAATGCCGATGCGACCGGACAGCTGGTTCTGGCATTTTCCCAAGAGCCCACCGTCTTTAACCCGCTGATGCCCCACATCGAGGTGGACGAAGGCGTTTACTATGCGGTCTATGACACGCTGTTCGACTTCGATCCCGACGGCGAATTCTTTCCGATCCTCGCCGCCGAAGTCCCCACCGTTGCCAACGGCGGCATCTCGGCGGACGGTCTGTCGTGGAAGCTGAAGCTGAAGGAAGGCGTCACATGGCACGACGGCACGCCCTTTACGGCTGCGGACGTCAAATTCTCACTCGAACTGACGGTTGACCCCGATTTCCGCTCGTTCCGCTCGACCGGCTACAAGCTGATGCAGGACATCACCGTGGTTTCGGACACCGAGCTGACCTGGACCATGAGCGAACCCTTTGCCCCCATGGCGGCCATTCTGGCATCCACCTACATCGTCCCCAAGCACGTGTTCGACGGGGTCGAGGACAAGAATGCGACCATCCTGAACACCGCGCCCATCGGCACTGGTCCCTTCAAGTTCAAGAACCGCATGGCCGGCGACCACATCGAGTTCGAAGCCAACGCCGACTACCACATGGACGGCCCCTTCCTGCAGACACTGATCATCAAATACGTGCCTGACCTGAACGTCATGTACACCCAGTTCAAATCGGGCGACATCGACGTCATAGGCCTGCAGTACATCACCCCCGACCATCTGGCCGAGGCAGAGACGCTTGACGGCAAAGAGATCAAAGTGGCGGGCACCGCGACCTTTGAATCCATCGGTCTGAACATGATGCGCCCGCAGTTTCAGGAAAAGGCCGTCCGTCAGGCACTGTACTTGGCGATCGACAAAACCTCGATCATCGACGCCCTGTATTCCGGCGTGCCCACCCCGACCGAGACTTTCATGCCCCAGCAGTCGTTCTACTATAACGACAGCCTCCCCAAGCACGAGTTCAACATCGACAAGGCGAACGCCATGCTGGACGAGGCCGGATGGGAAATGGGCGCGGATGGTATCCGTGTCAAAGACGGCGTGCGTCTGGCCTTCTCGAACTCGACCACTGCGGGCAACCACCTGCGCGAGCAGGCACAGCAGTTCATCCAGCAGACCTTTGCGATGATCGGCGTCGAAATGACGATCAAGAACTTCCCGCCCGCGGTCATGTGGGGCGACTACTGGATGAATTCCGAGTTTGACTCGGTCGTCGTCGGCCTGAACACGCTGGCGGGCGCGGACCCTGACACTTCGGACTACTTCATGTCCACCATGTCGCCCGCGCTGGGTGGGTCCGGTCAGAACACCTTTGCCTACCAGAACCCCAAGGTTGACGAACTGCTGGTCTCGGGCGCGCAGAACTTCGTCCCTGAAGAGCGCAAGGCCATCTACGAGGAAATGCAGGCCGTCATGCGCGAGGATCTGCCCTTCCTGCCGATGTTCCAATACGCCGTGGTCAAAGGCTGGAAGAACGATGTCACCGGTCCAACCCCCAACGTGAACAACCGGATCGATACATGGAACGTGCGCGATTGGGCACGCACCTGATCTGAGTTCGGTCAGCCGCCCCTGCGCGGCTGACCTCCCCCAACGTTTACCTACATGAGGGGACATCATGGCCCGCTATCTTTTGTCTCGGCTCGGCCAGAGCCTTATTCTGTTGTTGATTGTGTCTTTTATCGGGTTCGCGGTGCTGACGCTGGCCCCTGGTGGTCCCTTGTCGCAATTCGCGCTCAGTCCGGGCATGACACAGGAACAAATCGACAAGATCGCGAGCCAGATGGGGCTCGACCGCCCCGTGGTCGTCCAGTATTTTGATTGGCTCAGCCATCTGGTGATTGGCGACTGGGGCACGTCCTATCGCGATGGCCAGTCGGTGCTGCATGTAATTGGCAGCCACCTGTTTGCGACCCTGCTGTTGATGGGCACCGCGACCGTGATCTCTGTGACCCTTGGCAGCAGCATCGGCATCTATAGCGCCCTGCGCCGTGGCGGGACGTTCGACTACACCATGACCGTTCTCGCGATGGTCGCCCTGTCGATCCCGACCTTCTGGTTCGGTCTGATCGCCATCTACATCTTTTCCCTGAACCTCGGCTGGCTGCCCGCGGGCAACATGTACACGGTCGGCGATGGATCTGCTCTGGACTACCTGCGTCACCTGATCATGCCCGCCACCGTACTCGCCCTCGTCGATGTGGCGATCTGGAGCCGCTACATGCGGACCTCGACCCTGAACGTGGTGAATCAGGACTTTGTCCGCACCGCCAAGGCCAAAGGTCTGACCCGCCGCCGCGTTCTGTTCAAGCACATCGTCGGCAATTCGTTGGTCCCGATGATCACCTTGGCTGGCCTGCAACTGCCCATGGTTCTCGGCGGCGCTTTGGTGACAGAGACCGTGTTCACGTGGCCCGGTATGGGGCGGCTGTTCCTCGATAGCCTCGGGTATTCGGATTACCCCGTGGTCATGGGGCTGCTGATGGCCTCGGCCGTTCTGGTTCTGATCGGCAACCTGCTGGCGGACATCACCGTTGCGCTGATCGACCCGCGCATTCGCCTTGAGTGAGGAGCTGACCATGACAACCCTGTCCACCAACTCGACCGAGCGCAAACCCCTGATCAAATCCCGCGCCCTCCGCCGGTTCCTGAGCCACAAGCTGGCGCTGATCGGCACCATCATGGTTCTGACCCTGACGCTGGCCTGTTTCGTCGGCCCCTACCTGTTGCCCTATGACGAGCTGTACATCGACCTGATGTCGCGGTTCGCCCCACCGGGTACGAACGGCCACATCTTTGGCACCGATCCCTTGGGCCGCGACATAGCTGCGCGTCTGTTCCACGCGGGCCAGATTTCCATGGCGGTCGGCTTCGCAGTGATGATTATCGCCACCTGCATCGGGTCGGTGATCGGAGTGATCTCTGGCTATTACGGCGGCGCTGTGTCCGCCGTGCTGATGCGGGTCGTCGATGCCTTTCTGTCGTTCCCGCCGGTGTTCCTGCTGCTGGCGCTCGCGGCGTTCATCCAGCCCGGCCCGGTGATGATCGCGCTGATCATCTCGGCCACCAGCTGGATGGAGGTCGCCCGCATCGTCGAAGCCGAAGTCAAATCACTGCGCAATCAGGACTTTGTCCAAGCCGCCCACATGCTGGGTCTGTCGAACCGCTGGATCATGTTCCGCGAGCTGCTGCCCAACGCCATCGGCCCGATCATCGTCGCCGCCACCCTGACCGTGGCCCGTGCGATCTTGCTAGAGGCCTACATCTCGTTCCTTGGCTACGGCATCCAGCCGCCGCTTCCCAGCTGGGGGAACATGCTGAACGGTGCACAGCAGTATCTGGCCACTGCGCCTTGGCTGGCGATTGTGCCGGGTGTCGCGATCACCATCGCTGTTGCTGGCTTCAACTTCATCGGGGACGGCCTGCGGGACGCCTTTGACAGCCGCAGCGATCTGGGATGAGCCGTGCCATGCGCAAGTTCTCTGATTTCAAGACCACTTTGTGGTACGCGACTGCACCCGACGCGCCCGAAACTGGCGCGCTAAAGGGCGAGGTCAAGGCTGACGTCTGCATCGTCGGAGCGGGCTATTCCGGCCTGACCACGGCGCTGGAACTGGCGCGAACAGGAGCCTCAGTCGTGGTGCTGGAGCGCGAGGAGGTGGGCTTTGGCGGATCGGGCCGCAACGCGGGCCATTGCACGCCGACCTTCACCCACTTCAGCCTGCCGGAACTGCGCAACCATTTGGGGGCGCCATGGGCCGAGCGCCTGATCCTTCGTCAAACCCGCGCCAATGACAAAGTGGCCGACATGATCGCCCGCTATGACATCGACTGCGAGTGGGAACAGAACGGCTATGTGCAGGGGGCGCTGTTTCCGTCCCACCTGAAAACCCTGCGCGGCCATATGGACAGCTACAATGCCGTCGGGGCCCGCACACGTCTGCTGGATCGCGACGAGACCCAAGCCATCACCGGATCGCCCCGCTTTTACGGCGGTTGGCTCCACGAAGAGGCGGGGGGCCTGAATGGCTTGGCCTATGCTCGCGGACTCGCCCGCGCCGTGCAACAAGAGGGCGGGGTGATCTACACCGGCACCTCGGCCCAAAGCTGTGACCGGCAGGGGCAGGCGTGGATCGTCAGGACGCCCCAAGGCTCGGTTCGCGCGGAAAAGGTGATCTATACCACAGGCGCCTACACTGTCACGGGCTGGCCGAAACTGGATCAGACCTTCAAAATCATGCGGGTCTTTGTGGCGGCGACCCAGCCCATGTCCCCAGAGACCCAAGCGGTCGTCCTGCCCAAGCGGACCACCATTCAGGATGGGCGCGGCGATATCTATGTCTACAAATACAACCGCGAGAACCGGATCGTGGCGTCGATGTTCCCAATGGGTGCCCGTGGCCGTGATCCTGCGCTCACCCGCCAGATCCTGTCGGCGCGGCTCAAATGGCTGCATCCTGATCTCAGGGAAGAGCCACGCTGGGATTTCTTCTGGTACGGCGAGCTCGACATGCAGCGCCGGACGGTGCCACGCCTCTATGGCCTTGCGCCCGGTGTGGTCGCGATGACGGGCCTGTCGGGCCGCGGGGTGCCCACGGGGTCAATGATCGGCGGTATTCTCGCCGATTGGGCGACTGGAACCCCCGAGGCCGATCTGGACCTGCAGCTCGAACCCCTGAGCCGCCAACCCCTCTACATGAGCGTCGCGCCCCAAGGAGCCCTGCGCGCCTACCGGCTGCGGGACAACCTGCGGGCCAAGCGTCAGAACGCGCCGCTCCCCCCATTTGCATGAGATAGGAGAACCTCCATGCCCGGACCGAAAGTTGAACCGGTCGAGAATAGTCCAGCCCTGCCGGAACGGGTCGATGTCGTCGTGATCGGCGGCGGGATCGCCGGTGTTTGCGCGGCTCTGGAACTGGTCGAACGCGGCAAGACCGTGGCCCTGTGTGAAAAGGGCCAGATCGGGGCCGAGCAATCCAGCCGGAACTGGGGGTGGGTGCGCCTGACCCATCG
>CAXQKF010000398.1:0-3093 GCA_964224285.1 Donghicola sp. | reverse complement strand
CCTTCGTTGGCCTTTGCCCCGCAGTCCTTCTTTGAACAGGTGGATTTCGTCTCCATCGGCGGGAACGATTTGAAGCAGTTTTTCTTTGCCGCAGACCGCGAAAACGAACGTGTGCGTCGTCGCTATGACACGCTGAACGTCAGTTTCCTGTCCTTCCTCGAAGGGATCGTCAGCCGCTGCCGCACCACAAACACGCCGCTGTCCTTCTGCGGCGAAGACGCGGGCCGCCCGATCGAAGCGCTGTGCCTTGCGGCCATCGGCCTGCAAAGCCTATCCATGCGTCCTGCCTCTATCGGTCCGGTCAAGCACCTGCTGCGCCGCACCAACCTCGAAGAGCTGTACCAGGTCATCTGCGAGGCCCGCGAAGCTGGCGTGCAGACTGTGCGCCCTGCGGTAATGGACTACTTGGCCAAAGCCTCGGTCCCGCCGAACAGCTGATCCCGAATGAACAAAGGCGCTCTGACCAGAGCGCCTTTTCCTATTCTGCTGCAGCCTCTGGAACGCTGTCCCATTTCCGGACGGCGCCTTGTATGCCCTCCCAATCGCCAACTCCGAGGACTCGGTCGGGGTTCGTGGGCGGGGGCATCTCGACCCCCTCCAGCTTTTCGAAACCAAAGCGGCTGTAATAGGGATAATCCCCGACCAGCATCACGCGGGGCCAGCCCAGTTCGTCGGTGCGGTCCAGTGAATGGTGGATCAGGATCCCGCCCAACCCTTCGCCCTGGCGCGTCGGGTGGACCGCCACCGGCCCCAGCAGTAGCGCAGGCGCCTCGCCCACATAGACGGGCCAGAAACGGATCGCTCCGGCCAGAATGCCATGGCGGTCACGGGCGATCAGGCTCAGCTCTGGCACCTTTGGCACACCATCGCGCAAACGATAGGACGACAGCGCCTCGCGACCCGGTGCAAAGCACAGATCGTACAACGCTTCGACTTCCCAAACGTCCGCGGGCTGTTCCTGAGCTATTTCGAACACCTGACCTCCGATCTTTCGAGTGGCATGGCGGGTATCATGACACTACTTGTGTATCAATCACATAGGAGCAAAACATGTTCTATCGTCCAAGCGAAGGCCACGGTCTGCCACATAATCCGTTCAACGCCATTGTGACCCCGAGGCCCATCGGCTGGATCTCGACCCGCGACGGAGAGGGACGGGACAATCTGGCCCCCTATTCGTTCTTCAACGCAGTCGCCTATGTGCCGCCGCAAGTCATGTTCGCCTCGACCTCTTCCAAGGGCGACCGCGGCGACACCAAGGACAGTGTCTCCAACATCCGCGAGACCGGCGTGTTCTGCGTGAACATCGTCGAATATGCGGCCCGCGACGTGATGAACAAATCCTCGGCTATGGTGGATCGCGAGACCGACGAATTCACGCTGGCAGGGATCGAACGCGCAGAATGCGAAACTGTTCCGGTTTCCCGGGTCGCGGGAGCTCCGGCATCATTGGAATGCCGGATGACGCAGATCGTCCAGTTGGAGGGCGAGTCGAATTTCGCCGTCTTTGGCGAAGTCGTCGGCGTGCACATGCGCGACGACTGTCTGGTCGATGGCCGCTTTGACGTGACCCGTTTCCAGCCGCTGACCCGTCTGGGCTACCGTGATTACGGCGTGATCAAAGAGGTCTTTAGCCTGACCCGCCCCGACGACTGAGCGCCCTGCCGTATTCCCAAGCCCGCCTGACCCGCGTATCCATAACCCGACATCAGCAGACGGAGGGCACCATGGACACCATGATCGGGATTATCGGCGGCAGCGGCCTGTATGACATCGACGGGCTTCAGGATGCCGCGTGGACCACGGTCGAGTCCCCTTGGGGTGATCCCTCGGACCAGATCCTGACCGGCGTTCTGGACGGGCTGAAGATGGCGTTCCTGCCCCGTCACGGGCGCGGGCACGTCCACAGCCCTTCGACCGTGCCCTACCGCGCGAATATCGACGCCCTGAAACGGCTGGGGGTGACAGACATCATCAGCCTTTCCGCCACTGGCAGCTTCCGCGAGGAAATGGCCCCCGGTGATTTCGTCATCGTGGACCAGTACATCGACCGCACCCGTGGCCGCGCCAAATCCTTTTTCGGGACGGGCTGTGTGGCCCATGTCAGTCTGGCGCATCCCACCTGCCCGCGCCTGTCCGACATCGTGGCCGAGGCCGCAGCGACCGCTGGCGCGACCGTCCTTCGCGGCGGCACCTATCTGGCGATGGAGGGACCGCAGTTCAGCACCTTGGGCGAATCGGAGCTCTACCGTGAAATCTGGGGCTGCGACGTGATCGGCATGACCAACATGCCCGAAGCCGCTTTGGCCCGCGAGGCGGAGATCTGCTATGCCTCGGTCGCGATGGTCACCGACTATGACAGCTGGCACCCCGACCACGGCGAGGTCAGCGTGACCGACATCATCAAGACCCTGCAAGGCAACGGCGAAAAGGCCAAGGGCACCGTTCGCGCCCTGCCCGACCTGATCAGCCGCGAACGCGCGCCCTGCCCCCACGGCTGCGACCGCGCATTGGAGTTTGCCATCATGACCGCACCTGATAAACGGGATGCCGAACTTTTAAGCAAACTCGACGCGGTCGCTGGCCGCGTCCTGAAAGGCACCAAATGACTCAGGTCCAAGACTACATCCGCACCATCGTCGATTTCCCGAAGCCGGGGATCATGTTCCGCGACGTGACCACGCTGTTCAGCAATCCGCGCGGGTTCCGTATGGCCGTGGACCAACTGCTGCACCCCTATGCCGGCCGCCGCATCGACGTGGTTGTGGGGCTAGAGGCGCGCGGATTTATCCTTGGTGGGGCAGTGGCACACCAATTGGGGACCGGATTCGTGCCGATCCGCAAAAAGGGCAAGCTGCCCGGCACCGTGATTTCCGAAGCCTATACACTGGAATATGGTGAGGCCGTGGTCGAGGTGCATGACGACGCGATTGCCGCGGGCCAAACCGTTCTGATCGTGGACGACCTGCTGGCAACGGGTGGCACTGCCGAAGCCGGGATCAAACTGGTCGAGCGCCTTGGCGGTCAGATCGCGGGATGTGCATTCGTGGTGGATCTGCCCGATCTGGGGGGCCGCAAACGGCTCGAGGCGAT
>CAXQKF010000397.1:0-5824 GCA_964224285.1 Donghicola sp. | reverse complement strand
GGCGGGATCGTCGGCATGGGCGAAAAGATGATGGACCGCGTGGAAATGCTGGTCACCCTTGCAAACCTGCCCGAGGCACCTCAGTCCGTTCCCGTGAACATGCTGATGCCGCAGGCCGACACCCCGCTGGCCAATGTCGAAAAGCTGGACCCGATTGAATTTGTGCGCACTGTCGCGCTGGCCCGTATCCTGATGCCGACCAGCCATGTGCGCCTGTCCGCAGGCCGTTCGGAGATGAGCGACGAATTGCAGGCAATGTGCTTCTTTGCCGGTGCGAACTCGATCTTCGTGGGGGACACCCTGCTGACCGCGGACAACCCCGAAGAGGATAAGGACGCAGCCCTGTTCGCCAAGCTGGGTCTGGAAACCATGGCCGCCTTCACCGAGGGCCGCGTCTGCGAGAAAGAAGCCGCCGACGTCGCGACCGCCACTGCAGCCGAGTAACCCCACCCGATGAAGGCACTGACCCGTCATGCCCAAGGGCTCCAGTCGCTTGCCTCGCGCGGGCGGCTGCGCCGTCTGGCCCCGCGCTTGGGGCTGGATTTCGCGTCCAACGATTATCTTGGGCTCGCGGGTTCGGATGTGCTGAAACGTGCTGCCTATGACGCGCTGGAGCGCGGAGTGCCTGTTGGCTCCGGCGGATCGCGGCTGCTTCGCGGCAACCACCCAGAGCATGAGGCGCTAGAGGCCGAGGCTGCCGCGTTCTTTGGCTGTGAGGCGACACTCTATATGGGTGGCGGTTTTCAGGGGAACGTGGCGCTGTTTTCCACGCTGCCTGCGGCTGGGGACTTGGTTCTGTATGACGAACTGGTTCACGCCAGCGCCCATGACGGGATGCGCTTGGGGCGGGCCGATCTGGTCAGCTTTGCCCATAACAATGCCGCCGACGCCCGCGTGAAACTGGCCGAATGGCAGGCAGCGGGTGGGGACGGTCAGGTCTGGATCGCGGTCGAAAGCGTCTATTCCAGGGAAGGGGACATCGCGCCCTTGCCCGATTTCGCCGCCGTTGCCCGTGATGCGGATGCCAGTCTGGTGGTGGACGAGGCCCACGCGACCGGCGTTTTCGGCGCGGCGGGGCAGGGGTTCGCCCATGGCTTTGACGGGGTAGAGGTGCTGACCCTGCATACCTGCGGCAAGGGGCTTGGCGTTTCCGGTGCCCTGATCTGCGGGGCGCGGGTGCTGATCGACACGCTGGTGAACCGTGCGCGTCCCTTTATCTTTGCCACAGCGCCGTCGCCGTTTGATGCGGCGCTGGTGCGGGCTGCCATCGGGGCCCTGCAAAATCAGCCCCAGTATAAAGAGGCCGCCGAGGCCCGCATCGCCCACGCCCACGAACAGGCCGCGCGCATGTGCGGGCTGAATGACCTGCAAAGCCAGATCATCCCCGTGATTATCGGGGCCGACAAACCCACCATGGCGCGGGCCGAGGCGCTACAGCAGGCCGGTTTCGACGTGCGCGGCATCCGCCCGCCGACTGTGCCGCGCAATACCTCGCGCCTTCGGGTGTCGATCACCGGCAACGTGACCCACGCAGAGATCACGTCGCTGTTCGAACATATCGCCCGTCAGCAGGAGACCGCATGACATCCATCATCGTCACCGGAACCGACACCGGCATCGGCAAAACCGTGTTCAGCGCGGGCCTGACCGCCGCCTTGGGCGCGACCTATTGGAAGCCCGTCCAGTCGGGACTGGAAGAAGAGACCGACACCGAAATCGTCGCGCGTCTGTCCGGCCGCCCCGTTCTGCCCGAAGCCTACCGCCTGCAAATCCCCGCCTCTCCGCATCTGTCGGCCGAGGCCGAGGGTGCAGAGATTGACACCCTGCTGGAGATTCCGTCCGTTGATGGCCCCTTGGTGGTCGAGGGGGCAGGGGGGCTGATGGTGCCGCTGAACCGCCAAGTCACCTATCTGGATGTCTTTGCCCGCTGGCAGCGCCCCGTCATTTTGTGTGCACGGACCCAGCTCGGCACGATCAACCACACGCTCCTGTCCTTGCGTGCGCTGCGGGCCGAGAATTGTCTGGTCGTCGGCGTGGTTTTTATCGGTGAGGCCGAGCCAGAGGTGCAGGAAACCATCTGCCAGATGGGTCTTGTGGCGGCGCTGGGCCGTTTGCCGGTGTTGCCCGAGGTCACAACGGATGCCTTGGCGCAAGCGTTTGCCGTCATTGATGTGGACCGGATCAGGGATCACCTATGACTGCCCTTGATTTCGACCGCGACCACCTGTGGCACCCCTATACCAACGTCGCCAAGCCGGGCCCTGTCCATCTGGTCAAAGAGGCTGACGGCATCTGGCTGACCTTGGACGATGGCGCGCGGGTGATCGACGCAATGTCGTCGTGGTGGTGCACGATCCACGGTCACCGTCACCCGCAGATCGTGCAGGCGATGCATGACCAGCTGGACCGGTTGCCCCACGTGATGTTCGGCGGGCTGACCCATGATCCGGCTGTCGAACTGGGGAAACGTCTGATCGCCATGCTGCCTGATCCGCTGGACCGTGTGTTCTATTGCGACAGTGGCTCGGTTTCGGTCGAGGTCGCGATGAAGATGGCGGTGCAGTACCAGATGGCGATGGGGCGCACGGGTCGGACCGGCTTTGCCACCATTCGCGGCGGCTATCATGGCGACACGTGGAAAGCGATGAGCGTCTGTGACCCCGTGAACGGGATGCACGGGCTGTTCCGCGGCGCGCTGGGGATCGAGCATTTCCTGCCCCGTCCGCCGGTGCAATTGGGTCAGGACTGGCCCGAAGACCCCGCGCAGAACGGCGTGGCCGAGATGGACGCGCTGCTGTCCGAGCTGGCCGATCATCTGGCCGCTGTCATTCTGGAGCCTGTGGTGCAGGGCGCTGGGGGCATGTATTTCTATCACCCGCAATATCTGGCCGAGCTGCGCAAACGCTGCGACCAGCACGGCATCCTGCTGATCTTTGACGAGATCGCCACGGGCTTTGGCCGGACGGGCAAAGCCTTTGCTCTGGAACATGCGGGTGTGGTGCCTGACATCATCTGTCTGGGCAAAGCGCTGACCGGCGGGCACATCAGCTTTGCCGCGACGGTGGCGACCAAGGCTGTGGCCCATGGCATTGGCGAGTCGGAGGCGGGGGTGTTCATGCATGGTCCGACCTTTATGGGGAACCCGCTGGCCTGTGCGGCGGCCTGTGCCAGCTTGGATTTGCTTGCGGATGGCGCGTGGCAAACCCGCGTTGCGCAGATCGAGGCGCAGATGCGTCAGGAATTGGAACCTGCCCGCGCCTTTGACGGGGTTGCGGATGTGCGCGTTCTGGGCGCGATCGGCGTGATCCAGATGAAAGACTGGGTGGACCCGTCCGTCGCCCATGCGAGGGCGCGGGATACTGGCGTCTACCTGCGCCCCTTTGCCCATAACATCTACACCATGCCGCCGTTCATCACGGAGCCAGCGGACCTGAGCCGTATCACCTCTGCCATGCTGGATCTGGCGAAGGGTGTGTGATGCAGTGTGAGTGGCTGCAGCAGACCGGATCGCAGGATGTGATCGTGGTTTTCGGGGGGTGGGCCTTGGGGGCTGCGCCCTTTGCCGGATTGCAGGGCGAACAGGATGTTCTGTTCGTGGATGACTGGCGTGATCTTGAGGCAGAGCTACCGGATATCGGGCCCTACCGCCGCCGTTCGTTGATCGCGTTTTCGTTCGGTGTGGCGGCTGCAGGTCACTGGCTGGCCGCGCATCCCTTGGGATTTGATCGCAAGGTTGCGGTGAATGGCACCCTTGATCCCGTAAGCGCCACTTATGGCATAGCCCCCGAGGTGGTCGAGGCCACCGCCGCAGGACTGAGCGAGGCGAGCTTTGCCACGTTTTGTCGCCGGTCGGGCGTGACGCCCGCTCCGGTCATCGATATAGACGCCCGCCGAGAGGAATTGCGCTGTGTTGCACGCCGTGGTGCCGCACCTGTGACCGGTTTCGACCGGATCTGGCTATCGCGCAAGGACCGCATTTTCCCGCCCGCGTCTTTGGGTGCTGCATGGGCTGACGGGCCGGTCAGATGGCTTGACGCCGCGCCTCATGCTCCGTTCGCAGGGCAACCCGCTTGGCAGGACTGGTTGGCATGACTTTGGTCGGCGCGCGCAAAGTGCATGACAGCTTCCGTCGTAGCCTCCATAGCTACAGCGAAGAAGCAAGTCCCCAGCAGCGGATCGCGCGCTTGCTGGTGCGGCGACTTTTGCGTGTGTGCCCCGAGCGACGCTTTCGCAGTCTGTTCGAGTTCGGCTGCGGGACCGGCCATCTGACTGTGCCTCTGACCGAGGCACTAGAGATTGGCCATAAAACCCTGAATGACCTCGTTGCAGAAGTGGCCCGTGATGTGCCTGTTTCCTTTGACGCTTTCATCGCGGGTCCGGTCGAGGCTGTGGCTTGGCCTGCGGATGTTGACCTGATCGCGTCGGCCTCCGCGCTGCAATGGGTGGAGTCGCCGGAAGCCCTGATGAAACGGTTGGCCGATCACCTTGCGCCGGAAGGGTGGCTCGCAGTGTCGAGCTTCGGCCCACAGCAGTTCAAAGAGCTGCAGGCTCTTGGCTCGGACGCTGGCGCCCCCGGATACACGACGCCTGAACAGATGAAGACTGCGCTGAAGGCTGGCGTAAATCTGGCCGACGTTGGCGGCGCGACGTTCAAACTTTGGTTCGATACCCCGACGGATGTCCTGCGGCATTTGCGCCGGACTGGCGTGAACGGGCGTGCGTCAGGTCGTTGGACCCGCCGTGATCTGGAGCGGTTCTCGGCGGAATACACGGAGCAGTTTTCAGTCGATGGGCGCGTGCCTCTTACCTACCATCCGATTTGGGCGATCGGGCAAAAGCCCTGATTATCCGAAGCGGCTGATGTGGCGCTGCAGTACCAGAACGGCCCCATCAATGTCGCGCTTGCGCACGGCGGTCATGATCGCACGGTGTTCCAGATCCTCGCGGCGACGCCAGCGGTCGGCCCCGTGCTGCAGGAAATGCCGGGCGGACAAGAGCTGAAGATTGTCGATCTCGCCGATCAGTCGGGGCATGTCGCAGGCCGCGATGGTCGCCAGATGGAAACCGCGATTGGCAGCTTCCCATGTTTTGACGTCCTCTGCGCGATCACAAATGCCCTGTAGCTCTTCGGCGCGTCTGATCTGGGTTTCGGTCAGTCGCGGGATAGAATGGCGCAGGGCAACCGGTTCCAGGGCCAGCCGCATGACTTTGAGTTCCTTGACCGCATCAGGATCGAGAGGCGCCACGCGCACCCCTTGTCGGGGCAAAGCGACTGCCAGACCGCGGCCAACGAGGTGCAACAACGCCTCCCGTACGGGGACATGACTTGCGCCGAACTCTTTGGCGATATGATCCTGACGGAGTTTGTCGCCGGGCTTCAGGTCACCTTGAACAATGCGTTTGGTTAACGCGGCGCTGATAACGTCAGAGCTCTTTTGTCGAACGGTGCTGTCCATCGCGCTGGTTTCTTCCCGAAGTTGTGTGCGGCGGAGTTAACCCCAAAACCCGTGGGTTGGACAGGCCCAACATGACGCACTGCTATGGGAACGGGCACATATGGTTGGGATCATGTGGGTGCGTGGCAGATAAAGGGCCATTTCACTTATCTGTGCTGTTTGCCTGCTAAGGTGTCCTTAACGGGCGATTTGATCCCGTGCTGCTCCCGCTTGGCCCTGTGGTTTCTAGCGGTCAGAGATCTTTTTTCGTTTTTTTGTGTTTTTCTGATTTTTTGGGGTTGCGACTCTTTGTGGGTATCCGTAGAAGGCCCCTCATCGGCGGCGCTGAGGCGCGGCTGGGGCGGACGAGACGGCGGTGACGCAAGATT
>CAXQKF010000396.1:0-18628 GCA_964224285.1 Donghicola sp. | reverse complement strand
TGCGTCTGGACCCTGCGGATGGATGTTATTGGTCTCTGCACCGCAATGCGGTCGAAGACACGTTCCTGCCCCTGCGGACCGCTGGGGGAAACCCGATCTGCACGCGGCTCGCGACAGAAGAAGAGATTGCTGCAGCGAATGCTGCGCCGGCGCAGTGAACAAGCCAAGTCTATGAAAAAGGCGTCAGGATGGACCTGACGCCTTTTTCTTTTGGATGGTTCGCCGCTTAGGTGGCGGCGGTGATCCGATCTTCGGGCGCGTAGAGATATGCGGTCACGCCGGGCTCCACGTGTTCGTACAGGTCGATGATGTGGGCCATAATCATCCGCACACAGCCAGAGCTCGCGCGGCCACCAACAGAGTTGGGGTGCGGTGTGCCGTGGATGCGCAGGTAGGTGTCGCGGTTTCCTTCGAACAGATACAGTGCACGGGATCCCAGCGGGTTGGTCGGGCCACCGGGCATGCCGTCTTCGTGCTGTTTGTATATCTCGGGGTCGCGCTCGATCATCGCAGGGGTCGGAGTCCAACCGGGCCATTTGGTCTTGCGGCGAATGGTGTAGGTTCCCGCCTCGTAGAGGTTCCCGCGGGCAATCGCCACGCCGTAGCGCATCGCAGTGCCATCATCGCGGACATGATACAGATAGCGCGCAACTGCATCGACGTGGATATCACCGGGGGTCAGACCGGCCTTGGCCTCGACGCGGACGGGCAGGAACCGCGGCTGGAGCCCCCAGGGATTCGAGGTCGCAGGGTCGTAGTTCACTGGGGTAACTTGGGCGTCCCATTCGTCCCAGCGGGTCTGGTCACTGATGTAGGCGGCCAGCGCGGGACTGGCGATCGGCGCGGAAAAAAGCGCTGCTGTGGTCTGGATGAAATGGCGTCTGGTCAACATGAGGCAGCTCTCCTTAATTCGTTCCCACTAACGCCCTTGCGGACGGGGGTGTGTCAACCAAAGGAACGCTGAACTGACCAGAAAGGTGCAATAAAATTGCCGTGTGTTGGCGATTGTGCCGCGGTTTGTTGAAGATTGGCATCATTTCGCCGGCTTGGCTGCGGTTCGATAGGAGGTTGCCGGGGGAGAGTGTAAAGCCAGTCAGGTGGGCTATCTCGCTGCACCAACTGTAACCCAAAGCGTCGAGAACCCTGCGGCCAAACCTTTGAATTCTGTCTGATTGGTCGGAAAAATCATGGCGGACGCAACGTCAATGGTCGCGCAGGAATGCCGTTTTTCGAAGAGCGGAGGGGTCGTGAAAACTCCCCCTTCTCCAACCTTTGGCAGTGACTGGCCTAAATATCTGTAATCGAAACCTAAAAGGCGGCGCTTGCCCCAGCCAATCTGCTTGTAGCTGCGCCGCTGGAGCGGTGGCGCATGGCCGACGTGCCGAATGTTCGGATCGAGTAAGGCCTCAGCGCTGATTGCGGATGAAAATTGTATTTATTTCAGCGGGTAAGAGAGCTGTCCTCATCTGATGTTAGTCGTCGAGGTCATGATAGCGGGCCAAGGTGAAATCAGTTCCACTCACCTTCGGGTATCATCGCGCCCATTCTCCGCGAAGAAAGAACCGTAAGAAGCATATAGGGGCACCGCCAGTTCGCGCCGTCGACTCACTCGGGAAAGAGCGCGCTTTGTCTGTGGGGCGGCCGCAGGAGATAATATCCAAAAGGGTATCTTATCATCTTGCGAAATATCCATTTGGATAGTCTTTTTCACCTCAAGATACCCGTTGGCTTCCATAGTACACATGGACCTCCAATGGTCAGCCCTCGTATCCTTCGGAAGATAAATGACAAAAGACTGGAACGTTTGGGCAGGTGTGCGGCTCTCCTTTCCAATCTTTTTTGGAGAGACGTCGTGCAATGCGAGAATGAGCCAGGGAAACGCAAAGGTCCGGGTCGATCACCTTCGGAGAAGTGCCGAGGAAAATGGGCCCGAGGTGGGGCTGTTTTCATGGTGAATCTCCGCGATTATTGCAGACTGCTCGTGACTGTGGCGGCAGTCGCTGCGCTGGCCGGGTGTGCCGCGGGGACGGGGCCGCAGCCTTCTGTGCAAGGCGGGACTGTGGCCGGTGCAGACCCATATTACGTTGTTGATGTAAACAATGCTCTGGTGAACGTACCCTCTGCGCTGCTGGTTCTGGAACGCCGCACCAGCAACACGCATGAACAGCGGATTGTCCTGCCCAATCCGACGACCTTGCGGGGGGACAACGAGATCCGGATCAGGGCGCACGGGTCTCGCCAGACAACCCTGAAGCGGTTCAGCTTTGAGGGCGTGAAACGGGACTTCGGCGGGTGGCCCCATCCGTTCGGAGACCTCACTGCGGGGGGACTTGTCTCTAGCAGTGATGCATTGGGGGGCTTTGCATACGCGCAAAGGAGATACGGAGCGAACACGACGTGCGTTCTGGTTTTGCGGCGTGTGGGCGCAGAAGCGCGGACTATGGCCAGCGGGGCCAACGCGCTGGATGTGGTCATGCGTCATTGCACATTGGGAACCCTTGAGGATGCCTTGGCACCGATGGGGGGCAGTACGCTTGGGTATGAGGCCACGTCTACCGGCCAGATCTATTCGTTGTCTCCGCACGCCGCGCCCGGAGGCTAGGGCCACGCGCCTTTGCTTCGGACGACAGCACGCATTCAATTCAAGGAACCGATGATATGAGCACATTTATTGGAGCAAGACGTTTGACCTTTGTGGAACGCTTCGGCGTTCTGGTCCTGGCTGTGCTCATCATCGCGCTGGCTGTGTTGCTGAGTGTGCCGACCTCTGTCGAGGTACAGGCGGTGCTGGGGATTGCAGGCGTTGTGGCAGTGCTGTGCCTGCGCCCTTTTGCCAATGACAATATCGTTGCCCGTTTTGCGATCTTTGCCGTCGCGACGACTGTGGCCATGCGGTATTGGGCGTGGCGCGCGACCGAAACGCTGCCGCCTGTTTCCGATCTGTGGTCCTTTGTCCCTGCGGTCCTGTTGCTGCTGGTCGAGACCTATGCCATCTGCAATTTCTTCCTTTCCAGCTTTATCGCGACGGACCCTCTGGAACGGGGCCTGCCGCCCAAGGTGCTGGCCCCCGACCTGCCAACTGTCGATATCCTTGTGCCGTCCTTCAACGAGCCGGTCGAGATGCTGTCGATCACCCTGTCGGCGGCCAAGAACATCAACTACCCCGCGTCCAAGCGCAAAGTCGTCCTGTGTGACGACGGCGGTACGGACGAGCGCTGCAACCATCAGAACCCCGAGATCGCCAAAGCCGCACGCCGCCGCCGCCGCGATCTGATGCAGCTGTGTGACGAGCTGGACATCCTGTATTCGACCCGCGCCCGCAACGAATATGCCAAGGCCGGCAATATGACTGCCGCGCTCGAGCATCTGGATGGCGATCTGGTGGTTGTCTTTGACTCCGACCACGTCCCGTCCCGCGATTTTCTAGCCCGCACGGTTGGCTATTTCGTCGAGGATCCGAAGCTGTTCTTGGTGCAGACGCCTCATTTCTTCCTGAACCCTGACCCGCTGAACCGCAACGTCGGGCTGCGCCACGACTGCCCGCCAGAGCACGAGATGTTCTATCATCTGACTCA
Organism: Donghicola sp.; assembly: GCA_964224285.1. Classification (GTDB taxonomy): domain Bacteria; phylum Pseudomonadota; class Alphaproteobacteria; order Rhodobacterales; family Rhodobacteraceae; genus Donghicola. The sequence goes on along the minus strand of CAXQKF010000396.1, from coordinate 15,053 downwards.
ACGCGGTCTGGACCGTTGGGGCGGGGCATATTTCTGTGGCTCTGCCGCAGTCTTGCGGCGTGCGGCTTTGGACGAGGTCGGGGGCTTTTCGGGCGAAACAGTGACCGAAGACGCCGAAACCGCCCTGCAGATCCACCGCAACGGCTGGAAGTCCATTTTCGTCGACCACGCCATGATCGGCGGGCTGCAACCCGAGACCTTTGCCTCTCTGGTGGGGCAGCGCGGGCGATGGGCGACGGGGATGATGCAGCTGCTTATCCTCAATAATCCGCTCAGGGGTCGCGGTCTGAGCCTCGCGCAGCGTCTGTGCTATCTGAACTCGATCCTGTTCTGGCTGTTCCCGCTGGTCCGGATGAGCTTTATCCTCGCGCCGCTGGCCTATCTGTTCTTCGGGCTCGAGATTTTTGTCACCACGATCGAAGAAGCCGCCGTCTACATGACCAGCTACATGGCCGTGAACTTCCTGATCCAGAACGCGATCTACGGTCGGGTGCGCTGGCCCATGATTTCAGAGCTCTACGAGACGGCTCAGGCGCCTTATCTGTCGACTGTGATCTTCAAAACCATGGTGCGCCCGCGCAGTGCCCGTTTCAACGTGACGGCCAAGGACGAGGTGCTCGAAGAGGACGCGGTCTCTAGCCTGTACAAGCCTATGCTGGTCATGTTCGCTCTGACTTTGGCGGGTGTTGTTGCCGCCTGTGTCCAGTGGGTGCTCTACCCTGCGGACCACAGCAGTATTGCCGTGGTCGGGAGCTGGGCAACCTTCAACTTCCTGCTGGTCGGGGCTTCGTTCAGTGCCATCGCCGAACGTCGCCAGCGCCGGATGATGCCGCGTGTCCCGACCAATATCCCTGCCAAGCTCGGGGCGGGGCCGGAAAACGAAGTCGTTTTCCCCAAGGTCACCATTGTGGATGCCTCGATCACCGGTTGCCGGATGGAGGTGAAACCGAACGACTACGCCAATGCGTTGCAGGCCAGAATGCCCCAGTCGGGGGATATCTTTGAACTGACGCCAAAGTTCGCGGACGCGCCCCATCTGGAAAATGCGGTCCGGATTCAGGTGACGTCGGTCAAGCGTGAAGGCGACAGCATTGTGCTGGGTGCACGCTTTGATCCCGAACAGTCGATGGTTGTTCGCGAAACCGTCGCGCACATCATTTTCGGCAGTTCCGATGTCTGGGAGAGCATCCGTTCCAAGCAGCATCGCAACATCGGGTTGATCCGCGGGATGCTCTACTTTGTCGGCCTGTCCTTGCGTAGCATCGTGCACACCATCCGCGTTCTCGCCAAAGAGCCCGCCCGTCGGAGCCGTGTCAGAACGCAGGATCGGGCAACCGATCAGAGCCTTTCGGCGCAGATGCTTGCCTTTGGTGAAAGCTTTGACCCGACGCCGTCCGAAGTGCCGGAGATCATCCGGCGCAAGTCTTCGCCTGTGGAACTCGAAGAGCGCGAAGAATCCTATGTCGGGCCGAAATTCACCCCCGATTTCCAAGGGGGGGCGGTGTGATGCGTCAGAACGTTCTGAAATCATTTGCCGCAGCGGGCCTGTGCGCCGCCTTTCTGCCGAGCGCGGGGATGGGCGAGGGGGTGATCTCTTTGCCTTTGGCTGATGCCGGCGAAGGCTTGGATCTTGGTCAGGGCTATGTCCTGAGCCCTGACAGGTTGGACCCTGACCGCCATCGCGGCACCTATTTCGAAGACGCCGATCCCGAGCATGTGGACCTCAGCCCCTTGCACCCGAACGCAGTGGGCACGCAGGTCCAGAATGGGGTTGTCCGCCTGTCGGGGGAACGCCAAGCCCTTGAGTTTTCGGTGTTCGTGGCCGATCCCGCCAGTGTCAAGAGCCTGCGCATATCCACCCTGTCTTCGGTCAACCTTCTGCCCGAGACATCGCATATGGTCGTCACTTTGAACGGTCAGCGGATAGGCGAGACCAGTCTGGGCAGCTTTGTCGATTTCACTCCCAGCGACTTTCCGGTTAGTCCTGAAATGTTGCGTGCTGGTCGAAATCAGGTGCGCATCGAGTTGGTGCAAAAGCACCGGATCTACTGCGGCCCATTCGCGTCTTTTGCGCTCTGGTCCGATGTCAATCTGGCCAAATCCGGGCTGACCCTTTCGGGTGGTGATCCGCAGTCGGGGCCGGAGGCCTTCATGATGGGGGTGGCTGCGGTCGCGGCCACTGGCGATGGCCTCGAGGTGCGCGGTGCGGACATCGCGGCTGCAAAAAATCCGGCACTGGTCAAGGACGTCGCCCGATCCCTATCCAGATCGCTTGGCGGTGATCCTTTGGCATTCCGGTTCACTGATTACTGGAGCCTGCAAAAGCAGAGCACTCCGGCGGCTCGGGTGACTTTTGTGCCCTCTGACGCCACGCGGGTGTTGTTCCAGCGGGCGGGGGACGGCGCCGAGGTGATGGTCGTGGAATATGGCCCTACGCAGACAGCCCAAACATTGCCCGATCTGCCTGCGTTGCTGCCAGCGCCCATGCCGGATAGCCCGTTGACCTTGATCGACACGATGCGCCCTGTGCGTTTCGCGGATTTCGGGTTTGCCAAGACAGAAATTCGGGATCGGCATACGCGGATCAATCAGGATTTCCTGCTGCCGGAGGATTACGTTGTCCTGAACAGTGAAAAGGCCGAGATCCAGCTCGACTACGCCTATTTGCCCGATCTACCGCGCGGTGCGATCCTGCTGCTGAGCGTGAACGGCGAAACCGTCACGGCCTTGACCCTGACCGGAGAGGGCACACGGGCGCGGGCCAAGTCCACTCTGTGGTTCGAGGCCCGACGCCTACGCCCCGGGGTGAACGAGATTGGTTTCGAGGTGCTGATCCCCGGCTCGCCCGAGGATCAGGCCTGCCCCAGCCATATCGAGCCCTTCCTCATCATCGGAGAGAACTCGACCCTCCATGCGCCTTATGCGCCGTCCTTCTATGTCCCTGATATGCACAAGGGTCTTGCGGGACTGACCGCTGCAGATGTGCATGTCGCACCGTTGGCTGCGGGGCAGTTCGCGCCGACGGACCTTCTGTCGATCATGGCTGCGCTGAATGGCGATTCCGCGGGCTCGGGTGATCCGATCCCTGCACGGCTAGAGTTGATGTCACTCGAAGACCTCGTTGCCGCCGCGGAGGCACCCTACAAGCCCGCGCTGCGGGCCGTCGAGATTGCCCTCGGACCTGTGCCTGTCAAAGAGCTTTCCGGTAAGGATACTCCAGAGCTTGTCTACCTAACTCCGCGGGATCGGTTCGACCCTGTGAAACTGGCAAGTGCCACTTGGCAGAGCATCACGGGGCGGGTCCAGAGCACGGTCGATTGGGCACTGCAACGGGACAAGCTGTCCTTGAATGAGTGGCTCGAGACACAACGCGGCCAAGCCATCCTGATCCAGCCCGACCCCGCAAAGGCTGGGGAGTTGGTCATGCTTCGCAGCGAGAACAGCGATGTGACGAGGATCGCATCCGCTCTGGCTGCAGGACGCGTCGGAGCCCACGGGCCGCGAGGGCAGGTGTCCGTGCTGGACCACGATGGCCAATGGCACAGCTGGCAGGATCCCCATCTGGAACCAATCCTGCTGGAGCCGATCAACAAGGACAACATCCGCCATGTGGTCGGGAGCTATGCCTCTGTCATGCCCGGTGGCTATGTCGCCTTGGTGTTCCTGATCGCGTTTCTGGCCGGCGTCGTCGCGCTAAGGCTGACCCTTTCCACACGGGAGATCCGTAAATGAAGCGTCGTGAATTTCTAGGCAGGTTGGGGGCGGCTCCTGCTTCTTTGATCGGCGCTCAGGTTGCTTCGGCGCTGCCTGCGCAGGGCGGTGGATTGCTGGGGACGGCCGATCTGGCGCAAACCGCCCGTCCCGTCTGGGAGGCGTGGAAGGCAGCGTATTTGCGCAATGACGGGCGTGTGGTCGACGGGTTGCAGGGCGATGCCAGCCATTCCGAAGGTCAGGCCTATGGCGCGTTGCTCGCGACCGAATTTAGCGATCCGTTCACCTTAGAGAAAATCGTGGCTTGGTCGGAAGCCAATCTAGCCGTGCGCGGTGACGGGTTGATGGCATGGCGTTATATGCCTGACGCTGACAATCCGGTCGAGGATTTCAACAACGCCTCTGACGGGGACCTGTTTATGGCGTGGGCGTTGGTGCGCGCGGCGAAGCAGTTCAATCACGCCCCATACCTCACAAAGGCCACTAAGATCGCGGAGGCCCTCGCTGCGCGCTGCATCGTTGCGAACCCCGCTAATCCGGCAGAGACCCTGTTCCTGCCCGGCGCGCAGGGCTTTGTTCAAAAAGACCGCGTTGTGTTCAATCCGAGCTACATCATGCCCCGCGCAATGCAGGAAGTCGCCGAAGAAACCGGCGTGACCGAGTTGGCCCGCGCGGCGCAGGATGCAGAGTTCATCATGCTCGGGCTGGCCGAAAGCGGCCCGATACCGGATTGGGTTCAGGCGGACAGCACGGGCCTGTCACCCGCAACAGGGTTCTCGGTCAATGTGGGCTACGAGGCCATGCGCATCCCGCTCTATTTCATCTGGTCCGGTCTGGGCCATCACCCGGCGGTGACCCAGATGGAGCGCGTCTATAGCCGTACCGTCAAACCCCGCATGCCTGTCCCGACCATCATCGAGGCGTCCTCTGGCGTTGTTCTCGAGGCATCGAATGATCCGGGCTATCGGGCTTTGTCGTCGCTGGTGACCTGCGCTCGCAGCGATCGTGTCGGGGCCGATATTCCTGCCTTTGATCCTTCTCAACCGTATTATCCCGCGACCTTGCAGATGCTGACGATGGTCGCCGCAAATCAGGTGGTTCCAGAATGTGTTCCTATTTGACGCCTGCCCGCTCTTGGTCGTTCCGTCTCGCCGCGCCGGTTATTGCAGCGGTTCTGATGGCGGGGGCGCTGCCCGTCCATGCGCAATCCTCGGAACCCAGCGCCGAGGATTTGCGGGCGCTGATGTATTACATCGACCAGAACGATAGCCGCGCAATCGAGGCCGAGACAGAGCGCCTGCGGGGCAAATACCCGAATTGGACACCGCCTGCCGACCCCCGCGATCTGAGTGCAGAAGGTGGCACGGTTCAGGAGCCGATTGATGTCAAAGAGTTCTGGGCACGTGTGGCCCGCGAGGATTACACGGGCGCGCGGGCTTTGATTGCCGCAGCCCGTGCGCAGAATCCCGACTATGCGCCGGATCCAGAAATGCTGAGTGTGTTGGGCAAGAACCAGTCCCAAGCGGATTTTGACGCTGCCTATCAGCGCGGTGACAGCACCGCGGCTCTCGGGGCGGTGCGGCAAACACCGGCGCTGCTCAGCTGTGATCGGATTAACAACGCCTGGCGTCTGGCAGAACTGTTTCAGCAATCGGGGCAGCCGTCGAATGCCGTTGCGACCTATCAGCGGGTTGTGACAACCTGCACCTCGCTCGCGGATGTCGTGGCAACGCTGGAAAAGGCTAATGACGTGGCGAGCTCTGAACAGATGGCTGACCTATTCGCCGTCGCGCAGCAAACGCAGCCGGCGAATGGCTCGGAACTGGAAACCTTGGCTGCACGATTGCAGGCAGGGCGGGGCCAACCCGCGAAAACTGCGCCGAAACCATCGGCCAAGGTCGCTGCTGCGCCCGCCGCATCGACCCCGCGCGCCCCTGTGACGACGGGCAAGATGGGCCTGCGCGGTGACAGCCGGATCGGCAAAGTCCGCAGCTATCAACAAAGCGGGGACTGGGCCTCTTGCCTTGCGGCCTCTGCGAACCCGAGGTCGCTGGAAATCCTCTATCCGCGGGCTTGGTGCGCCTACAACATGGACCGCGTGGGCGAGGCACTGGCTGGCTTTACGGCGACCGCCGAAGGGGGCAGAGGTTTGGGCGGCACGGTGCAGCGGGATGCCCGTTTCGGGATGATCCTGTCCTACCTGAAGCTGAACATGACCGAACACGCCGCCCAAGTCGCGGCGAGCACCAACCTCACGCACAAGCAGCGGGTGGAAGTCGAAAGCTCTATCCTCGATCAAAGGGGCGTGCGGGCCTATAACAGCGGGGACTACGAACGTGCGGCAATCTACTTTAATGCTTTGGAGGAGTTGAGCGGTTCCATCCGTCGTGATCTGGCGATCTTGCGCGCCTATGCCTACATGAACAGCCGTCAGTATGATGCCGCAATGACCGAGTTGACGCGTCTGCATGATGAGTTGGCGACCAAAGAAACGCGGGCCGCCCTGAAAACCTTGCGGAGCAAACGGTAGGGATTTTGAGTGGCCTAGGTGGTCAGAGACACGGTCGCCGATGCTCAAATTGTACCGTTTAGCGAATTTCCATGTCTGACAGAGAGTGGCGCTTTGATTTGCGATGAGCTTACAAATCAGAGCGCTATTCCGGTCGACTCATCCTATCTTGAGAGAGTCGCCTCCCGCAGAGGTCCGAGCAGAGGCTTGTGTCCCCGAGCCTAGATAGCGAGGCAACAAGCGTTCGCTCGTGCGTGATCCAAGAATTGCCAATATTTTCTGCGCCAATGACCGCCAATTCCGGCGCTTTGGTCTTCATGTCTAACAGAGTGGTGAATTTCCGGTTTTAGGCGTGGCCATACCGAGTAAATACCGCTTATAGGTGTGTTGTATCATGCAAGCGCAGCTTTTGCGGGCTGTGATGATGCGCAAGTTATTTTGAATAATCTATTACGAATGAGGTGCCAGTATGGGACGCTTGGGAAAGATTGTCGGCTGGGGCAGCGCTGGGATCACCGTGATCGGCGCGGCTGCGGGTCTCGGGGTCTGGGGCGGCTACACACTGAATACAGAGCTGCAGAACCGTTTCTCCTATCCGGCTCAAATCCAGTACAAGCTTCAGGGCTACTACAACGCCTGGTTCAAATCCGACGCCCCGGAGATTGAGCGTCTGATCACCAACCGCGCGATACTGGACAAGGAAACTGTATTTCTTCCGTCGTTCTCTTCGGATTTCGCGGGGGGCATTACGGCGATGCCGACCGGCGAGGTTCTGGTTGTCGACCGCCTTGGGCAGTTGTCCTTCGTCCGTGACGGGCAGACCGCCAAGATGGATGTCGCTGCGGCGGACAACCGCGCCGATCCTCTGCGTGAACAGTTGGCCGAAGGTCTGCTTGGCCCGATTGAAATCGATTTTAACTGGTTCCGCTACAATGACATTCTCTATGTCGAGGCCGCGGGCCAAGGCTATTTGCTGCTGTCCTACACCGAATGGAACCCTGATGATCTGTGCTTCGGCTCTGCTCTGGCGCGGCTGGCTGTGAACGGCGCGGACCCTGCCGGCTGGCGCGCTGGTCAGGACGATGGGGAGGTCATCGCCCGCACGGAGCCTTGCCTGAAGACATTTACCTCGGGCAAAGGGATTTTCGGCCTCGAGGCTGGCGGGCGTATGGATGTGCTATCCGGCACTACGATCGTCTGGAGCTCTGGCAGCTACGAACGTGACGACCGTTTCGAAGGGACCGATTTTGCCAATGCTCTGGCGCAGGATGACGCGGGCGACTACGGCAAGGTCATGGAAGTCGACTTCCTGACCGGCGCAAAACGGACCATCGCCAAAGGCCTGCGAAACCCTCAGGGGGTCAGTGTCGATGCAGACGGGCAGATTTGGGTGTCCGATCACGGAATGCGCGGCGGTGACGAGCTGAACCTGGTCAAACCGGGACGGAACTTCGGTTTTCCGGCAGTGAGCTACGGCACCCACTATGATCGCCGTCCGGCCGGAAATGGCCCGACCCATCAGAACCACGAGGGGTACGACAAGCCTGTGATCGCATTCGTGCCCTCGATCGCCCCCGCTTCGGCGCTGGCCTTGCGTGATTTCGTGCCCGAATGGGAAGGTGACGTGCTGGTCGGTGCTCTGTCCGGTGCAATCTGGCGCGTACACGTCGAAAACGAACAGGCGGCTTATGCCGAACCGATTGAATTGGGGATGCGCATCCGCGACCTCGCGCGGGTCGGGCCAGGTAAAATCGTCGCCTACACGGATGACCGCCGTCTGATCTTCCTGTCTCCGTCCGAGGCTGTCGATCCGACCACCCGTCTGGACGAGATTTTCGCCGAGGCTGTGCCAGATGCGGACACGCGCTCTGCTGTCCAGTCAACGCTGACCGCGTGCCTGCAGTGCCATGGTGTGATGGAGGGCGAACATGGCGCGGGCCCCTCGCTCTATCAGGTTTGCGGCCGGGAACCGGGGAGCACGGATTTCGACGGATACTCAGGTCAGCTTTCCGCCGTGACCGAGGTCTGGGATGTCCCGTCGCTGAGCCGATTTGTTGCAGACAGCGAGGGAACCGCCCCCGGGACCACGATGCCTTGGGGCGGGATCGAAGATCCGGCCGTCGCGACAGGGATCGCAAACGTTCTCTGCGAGTTCTAAAAGAAAGACAGCGATGGTTGGATGCCATCGGGGTATACATTCCGATTTTGATCGAAAATTGAAACGCCGCAGGTTTGTCCCGCGGCGTTTTGCTTTTGCGGTTAGCTGATGCCGGTTAGGACCGTGCCAAAGCTGCGCGCCGGAGAGTCGCGAAGCTGCGCAAGCGGCTGATCGAGCTGTGCACGGGTCATTGTTTTTGCTCGCAGGACCATCAGCGCAAGGTTGCTCAGAGGCAAACTGGCATTCAAAGAGGCACCGGCGTGCGCTTCGGGCAGAACGTGGATGACGGTCTGGTATTGCACTGCCAACTCCTCGCAAAGGCGCGAGAAATTCTTGCTCTGCAACAACAGGACCGGATCGGTCGTTCCCGCCTGGATCGGCAGGAAGCCCACATGCTGATCTCCAAGCGTGCGCATCGTTTCGCTGAGTACGTCCTGATCATACACCACAGTGTCCAGACCCAAGGCGGGCGCAGACTCGCCAAAGAATGCAGAGGTCTGTGCGCGATCCGTGTCGAGGTCCACAATCGCAACCGAATGGCCGCGCTGCGACAGCGCCCAACTGAGCATCAAGGCAACGGCCGGACCATCAACCCCGTGCTGGGAAGGCAAAATCGAGACCGTATTGAGTGCGCCAGACGATCTGGATTGCGCATTCGCGGCCAATTGGAACGATGCCTTGGCAAGCGGGCCATTCGGGTCGCGGTCCAGAGCCTTGAGTAAGTCCAGACCGGTGACGTCACTGTCAGGGCCAGCAAAGCGGCCAAAGACAGGTAGACCGCTGGTTTGAGACAGGGATTCAGCTGTGCGGATACGCTTGGGCATACGCTCTAGCGCGATCACCAACGCAGCGCCCGCGAACAGGCCGCCAAAGAGCGCCAGCCCCAGAGCCATTTTCTTGCGGGGGTAACTCGGGCTCGCCGGTGGGCTGGCATACGAAATCACATCCGCATCAGGCGTTTCGAGGTTCGAAAGCTCGCTCGTTTCTTTGAAACGCGCAAGGAATTCCTGGTAAACCTCGCGGTTCGCCTCGGCCACACGTTCCAGCTGGTTCAGTTGGATCTCTTTGCCCGACTGCGCGATCACCTGACCCGACATTTCGGAAAGGCTTTTCTCCAGCGAGGTCACGACGACAGCCAGAACTTCGGAACGGTTTCTCAGGCGCTCCATCTCGCGGGTCACCTCGGTGGAAATCTGCTCCTCGATATTCTGGAGGCTGCGGCGCAGGGGTTCTTGTTTTGGGGTGTTTTCACCGAACGCGTTCACGATCATCGCCTCGCGCTGGCGCAGTTGCTCCAGCTCCGAGCGCAGTTCGAGGATCATGTTCGACGCCAGCCAATCGGCCGCCCCCAAGAGGCCCGCGCGCTTCACCGTCTCTTCGAATTCCGAGTACATTGCCTGCGCTTCGGTCAGCTGTGCCCGCTGATCGACAAGGCGCGAGGTCAGTTCGCGCATTTGCTGTTCCAGACGCGAGCGGCTGTCAGCTTCGCCTTCCATCTTTGCCCGGAATTCGAGAACGTCGCGCTCCGATTTCTCGAGAATTGTTGCAAGTTCGCCGACGCGGTTTTCCAGCCAGCGCACAAAACGCTGGGCCGCTTTGAAACGTTTCTCGGCGAGGAAGGCTATGTATTCCTCCATCAAAGCGTTGGAGATCGCGGCGGACAGGTTCGAATCCTCGGTGGTTGCAGAGACCTGAACGACGTAGGAAGTCCCGAGTTGCCGAACGCTGATGGCTTGGCGCAGTTTTCCGACGACCGGACCAAATTCGCCCATCTGGACGTTGCCGACCTGAGCCGCCAGATCAATGCCGCTTGGTTCTGCGCCAGATTCCGCAACGACGGCACCCATTCCGAGCAGCGATTTGATGCCGGCTTTCAGGTCGTCCAGCATTGAAGGCTCTGCATCGTCGATCAGACTGGGATTGAATTCCGGAACTTTGTCCAGCTGCAACCGCTGCGCGACGCGCACGAGCAAAGCGTTTGAGCGCAGGACCGCGAGTTCGCCTTCGATGATAGAGTTCGACAGGGTCGCGGATTCAACCAGGTTGAATGCCACGCGGTCGCTAAGACCCTGTTCCCCAAGTAGCATTTGGGCATAGGCGTCATAGCGTGGTGTCGCCCGCATCAGTTGCAGCCCGATGAGGACGAGAAACACGAGCGTGGTTACAGCGATGATCTTCCAGCCGCGTCGCAAGACAGCGAACAGTTCGCCCGGCGAGAATTGTGCGACGGTCTCGTTTTCGTTGCTGGCGCGGGCCAGGTTGATCATAGAAGGGTTTGCGTCATCGCGCATGGGGTGGCCTCCTGCATTCATAGCGGGCATGTGTCATCCAACGCGGCCGCAAGGGGCACACTTTATTGGTGTGCTGTGGGTTGCGGGCTCTGCAAGAATTGTCACTCAAATTCTCCTGTCGAATACGAAATTGATCTATTGTAACGGGCCCGCCATTTCTGTCGGGTGAAGGCATGACTGCATTTGAATTATGCAATCAGTTGGATTTTAAATTCCTCGATCTCAAAGCGAGTTTATCTCGGAAACATATTAACGCGCCCATGTATAAGAGCATCGGAAATAACGAAAATGGGGTCACAAGGCCGGGTTCGGTCATGTTGCGCGCCAGCAAAATGGCAGCGAGCGCGACGAAAAAGACATGCGCCATTGTGGTTTTTGTTACTGAGGCGATGAGCACCTCTTTAATGGCCCATAGGAAGCCGAAGATCGCAATGGCCGCGCCGATCAGGCCTTGGTGGACGGCGACTTGCAGGTAGGAATTGTGGAAGGTGAACGTCGCGGAAAAGGGCTTGTAGAAGTCGACAAAAATCCGGCGCGAGAGTGAGGTCCAGTCCTGTGGTCTCCAGAATCCGCCGGCGCCAACACCGAGAAGGGGATGGTCCTGAATTTGCTCGTAGGCATAACCCCAGAGGACGGTGCGGCCGGTGAGCGTTGCATCTTTGCCAAATTTGCCCAGGACGTAGCCGACGACATCAAAGCTCTGAGACGAAATGAAGGTCGATATGCCGATTGTCGTGAGCGCGAAAAAGATGCATAGGCTGATCAGCACTATCGGGTGCCCTAGACCCCGCCCCACAAGCAAAAGCCCGAACCCGACCACGCCCAATGCGCCAAAGGCAATCAAGACTGCCGTTGCCGAGTTTGCTCTGAACACCAAAATAAGTGCAATGGGAAGCAACCCGAGGGCCAGTAGCCGGAAGAGCTTTGGCTGGAGGCGGTCCAGAACAACGCAAAGCGCGACTGTCCACAGGAGGGCCATGTTCAGTCCAAGTTGGTTCTTGGACGCGAAAACACCGCGTCCCGCGACGCCGCCCGTCCCTGGCAGGACAAAGCTGGCCACCCCGAAAATCCCTGCCGCGATCAGGAGGGACTGGAGAATCTGCCGCAAGGTCAGACGCATCGCTGTGCAATAGCAAATCATCACGGTGAGAAAGCTCTGCGCGGTGTATTTTATGATCGCGCCCGGGTTCACGCCCCACAACACAGAGAGCATATTCCACACCGGAAACCCGAACAGAAATGCCGTCATCGCGACCAACGGCCATTGCTGTTTGCTATCTCTTGCAAAGGCATAAGCGAAATAGAGGGCTAGCGGGTAGAGAATGAGCTCGTCAAAGGGGAACTGGCGGAAGGTCGTGACAAACCACGTCGTGACCAAGAAGTGGTCACGCTGCTGCGCGGTGACAGAAATCTTGAAGCCATATGGGCTCGAGACGTGTAAATCAGCACCCGACATAAATAGCGCCTGTGAATTTAAAAAAGATATTAATAAGCATCCTAGGGTTGATTATATCCGCCTTCGGCGCAATAGGGAAATTGAATTTTGTAGGGTGATGTCACCCAAAAACACGCAATCAGATTACAGTATTGGCAAGTTGCCCTTGCGGGACGCGTCAGCCTGATTTCACAGTTTTGGTAGGCTGATTTCAGGTTTGCGGAGACTCTGGTTAACCTTTTCAAAGAAAGCGCGGCCCCAGTCAGGAGCCGCACTTCAGTTTATTCTGCTGCCATTCGAAGCGGGGTCCGCGCTGCATTGTACAGTTCCTGCATGAGGGTTGGCGGTTCGACAAAGGTGTCTTGCGGTAGTGCCTGCAGCGCCCTTTGCCATTCGAGAATGGGCGCCGGGTTTTGCAGAAGGGCGGCGATCAATGTGTTGAGTGACCGCTCGATCGGTTCGTCAAGAACCTCACCAGCGCCGTTTCGTGTGATCCAGTTGCCGGTTTCCGTGCCCGCTGGCGCCAGCGCAGGGGCCGAGAAATACCCACCCTCGTAAATGCGGTTGGGCAGCAGCCAAAGGGAGTTCGCGCCAGTTTCATACCAGTCTCCGGCCCAGACGAGGTCCACCTCGCTGTAGATGGCCTCTAGGTCCTGCGGTGCTCTGTAGCGCCCTTCGTAGCGCATGTTGGGGATGCCTGCGATTTCGCCGTCGAGGTCGGGAATGACGGACAGGGCGGGGTAACCGCGCAATATGATCTCGATCTGGGTGGGGAAGGCCTGCGCAAGGCCCTTCATCAACTCCAGCGATCTTCTGCATCGCAGGTTTCCGAACCAGCCGATCTTCAAATGACCGCTTTGGGGCGTTTTCAGTTCACTTGGACGCGGGCCAAATGCGTCGCCCGATACGAGGCGGTTTTCGACCAGAAAATGGCGGTACTGGCCGGGGTAGTACTGCTTGAAATGGGCCGTTTCGAACCGTGGCGACGACGTAACAACCAGATCGCATTGGGCAAGAAGACGTGCCTCGAGGCTGCGCAGCAGCCGTGCGGGCAGGCTGTTGCCCGTCAGCCGGTGGTGGATGTCGAGACATTCGTAGACCAGCGGTGCGTCGAGCGAGAGGCGCTTCTTGACCTTGGCCGCCATCGCAAGCATGTCCAGATTGCGTGCGACGATCATGCCGGCGTTCTGCAACGGCCCGGGCCGCGCGCTCGCGATCTTGGCTCCTTGGTGGATCGCGGCAATCCTCTTGGCGTAGGCGTTGTCCTGGGTTTCGCCCAAGTCGATGACGTCAAAGGGGATATCTGTGGCCGGAGCGCCGCGATGGGGCATGTAGCCAACAACATCAAAGCCCGCGCGCTGCATCGCGATCGCGCGGCGTCTGACTGCGGCATCCTTGCTGTTGTGCCCGAAAAAGGCGATCAGTCCTTGGGTCGAGGTCATGCTCGATGTCCTTTTGGCTCTGCCATCCAGCCTTTGATAAAGCCGAGGCCCCATGCCATATGCATGGCGGCAAGTGCAGGTGCGGCCCACAAGGCGCAGATCGTCCCGTGGCGGAGAAACAGAGCCAACGCGGTGCCGCAAATAATAATCAAATAGGCCAGTGGCCAAAGGAGCCCCACCCATGTGAAGGGGCTTAGAAACAGTGCTATTGCAATAAGAATAACATGAAATAACGGAATCAGCTGGCGCAAGGCAAGCTTGGACCGGTGTTTGGCGCAATTCCGTGCGCGGCCCAAGCCATAGTGCCAATATTGTTTCCAAAGTCCGCGCAACGTGTCCCGAGGAAAGTAGCCGATCCGGATATCTGCATCGAGCCAGATTCGCCCGCCGGTCTGGATCAGCCTTTGATCGTATTCGGCGTCTTCGTTTGCGCGAAAGCTGGTGTCGTAGCCACCAAGTTCCCGGAACTTGTCGAGACGGAAGGCAGCGTGGTGGCCATGGGCGACCCAGCCGGAACTTTGTCCGCCACGATGCATCGCGCCACCTGCGCCGATCTTGGTGTCGGCAACCAGCGCAAACCCGCGACGAAAGCAGGAACCGGCGCTACGGGCATCCATCGAGATGACTATAGAAGAGGCCTCGTCGTTGGTCTCGATGGCTCGAACCAGGTTCTGGACAAATCCGGGCGGGTACTCTGCATGGGCGTCACAGCGGATCGCGATTTGCGCATCTTCGAAGATGGACCCAAGCAAGAGGTTCATCGCATGGGCTTGGGTTTTCTTCGGATTGTCGATCAGCGACAGATTTGGGTAGCGCGCCCGTAGGCCCTGAACGATCTCGCGGGTTTTGTCACGAGAGCCACCATCCATCACGACGCACTGGCAGGCGGCCGCGTAGGGCTCATTGGCCAGCAATTGCTTTAGAACGTCAGCGATATGCTCTGCCTCGTTCAAAGTCGGGATGGCGATCACAACCTCGCTTGCAGACGTCGCTGGCACGGTTTGCGGGTTCGGGCTCTCTTGGATCACCATGCGTAGCTCTCCAATGGTAAGTGTTGACGTTCGACGAGGGTGGGATGCGCGTCATTGGCATCTATCAGCCGCGGGAACGGAGGCATCCGCAGGATGAACAGAGCGACGTCCAGAGCGTCGCTGAACCGGTGTTGCTGCGCCGCTTCGCGCAGGCGCCAGATCGCCCCACGCGACAGGGCGCGCGCAATCCCCCGACCCGCAGGACTTGTCCGCGCGAGGCTCAGAACCCTGCGGCGGTGGCGCGCGCTAAAGATGTCGGCGACCCCGTGTTTTCCGGCCATTGCGCGGATCAGGATACGGACCTCCTCAACTGCGAGGGCAATCGTCGGGGCGGTGCGGGCAGCCTCTTCGAAGTCGACGAGCGCAAGATTCCAGTCCCCCCGCCGCGCATAGACGGCTCCGCGCTGCAGGCGTGCGGCGCGTTCAACCAGTTTCGGATCGCCGTCGAACATCCCTTGATACAGCGAAAGAGGCAG
>CAXQKF010000395.1:0-4436 GCA_964224285.1 Donghicola sp. | reverse complement strand
TGCAGGCAGGTATGGTAAGCATCAACCAGTTCGGCCTCGCTCTGCCCGAGACTCCGTTTGGAGGCGTGAGAGACAGCGGCTATGGGACTGAAGGCGGGACGGAAACCTTCGAAGGCTATCTCATTACCAAATTTATCTCGCGCAATCGCGCGCCAGTGCTGTGAGGATGCCCATGCCTGTTGAATTAAGCTTCTCAAATGACGCAGCAATTCTGACCATAGACAATTCGCCGCTTAACCTAATCAACGCGGAGGTTCGGGCTGGAATACAACACTGTATCTTCAAAGTCCTCGAAACTGGGGCTACCAGGCTGATTATCACCGGCACAGGAACGACCTTCGTCGCGGGCGCGGATGCGAAGGAATTCGGTAAGTTGCCTGTTGATCCACAACTAAATGATGTGCTGATGCAACTTGCACACCTCCCGATTCCTACTATCGCAGCAATCAACGGGGCTGCGCTTGGTGGGGGACTAGAGATTGCTCTGGCTTGCTGCTATCGCATCGCCTCAACTTCTGCCAAACTGGGCTTGCCAGAGGTAAACTTGGGGATCGTGCCTGGCGCAGGGGGAACCCAAAGACTGCCGCGACTTATCGGTATTGAAGCTGCGCTTGACATGATTGTCACCGGGAAGGCTGTTTCCGCCGAGCAGGCACTGAAAATGGGACTGATCCAGCTGCTAGCCGATGACCCGCTTGGCGCGGCCATAGCTCTCGATGACGATGTACTTGAGGCGGCACAGGCACCCGACAATCGTCCTTCCCCAAAGCCAAACCACGTCGCAGCGGAAGTCGCCCGAGCGCATGTAGCGCGGCGTATGCCTGGCCAGAATGCCCCGCAGGTTGCGGTGAACCTAGTCGCGACCAGTGCGACGACGCCGCTGCACGACGCACTAGCCAGCGAGCGCTCTGCGTTTTTGGACCTTCGTACCTCGGATCAGGCGCGGGCCCTTAGGCACGTTTTCTTCACCGAGCGTACCGCAACCAACAAGGGGCGCGCCTACCCCCGACCTTCCCGAGATGCTGAAACCGCCATCGTGGTCGGTGGTGGCAATATGGGCGCAGCTATTGCGTACACGCTGGCGACCGCCGGGATCTCGGTGACTGTCGTCGAACGTAGTGCCTCGTCCGCCGAGTGGGCCAGTAAAAACCTGCAAAAGCTGATTGATCAGGGTATCAGTCGCGGTATTCTGTCCGTCGATGCGGCAAAGACGGTTGAAGACCGGCTGGTTACGGTCTCAGGCTATGACGCTCTGCCACCAACCGATCTAGCAATCGAGGCGGCCTTCGAGGATTTTGCGGTCAAGAGCGCGATCTTGACCGAACTCGAAGGTGCTCTGCCGCCCGAGACGATTATTGCCACAAACACATCCTATCTCGATGTAAATCGGCTCTCTGATGGGTTGAAACACCCGGCACGCTTTGTAGGGATGCATTTCTTCAGTCCTGCGCATATTATGAAACTTCTGGAAGTCGTCAGGAGCGACCGAACGTCAGACGATACATTAGGTGCAGCATTTGTGCTGGCGCGCAGGCTTGGTAAAATCCCGGTACTGTCTGGTGTTTGCGATGGCTTCATCGGAAACCGAATTTTGTCTAGCTACCGTCACGCCGCTAATCGCCTTCTGGTGAAGGGGGCTATTGTCGACGAGATCGACGCGGCTATGCGCGGATTCGGTATGGCGATGGGTCCATATGCTGCACAGGACATGTCGGGGCTGGACATCGCCTACGCGAATATCCGTCGCAAGGCCGCTGCAGAAGGGAACTGCTGTGGTCACGTGCCCTTGGTCGAGCGGCTGGTCGAAAAGCACAAACGCCTAGGACGCAAATCGGGCGCCGGATGGTACGACTATGGGCCAGACGGCAAACCCTCACATTCGGAGCTGGTCGCTAGCGAAATACTCCGTGTCTCAGAAGAAATGAACTTCACTCGCCGCGAGTTCTCAGCTGACGAAATCGTAGAAAGGCTCTTGCTCGCAATGGTGGCGGAAGCCTGCGATATCCTTGACGAAGGCGTCGCAGAAAAACCGCAAGACATCGACCTAGTAATGATTCACGGCTACGGATTTCCCCGCTGGCGGGGAGGCCTGATGCACCACGCCAAAAATATCGGCAAGGATCGGTTGGCCGCGCTCTTTAGCGCGCTTGTCAAAGAGGACCCTTGCGACTGGAGGGTGCCTCGTTATTTGGAAAGGGTTTTCGCGACCTGACGGTCAAAGTCCCGCGCCATAAGGCGCTGCCCCAGCAACTTAACACAGTGCATCTTCGTCTCGACGCGGCTTCGGCGGTGATGGTCTTCCATGACTTTGCGTTCTTACCTGGTGGGATAACGGCGTGGACGCCACGATCCGCAATCGCGTCGTGGCATTTTCGTGTGTCATACGCGCCGTCAGCCGTGGCACTGCTGGTCTGCCGGGATCTGTTCAAGAAGGTCGGGTAACACTGGAGCGTCACCGATGTGGCTCCCGGTAATCTGAACAGCGCGCACTTCCAACGTTTGCTCGTCGATCCCGAGGTGGATCTTGCGCCAGACCCGTCGTTTGGGGCCGCCATGCTTGCGGGCATGCCACTCACCTTCAACCTTGATCCCCGTGCTGTCCACCAACAAGTGCAACGGCCCCTTGGAGCCGCGATACGGGATGTTCACGGATAGGGTCTTCTGGCGCCGGGACAGGGTGCTGAAGTCGAGCACCGTCCAGTCGAGACCGATCAGCCGCAACAGGCTCTCGACGAACCCGGTCGCCTGTCGCAAGGCCATGCCGAACAGGACCTTCATCGAAAGACAGGTCTGGGTCGCGGCGTCGCTGTAGCTCTGCTGCCTGTCGGCACGGCCTCCCAGCTCATCTCGGGGTCGAACCAGATCGTCAGCGAGCCACGGCGCTTGAGCGCTTCGTTATAAGCGGGCCAGTTCATGGTCTTGTATGTCGGGATTGTCGGTCTGCTCATGCACCTCAGCTACCACGCCGGATTCATAAGATGAGTCCGACACGGGATTTGTGCATGTATGCATGCCCCCATTGGTGCGAGTGATTTTTTGAACGACGCGAGCGTGTGAGCGGGTGCGGTCATGTATCAGGCCTCTGTGTGCGGCGCTGATGTAACCGCGGGCCGGTATGGCGATGCGCGGACCAGAGGCCACGCGCCATCTTGTTGGCCAGCGCAATCGCGGCGACCATGCGCGGCTTGCGGGTTAGTAGGCGTTTCAGCCAGCCATTATTCGGTGTGTCAAACCGCTCGACAGCCTGGAGGACAGCCATAGCGCCAGAGACCAAGAGTGTCCGGATGTCGCGCTGTCCCATCTTCGAGGTCTTCCCGAGCCGGGCTTTGCCGCCCGTCGAGTGCTGCTTCGGCACAAGCCCAAGCCAGGCGGCAAAATCGCACCCGCGCCGGAAGGTGGCCAGGTCAGGGGCAAATGTCTCAATCGCAAGCGCCGTGACAGGACCCACGCCCGGCATGGTTTGTGCTCGGCGCACCAAGTCGGCTTTCTTGGCGGCACATCGCATCTTCGCGTTAAGCTCTGCAACACGCGTATTCAGCCCCTCGATACATCCGGCCGAGGTCACGAACCTCGGCATGCAGCGCGGTGTCATCACCTGCGATTGCGTCCGCGAGTCGCTTGAGATGGGCAGGCCCGCGGGCCGCGACCAATCCGTGTTCGGCGAGGTGGCCGCGTAAAGCGTTGATCATCTGGGTGCGCTGGCCGACAAACATCTGCCGCGTGCGAAAAAGCGCATGGTTGGACGCAATGCAGCCTGCAAGATGGCCTCTGCATCGGTCGCATCATTCTTCTGGCGTTTGACGAACGGCTTCACATAGACCGGCGGTATCAACCGCAGGTCGCACCCCAGCTTCTCAAATTCGCGGCCCCAGCCATGCGCCGTGGCACGCGCCTCCATGGCGATCATGCATTTGGGTTGCTGTGCCACGAACGCGAGAAACTGGCCTCGCGAAAGCTTTTTGCGAAACGCGACTGACCCATCATTGTACGCACCATGCAACTGGATAACGCGCTTTGCCAAGTCGACACCGATAATTTTAATTTCGGACATAGATGCTCCTTCCTTCTGTGATGGCTTTTAACGCTCATCATAGTGGCACATTGCGATGCCGTCGGGAGGGGGTATCCACGCCATCAACAGAGCCTAGTAACGGGCATATCTGCCTCACGACAGGCTGAGCACGATCATACTATTTCCAAAGCAGGATTGTTCAATACATGGCGCATTTTTCGCCCTTACTCTGAGATAATTGGCGTATGCCGTTGACCGTTTGACGTCTTCGAGATTGGCGACGTCAGTTGGTGGCTTTGCCAAATGTTATGCTTGGGAGGATAAACATGGAAATCAGTAGAGAAGCCGATACGCTGCGGGCGCTTTATCAGAATTGGACCGATCAGATGGTCGAGAACCCAGACCTGACGATCGCGAACCTGCG
>CAXQKF010000394.1:0-5936 GCA_964224285.1 Donghicola sp. | reverse complement strand
ATGACTGCACTAAATTTTGCAATGCAGCACAGGTAAAACAATCAACCTGAGCTTAATTAAATTTCCTCTCGAGGCTGATAGGAAATCCCGACTGCTTCGACAATTTCACCCGTCGGCTATCGGAGTTTCCTCACGCAGAACCGGAGGTTGCAGGTCGAAAATCAAGCGCACCCTGAACGTGCTAGCCCATGAACCAGATGGACATCACACAGAAAACCGGACTCAGAGACAGCTCAGTCACCCTACCTTTCTGCAAAAACATGATTCCGTATTGCTCATTTCAACCGTGCTTTGCTTTCACCCTGAAACAGCCCCCCAAGGGGCTGGGCTTTTCAACCGCGCGGCATATATCCCAACTAGCCAGCGGTGGGCGAATCGATGACCTCGACTGGTGAGAATTGAGCGCAACGCGCGACGAATGAACGGATTTAAGGTCGAACTTGGCCGGGAAACATGGTTTGAGCTTTACGCAGCAGCGATCGGCCAAGAAGGTAGCCTGATGAACAAACTCGCATCATTGGACGGGTTCACACCCACCCCTGACCGCCAGCGGGAGTTTCGCGATGTCTTGGGGTGCTTTGGCACCGGTGTGACCGTCGTGACCTGCCAGACGTCCAAGGGGCCAATGGGGATCACGGCCAATAGTTTCAGCGCGGTCTCTCTGGACCCGCCGCTGGTCCTTTGGTGCCCTGCGCATTCTTCGCACCGCTACCCGTTGTTTGCCGAAGCGCAGCACTATGCGATCCACGTTTTGTCCTCGGACCAGCTCGACCTCGCGGTTGCCTTTGCCAAGGACGGCTTTGCCTTTAACCAATGTTCTTGGACTGAAAACGCGCACGGTGTCCCGGTGCTGACCGACACGCTGGCGCGGTTCGAATGCGAGGCTTACGATCTGCACCAAGCCGGAGATCACGCTATCGCGGTTGGTCGGGTTTTGCGCGCCCACGCGGCGTCGGGATCGCCTCTGCTGTTTACCCAAGGCGGATACGGACAGTTCTCGCCTTTTGACTAAGGCAAGCGCGCAACTTTCGCCCAAAAACTAACCAATCTCCCCGCACCGATGTCTAATTCATGTGCGGAAAGATGTTTTCAAGCTGCATAAAATTTTGGCACACAGTGCTATTGTGCGACCTATTTTTGTGCATTCCGCATAACACCCAAGATTTATGCATATAGAAAGTAGTTTGCACCTTTCTTCCGCAAAATATGAACGTATGCCTCCCGCAACCAAACGCAGGAGGAATTGAAATGAACGGAGCAGATACCGCCTGGATCCTCGTGGCGACCGCTCTTGTACTGTTTATGTCCCTGCCGGGTCTGGCCATGTTCTATGGCGGTCTGGTGCGGGCACGGAACGTTCTGTCGGTCTTTATGCACGTGTTCATGATCGCGGCACTGATGAGTGTGCTGTGGCTGATCGCGGGCTACTCGATTGCATTCGGCGAAGGCGACGCTTTCTGGGGCGGCCTTGGTAAGGCGTTCCTGAACGGCATTGACGCAGACACCCTGTCGGGCACCCTGCCCGAGGTTCTGTTCTTTGCCTTCCAGATGACCTTTGCGGTCATCACCCCCGCACTGATCGTCGGCGCTTATGTGGAACGCATCGGCTTTGGCTTTGTGCTGGCGTTCTCGGCGCTGTGGATGCTGCTGGTCTATGCACCCGTGACCCACTGGATCTGGGGCGGCGGTCTGATGGCAGACGGCGGCATCTGGGGCGAAACTGGCACCAAAGACTTTGCCGGTGGCATCGTTGTCCACGAAACCGCAGGTCTGGCTGCGCTGCTGCTGGCCGTGATGCTGGGTCGTCGCAAGGACGCGTCCAAGCCCCCGCACAACCCGGGCATGGTCGCCGCTGGCGCCGGTATGCTGTGGGTGGGTTGGTTCGGCTTTAACGGCGGCTCGCAACTGGCAGCCGATGGCGGCGCAGCTATGGCGATCACTGTGACCCATATCTCGGCGGCG
This sequence comes from Donghicola sp., assembly GCA_964224285.1. Classification (GTDB taxonomy): domain Bacteria; phylum Pseudomonadota; class Alphaproteobacteria; order Rhodobacterales; family Rhodobacteraceae; genus Donghicola. The sequence goes on along the minus strand of CAXQKF010000394.1, from coordinate 3,974 downwards.
GCAGCAACCCTGTCCTGGGCCGCATGGGAGCGCATCAAGTTCGGTCGCGCCTCCCTGATCGGCGCAGTCACCGGCACCATTGCCGGTCTGGCCTCGATCACCCCCGCGTCGGGCTTTGTCGGCCCCGTTGAGGCTCTGATCATCGGTCTGGTCGCAGGTGTCCTGTGTCAGGAAGCCGTGAACCTGATCCGCAACAAGATGAAAATCGACGATACTCTGGACGTGTTCGCAGTCCACGGCGTTGGCGGCATCTTTGGCACCATCATGATCGCAGCGTTCGGCGCAGGCAGCTGGATTGCACAGCTGGGTGCTCTGGCAGTGGTCGGCGTCTACACTCTGGTGGTCAGCTACATCATCGCCAAAGTGGTTGGCATCGTCTTCCCGCTGCGCGTGGATGCCGAGACCGAGCACGAAGGCCTCGATCTGGCTGTCCACGGCGAGCGTGCCTACAACAACGACTAAGGACGATAGAGCACGCCAAGGTCGGCGACATTTGTTCCGGTGGCACCCGTCACCAGCAAATCACCGGCCGCTTTCAAAGCGTGATAACTATCGTTGTTCTTTAGCGCCGCGGCGGGGTCCACCCCTGCCGCGCGTATCTTTTTCAGGGTCTGGCCATTCACAATGGCCCCTGCCGCATCGGTCGGCCCGTCGCGCCCATCAGTGCCGCCCTGAATATAGGTCCAACCCGCAGGCCAGCCTTCTTCTTCGGCCTTCATCGCCAGACGCAAGGCGAGTTCCTGGTTTCTGCCGCCCATCCCTTTGCCTTTGACCTGAACGGTGCATTCGCCGCCGATCAGCCAGAGACCTGCAGGAAGCTTTGCTAGACGTTCAACAGCTTCTTTGACATCGCAGGTCAGCGGCGGCGTCAGGATTTTCGCCTCGGGGGCCTGCTCTTTCATGATTTCGACAGAGACATCGTTGGAGCCGACAATCCGTGTGTCCGTTTCCGGCACAGCGCGGGTTTTCGGGGCCTCGCGTAGGTGGTTGCGCACCTCTTGGGGCACCTTGCCATAGCAGAAATACCCGCGCAGGGCCTGCACCGCATCCTCGGGCGTCCCCAAAGGCGACAGCGTCGGGCCAGAGGCCACAGCCCGCAGGTCATCCCCGATCACATCCGACAGAACCAAAGCCGTCACCCGCGCAGGCGCCGCCGCAATGGCGAGGCCGCCGCCCTTGATCCGGCTGAGTTGCTGGCGCACAAGGTTCATCACCTCGATCGGCGCACCGCTGGCCAAGAGCGCCTTGGTCACCGCGATTTTATCGCCCAAAGTCAGCCCCTTGGCGGGCGCAGGTAACATGGCCGATGCACCGCCAGAGATCAGGATCAGCAGGTGGTCGTCCTTGCCCAAGCCCTCGGCCAGATCAAGGATGGCATTCGCCGCGGCCTCGCCTTCGGGATCGGGGACCGGATGGCCTGCGCGCATCACCTTCACCCCGAGATCGTCAAAGACATTCTCGCGGTGGGTGACAATCAGGGATTGGGCGGGCGTCACAGCCTCGAGCACTGGCGCGATCATCCGCGGGGCGGCCTTGCCGACCGCCACCACGCTCAGGTGCGCAGGATCACCGAGGTCCAGATCGGGCAAAGCCCGTGTAACAGCACCAGCGGGATCGGCGGCTGCCACCCCCGCATCCCAGATCGCACGCAACTTAGGTTTCATTACCCTGCCTTCAGAATCTCATCGATAGGGTCATGTTCTGCCACCCAGTGATTTGGCGCAACCTCTTGAAGTATGGGCAGATAGCCCCTTTGGCCCTTTTTCGACGGAAGGAAGCGCAATTGTGCCCCCGGCTCCAGCGGAGACGGCAGTTCTCCGGGCAGTTTCACCCGCGCCCGCGCCCGTTCAAGGTCCGGATCGGGGATCGGCACCGCCGAAATCAGGGATTGTGTGTAAGGATGCCTTGCGGCTTCGTAGATGGCATTGCGATCCGCCATCTCGACCACACGGCCCAGATAGAGCACCATAATCCGGTGGCTGATCTCGCGGACCACGGCCAGATCGTGGCTGATAAAGATCATCGACAGCCCAAGATCGCTCTGCAACTCTTTGAGCAGTTTGATGATTTGCGCCTGGATCGAAACGTCCAGCGCCGAGACAGCCTCGTCGCAGATCACCAGTTTGGGGTTGTTGATCATCGCCCGCGCGATACCGACCCTCTGGTTCTGGCCGCCCGACAATTCGTGCGGGTAGCGGTTGATCATGCGCACATCCAGACCGACCTTCTCCATCATCTCGGCCACCAGCTTCTTGCGGGCGGTTGGCCCGAGATCAGGGCGGAAGGTTTTCAACGGTTCGGCGATCGAGGCGCTGATGGTCATGCGCGGATCAAGGCTGGCGAGCGGGTCCTGAAACACCAGTTGCAAGTCTTTGCGCTGGCGGGTCATCTCGCGTTTGGTCATGCCATCCAGATCACGCCCCAGCCAACTGACACTGCCCTGCACTTCGGGCAGCAGTTGCAAGACGGCACGGGCCAGCGTGGACTTGCCGCAACCGGACTCGCCCACGACCCCAAGCGTTTCCCCCGCCCGCAGGTCAAAGCTGACACCATCCACGGCGCGCAACGTTTGGGATTTGGGGAAAATGCCGCCGGTCTTTTTCACCTTGAAATGCACCTTGGCATCGCGAACCTGCAGGACGGGATCAGCGTCGCTGACAGGGTTCATCGCGATCTCTTCGGCATCAATGCGGGGCATCGAGTCCAGAAGCTTGCGGGTATAGGCGTCCTTGGGCGCGTAGAAGATTTCGCTGGCGCTGCCTTCCTCGACGTAGGCGCCGTGCTTCATCACGCAGATGCGGTCACACATGCGGGCCACGACGCCCATATCGTGGGTGATCAGGGCAATCGCGGTGCCCTCTTCGCGCTGGAGGTTCGCCATCAGGTCCAGAATTTCCGCCTGAACGGTCACGTCCAGCGCCGTCGTCGGTTCGTCCGCAATCAAGAGGCGCGGATTGCACAGCATCGCCTGCGCGATCATCACCCGCTGGCGCATCCCGCCCGACAGCTCGTGCGGATACTGGTCCAGACGGGCGCGGGCCTCTGGAATGCGGACGCGGTCGAGCCATTCGTAGCACTGCTGCCGCGCTTCGGACCCGCGCAGGCTTTTGTGGAATTTCAGAACCTCGGCCATCTGCTGGCCCACGGTCAGGTGCGGGGTCAGCGCGGTCAGCGGGTCTTGGAAGATCATGGACATCGAGGCGCCGCGGATCTTGTTCGCCTTGGCCACGGGCAGGCCAATCAGTTCCTGCCCGTTCAGCTGCGCCGATCCGGTGATCCGCCCGTTGTCTGCCAGTAGCCCCATCGCCGCCATGAAGGTCTGCGATTTGCCCGATCCGGACTCACCCACAATCCCGAGGCATTCGCCCGCGCCGATGCTGAAATTCACGCCTTTGACCGCTTCGACCGCCCCGTCGGGGGTGTCAAAGGTCACGATCAGGTCTTTCACCTCGAAAACACTCATATCAGCGGTCCTTCGGGTCTAGGGCGTCACGCAGACCATCACCGATAAAGAACAGGCTGATGATGGTGACGAGAAAGAAAAACAGCGGGATGAACAGCTGCCAGATGGTTCCATAGAGGATCGTGCCCGCCCCTTCGGAAATCAGCGCCCCGAGCGAGGTTTGCGGCTCTTGGACCCCAAGGCCAAGGAAGCTGATGAAGCTCTCGATCAAGATCATCAAGGGCACGAGGAGCGAGGCAAAGACGACCACAAGGCCCAGAAGGTTCGGGATGATGTGGCGCAGGATGATGGTGAACCAGCCGACACCGCAGGCTTTGGCGGCCTCAACGAATTCGCGGTTCTTCAGGGACAGGGTCTGCCCCCGCACGATCCGCGCCATTTCCAGCCAGCTGATAATGCCGATTCCGACGAACAACATGAAGAACGAGCGTTCGAACATCACCATCAGTAGGATGATGATGAACATGTAGGGAATGGCGATCATGATATCGACAAAGCGCATCATGAGCCC
>CAXQKF010000393.1:0-5340 GCA_964224285.1 Donghicola sp. | reverse complement strand
CGAGCAGTTCTCGATCAGCTTGACCATGGATGACGCGGGCGCGGGCCGGACCACGAAGATTTCGGGCTTCCTGTCCCGTCAGGAAATCACCTCGGAAGAAGTCGATGTGATGTTCGCGATTGATATCTCGGGCAGCACCAGCAGCGCCTTCAACGGTCAGGTCAACGTGGGTGACCGCAATGGGGATGGTACTTCGAACACCATTCTGGATGCGGAAATCGCGTCGTTCGAGGCGCTTCATGCGTCGATCGTGAACGATGCGAACCTGCCAAACGCGCAGATCACGATCGCTCCGTTTGACAGCAGTGTTACGCTCTCGCGGACCTTTGCGGCGGCGGAGGATTCCAACAACAACGGTATCGCGGACGTGGTCGAATATGTGCGCGGTCTGCGGTCGAACGGCAACACCGATTTCTATGAAACTCTTGAGGCCGCAGTCAGCCACTTCAGCACCTCCAATAGCGGTCAGAAGGTTCTCTACTTCCTCTCCGACGGCGAAGATGGCAGCTATGGCGATCTGGCCAGCCAGTCGCAACTGCTGCTCGACAATGATGTTCTGATCCAGTCGTTCGGCGTTGGCCAAGACGCCAGCGAAGAGGACCTGGATCTGGTGGACGACACATTGCTGAACGGCACCACCTCGATCGTTCTGGACCCGTCGTTGCTGTCGGATGAACTTCTGGATCCGGGCATTGATGCAGACGATATCCAAACCATCCACGTCTATCTGAATGGCAAGAACGTCGCCACGATCGATCCTGACGATCTGGTTTCGACACCGCTTGGCCTGCGCTATTTCGATCTGGAACTCAAAGGTCTGAAGGCCAAGGCAGACGACGTGATCGAAATCCGCGCGTTCGCTGCAGATGGAGTTCAGACGCTGGTCTCGACCTCTCAGGTGCTGGAGCACTATCCGGGCAAAGACGGTGCTGATGTGCTGCGTGGCGGCAAGGGCGACGATTTCTTTGACGGCGGGCTTGGCAATGACACCCTGAATGGCGGTGCAGGCAGCGATTACCTTTACGGGAATACTGGCAAGGATACGGTCAGCTACACGGGCGCAGAGTCCGGTGTGATCGTCAACCTGCGCAACGAGACCGGTCATGACGGCGCAGCAATCGGGGACACGCTCATCGGGATCGAGAACCTGAGCGGCGGCGCCTATGACGACCAGCTGATCGGCAACGGCGGCGCAAACGTCCTGAAGGGGCGGCGCGGCGATGACATCCTGAGTGGCGGCGGTAAGAAGGACGTGCTGGATGGCGGCAAGGGTGACGATATCCTGACCGGCGGCGCAGGGAACGACCGCTTCATCTTTACGGTCGGGGGCGGCAACGACACCATCACTGACTTCGAGGTTCGGAAACGCGGCGAGAAGATCGACCTGCGTGACTTTGACATCGACACGTTCAAGGAACTGAAGTCCATGATGAAGGTGACTTCGGGCGATACGGAAATCCACTTTGGCGATGGCGATACGCTCGTGATTGAGGACACTCTGATCCGTCAGCTGTCGGCTGGCGACTTCCTGTTCTAATCGCTGAAACCACGGGGGCATCGCTTGATCCGAAGCGGTGCCCCTATGTCTCTGTTGGCGCGTTGCTGGATGGGTGCGCCAATGGGGCCTTTGTGAAAAACGTCCAGAAATGAGGCGCTTGTCCCGCGGGCGCGGCAGAATTTCCGATCGTCTTTGCAGATTATTCTGTTAGAGAGCGCGGCGTGTTTATCTGATTGGGTCAGACCTGCTGACCGCTTTGCCCGCAAAGGAATGCGCCGTGACCGTGAGCCTCGAAAATACCGAACCCGAAATCCGCACAATCGCGATGCCTGCGGACACGAACCCTGCGGGGGATATCTTTGGCGGGTGGCTCATGTCGCAGATGGACCTCGCGGCGGGGAATATGGCAGCGCGGATCGCGCGGGGGCGGTCGGCGACTGTGGCAGTCGAGGGCATGAGCTTTCACAGGCCGGTCAAGGTCGGGGACGAGGTGTCCCTGTTTGCCAAACTCGAGGCGACGGGGCGTTCGTCGATGAAAATCTATGTCGAGGCATGGCGCCGCGACCGCTTTGGCCTAGAGCGGGAAATGGTGACGGCGGCGACCTTTACCTTTGTTGCACTGGACGAAGAAGGCCGCGCGCGGGCACTGCCAGAGCAGAGCACCCAGCAGTAAGGCTTCAGGCGGGGACCACGGTTTTCTTGCCATCAACCTCGGCCACCGACAGCCCTGTGCCGAACAGATCGCTTAGCATCGCACCGGTCAAGGACAGCCATTTCGGCCCCGTGGTCACGAGCCTCCCGTCCTTCATCGCGATGATGCGGTCTGCATATCGGGCCGCGACCCCGAGGTCGTGCAGCACAATGATCACGCTGCGCTGGTTCCGGCCTGGTCGCGAGAGGGTGTGCAGACGGTCCATGATATCGCGGGTGTGACGCGGATCGAGCGCGGACAGAGGTTCGTCCAGCAGCAGCCACGGGGTTTCCTGCGCCCATGACATCGCGATAAAGGCCCGCTGCCGTTGCCCTCCGGACAAGGAGCCGATCAGGCGGGTTTTCAGGTCGGTCAGGTCAAAGGTCTCGAGCGCGAGGGCGATCACCTCTTTGTCGCGGGTGGTGGGGCGTCCGTGGTGGTGGGGCCAGCGGCCAAAGGACACCAGATCCTCGATCGTCAGGCGGGCCGTGACCCGTTCGTCCTGCGCCAGCAGCGAAATCAGCCGTGCGCGATCCGGTGCCCGCAGGGTCGCCAGATCGTGCCCGTCGATCTTTACGGTGCCTTTGGACGGCGCCAGTAGGCCGGACATACAGTGGAGCAAGGTCGATTTTCCCGCACCGTTGGGGCCGATCAGGGCGGTGATCCCGCCTTGGCCAAAGGACAGCGAGATATCGTTGAGAATGGGCGAGCGGTCTTTTTCGACGCAGACGTTTTCGAGGGTAATCAACGGGGAGACCTCCTGAGGACGAGGGCAAGGAACAGCAACCCGCCGACAAATTCGACAATCACAGCAAGGGTCGACTGGAGCCCGAGCAGGCGCTCGAACACGAACTGACCGAGGATCAGAATAGAGGCACCGATCAGCGCCGCAGCAGGGATCAGGTAGATGTGCCGCCACGTGGGCAGAATGGCATAGGCAAGGCTCGCTGCCAGCAGCCCGAGGAACGTCACCGGCCCGACGAGGGCCGTCGACACCGCCACCAGAACCGCCACCAATGCCAGCGAGGCCAGAACGACGCGGTCGTACTCCAGCCCCAATGACCGCGCGGTTGTCCGCCCCAAGGCCACGATATCCAGATGGCGCGACAGGCGCAGTGCGGCCAGCATTGAGGCCGCCAGCAGGGCAATCGCGATCCAGAGCTGGGTTTTGTCGACACTGCCGAAACTGGCAAAGCTGGCGCTCTGGACGATGGCAAACTCGCTGGGGTCCAGCAGGCGTTGCGCCAGCCCCGCCAGCCCGCGCAGCAGCACACCGATAATCACGCCCGTCAGGATCAGGCGCAGCATGTCCTGCGTACCTTTGCGCAGCATCAGACCAAAGAGCAGCAGCGCAGTGATCACCATGGTCACGATCTCTGCCGCGAACTGTCCCAGCTGCGGAAGCATGGCATAGCCGGTCCCGCCAAGGCTGAGAACCAGCATGGTCTGCATAAAGATGAACAGCGCGTCAAAGCCGACAATGCCGGGGGTCAGCAGGCGGTTGGCGGTGATGGTCTGAAAGATCACTGTCGCCGCGCCGACCGAAGCCCCGACCACAATCAGCGCCCCGAGTTTCGCGCCGCGCAGGCTCAGGATCAGGGGTTTGGGGTCGCGCAATTGCCAGCCCAGAAACAGGGCGCTCAGGCCGAGGCACAGGCCGACCAGCATCAGGAAACGGACCTTAACCATGGTTCACCTTCTGCGGAGCGGCGTTCAGCAGCCACAGGAAAATCCCCGCCCCAAGCACGGCAAACACTGTTCCGGCCGGAATCTCGTAGGGATAGCGCAGGATGCGGCCTAGAATATCGCAGGCCAGCACCAGACTGCCCCCCGCCCACGCGATCAGGGGCAGGTTGCGCCGCAGGTTGTCCCCCCGCCAACGCGAGATGATATTCGGCACCACTAACCCGACAAAGGGGATCGCGCCGACGCTGACGACCACGACCGACACGATCACCGCGACCAGCACCAGCCCCACAAGCAGGGTTTGGCGGTAGTCCAGCCCGAGGCTCCTCGCGGCGTCTTCGCCAAGGCCCAGCAACGTGATCCGGTCCGCCACGAGCCAGAGCAATCCGGCAATCACGGCAACGATCCACAAGAGCTCGTACCGGCCTTTGAGAACGCCCGAGAACTCGCCGCTTTGCCATGTGCTGATGAATTGCAGCAGATCCGTGGTCCATGCCAGCCACAGGACGGCGGCTCCGATGATCCCGCTGTAGATCAACCCGACCAAGGGCAGCAGCACGGGGTCTCTGCGGGGGACATGCCGCGCCAGCGCCAGAAACCCGAGAGTCCCCGCCAGCGCGGTTGCGGCGGCGACGGACATCTTTGTCAGGAGGGCCGCGCCCGGAGCCAGCAAGGTAATACCAAGCAGCCCGAGCATCGCGGATTCCGGCGTGCCGACAAGGCCGGGTTCGACCATACGGTTCTGCACGCTCATTTGCACAACGACACCGGCCAGGGCCAGCCCCGCACCAGCCAGCAGCGCCGCAAAGGTGCGGGGCAGCCGGCTGACAGCCAGAAGCATGGATTGGTCGATGGTGCCGTCAAACAGACCGGCCACCCCGATCAGGCAACTGGCAACAACAAGACACGCGAAGACAAGGCTGGCGAATAGCGGGCCGCGCATCGGAAAATCAGCTGTTCGATGCGCTCAGAGCGGTCGCGAGCTGGTTCAGCGTGTGGGTCAGGGATTGCACACCGCCGCCCGCCAGATACAGGGGGGCAGAGTCCAGATAGACGATCTGACCGGCCTGACCGGCTTTGGTTCCTGCAACCAGCGGGTTGTTGAGGGTGACAGCAGCGGCTTCGGCCTCTTGGCCAATGGCGGCGCTGCGATCGACCACAAAGATCCAGTCGGGGTCCACATCCGCGATGAACTCGAATGACACCGCTTCGCCATGCCTGCCGTCGGCGACATCGGGGTAGGCTTCGGGCAGGCCGACATCGGAATGCAGCCAGCCAAAGCGCGACTTGTCCCCGTAGGCTGAAACTTTGCCCCCGTTGGTCATAAGGATCAGCGCGTCACCTTTGCCGGTCGCTGCGGTTTTGGCGTTTGCAAGGGCGGCCTCCAGTTCTGCGGTCAGGGCCTGCGCCTCGGGAGAGAGGCCAAAGATCGCACCGTAGGCCGTGATCCGCGATTTCGCCTCTG
>CAXQKF010000392.1:0-2210 GCA_964224285.1 Donghicola sp. | reverse complement strand
TTCGCCGCCGCCGAGATCCTCGGTCAAGACATCCCCGAAGTCCCGCTGGAAACCGCCATGGGCAGCCTCGTCAACCACATCACCGGCGGCGCAGACGCAAAAACCTTCCAGCCGATGAACGTGAACTTCGGTCTTTTCCAGCCGCTCGAAGACGTGCGCGGTGGCCGCAAGGGCCGCAAGATCCGCTACAAGGGCTACACCGACCGCGCCAAAGAGATGTGGCAACAATGGCTTACCAGCCAAAGCTAATGCGAACACGTTTTGCGCCGTCGCCCACGGGACCCCTCCATCTGGGGCACGCTTTCTCGGCCCTGACGGCGGCGCATCTCGCCCAATCGCTTTGCGGTGAATTCCTGCTCCGGATCGAGGACATCGACCAATCCCGCGCCCGCCCCGAATGGGAGGCGCAGATTTACGACGACCTGACATGGCTCGGCCTCACATGGCCCACGCCCGTCATGCGCCAATCAGACCGAATGCCCGCCTACCGCGCCGCCCTACAAACCCTGTGGGACATGGACCTGCTCTATCCCTGCACCTGCAAGCGCCGCGATATCGAAGCCGCCATGTCCGCCCCCCAAGAGGGCGTTCCCACACACGGTCCCGACGGCCTGATCTATCCGGGAACCTGCCGCGCCAAACCGAAACCTGCGCAGATGCCCGATGGCGAAACCCTCCGCCTCGACATGGCCAAAGCAGTCGCCACCATCGGCAAACCCACGCTGACCTTTACCGAAATCGGCCCCGTCCACACCGGCACCCACACGATCAGCCTGCCCAAAACCCCCGAAACGCTCGGCGACATCGTCCTCTCCCGCCGCGACATGGGCACGTCCTACCACCTGTCGGTGGTCATCGACGACGCGGACCACGGCATCACCCACGTCACCCGCGGCGCCGACCTGTTCGAGGCCACCCAGATCCACGTGATCCTGCAGGCCCTCCTGAACAAACCGGTCCCGACCTACCACCACCACGACCTGATCCGCGACGCCCAAGGTAAACGCCTCGCAAAACGCGACGACGCCCGCGCCATCTCCCTCTACCGCGCCGAAGGCAAAAGCCCACAAGACGTCGCCGACCTCATCGACACGCCCCTGCTTTCACCTTTGTAAAAATACTCCGGGGGAATCCGCGCAGCGGATGGGGGCAGCGCCCCCTTACGCCATCGGCCCCATCAACTCGACAGTCTCACCCTCGCGCACAGCCGTATAAAAACAGCTGCGACGGTTGGTATGACACGCCGGCCCTTCCTGACGCACCATGACAAGAATGCAGTCCTGATCGCAGTCATAGCGAAAATCGACCAAGGTCTGAAGGTGCCCGCTGGTCTCACCCTTGACCCAGAAAGCCTGACGGGAGCGCGACCAATAGGTGACCGTGCCGGTCTCTAGCGTCCGCGCCACGGACTCCACATTCATCCATGCCATCATCAGAACTTCGCCGCTTTCGGCGTCCTGCGCGATGGCGGGGATCAGCCCTTTGTCGTCGTATTTCAGGCTGGCGGGATCAAAGGCCTGTGCAGTCATATCGGAAAACCCTTTTTCTTCGGTCGTGCACGGCCTATCTATTCTGAACCAAGCCCAAGAGAAAGACCGCGAGGCACCATGTCGAACGAGAACGACCTGATGAAGCTCTATTCCCAGCGCATCCTCGCACTGGCAGCCGAAATTCCGCACACAGGCCGGCTCGACGCGCCTCAGGCCAGCGCCAAGAAGCGCTCCCCGCTGTGTGGCTCGACCGTGACTGTGGACGTCGATGTAGCAGACGGCCGTGTTAGTCGCTATGCGGCGGACGTGAAAGCCTGCGCATTGGGTCAAGCGTCGGCCAGTGTGGTTGGCTCTGCCGCCATCGGGCGCACGAAAACCGAGATCGACAAAGCCCGCGAAGAATTGAAGGCCATGCTGCGCGACGGGGCCGATGCCCCTGCCGCGCCCTTTGACGGGCTAGAGGCGCTGCTGCCTGCGCGGGAATACAAGAACCGCCATGCCTCGATCATGTTAACCTTGGACGCGCTGAGCGAAGCGGTTGCACAGGCCGAGGCGGCGCAGACCGTTTAATGTTCCGGACATTGGTGAGTGTGCAAAGGGGGCTGTCTGCCCCCTCTTGGTGCTTGTGCACCAATTCACCCCCGAGAGTATTTTCGCCAAAGTGAAAGCATAGGCTTTGGTTGGCCCGCGCCTGAATAAAAAAACCGCCGCGCATCCCGG
>CAXQKF010000391.1:0-5519 GCA_964224285.1 Donghicola sp. | reverse complement strand
GGCCCAGATGGGAGAGAGCTCTCTGGCCTCGATTATCGTAGCGGGCCAGCGTAAGGGCGGACGTCAGCGTCTGTTCCACATCTACGCGGCCGGTAACTTTGTCGAAGCGACAGAGGACAGCCCCTACGTCCAGATCGGTGAGCACAAGTACGGCAAGCCGATTATTGATCGTGTCATCACGCGGGAGACACCGCTGAAGACGGCCGTGACAGCAGCGCTACTGTCGATGGATTCGACGCTGCGCTCGAACCTGTCGGTCGGGATGCCCTTGGACCTGACCGTTCTCAGGGCCGAAGAGTTCCATATCTCGGACCATCGCCGGATTGAGGCGGATGATCCGCAATTCGACGCCTTGTCCAAAGGCTGGAGCCAGGCGCTGCGAAATGCGTTCGATGAAATGGACGCCATGTGGAATTGAAGTAAGGGGCCAACGGGCCCCTTCTTTTTTGCAGCCGGACGGTTGCCTCAGGGGGCGGGCAGCACATCCGCCAGTGGGCGAGGTTCTGAGTTGGGTCAGAGCCTGGGATGCGTGCACGATTTTTTTTCCTATGCAATCTGCAGCGCGTCTTCTGCGCCAGCGGTATTGCGAAATCTCAAATAATATCAAAACGATCTTTATGGACATATTCCAGCGCCGAGGTCTCCCCCTAGGTCACTGTAAATCCCGCTTTCAAAAACTCATAAACGCTTTCGCTTTTTTGTATGCTTTTGAAACTTGCAACTGCGCTGCTTCGTCTTAGTTGGGCGACCAAAGAAAAAGGCAAAGCCGGCGCCACCGCCACTGACTGTCAGCCGCTCTGGTCAGCGCTTTGCCATCCCCGCTCTGTCCTGCGATACGCGCGGGTCAGGGCGGGTTTGAAGCGTCCAGTCTGTTCGGACATGCGGGTGATTTCGACCTGATCGCCATCGGTCCGGATAATCGCGAAGTCGTTCTGTTGGTTCCTTAACCGCGATGACAATCCAGTGCCTACGTGGATTTGCAGGATTTGGCGGCCACTGCCGCGGGCGACAAACGGATCGTCGCGCCATTGATGCAGATGACCAGTCAGCACTAGATCGAGCCCCGCATCCGCGAGTTTTCCGAGCGCCATTTGCGCGCCGCGCATCATCGCTTTGGTGCTTGTCGCGGACTGTTCGAACGGGTGATGCGCCACCAGAACTTTCAGCCCCTCCAACTGGGGCAGGCGTCGGCAGAGATGCCGGATTTGGTGGGCAGAAACCGATCCGCGCTGCCAATGCCAAGGGGCTACCGTGTTCACCCCCAAGATCGCGAGTTCGGGGGTGCGGACTTCGGGCCAGACATTGCGGGTGATGAATTTCTTGTAATTCCGGTAGGGGTTCAGAAAGCGCCGGACGGGATTGTGCAGGGGGATATCGTGGTTCCCCGGCACCACCAGAGTCGGCGGCTGGATCTGTTCAATGAAGTTCCGGGCGGCCAGAAACTGCGAGGATCGCGCGCGCTGTGTCAGATCGCCGGAGATCGAAACAATATCAGCCTTCTGAAGCTCCTCCAGAAGGGGGGCGATCAGTTCCGGACGGTCCTTGCCAAAGTGCAAATCGGAAATGTGGTAAAGGGTCTTCATACAGAGCGGGGCACCATGACGTTCAATGCGTTCTCTCGCAGGTTAAAGACAAACGGTGAGGTCATGCGGTCTTTTTCTCCGTCACGGGCGATCCACATGCTTTTCTTGCGGGCCACTTCGATCTGGATGTCTTTGCCGACGAGCAGTTCGAATTCGCGTCCATGCTCTGTGGTGTTGCGGAACAGGTTCATCGCGTGGGCGATCAACTGCCGCCAGTTGGTTGCGTTTGTCAGATACAGGGCAAAGTTGCCATCACGAACCGCGTCCGCGCCGTCCAGACTAAAGGCCTCGAGCTGGTACGAGCTGTTCGCGACAAACGCGAGAGCCGAGCGTTTGCGCAGGGTCGTCTTGCCGTCGATCGTGATGGTCAGATCATAGGGGCGTTTCAGGCCCATGAGACCCGACAGGACCGACCAGTAGGCGGTGATCCGGCTGCGGCCCCACTTTTTATAAAGCGTTTCCCGTTCGCGCAGGATGCGGGGGTACACCCCGAGGCTCGCGTTGTTCAGAAAAATCTGACCGTTGACGCAGCCGACATGCATCGGGGTCGGTTCTGATTTCCCCAAGGTTTCGATGGCGGCGGGGATGTCCTCTGGCAGTCCAAGCCCGCGCGAGAAGTAGTTGAAGGTGCCCATAGGGAGCACGCCCATAGCGACGTCGGTGTCCATCAGGGCGTTCGCCACCCCCGCGATGGTTCCGTCCCCGCCAGCGGCGATGATGGTGCGATACCCTTCGTCGATGGCCTCTTTGGCCAGTCGGGTTGGCGAGGCGGATTTGGAGACTTCTTTAATGTCGCAGTTCACGCCGAACGCCTTGCGGATCATAGCGCAGAGGTCCAGCGGCTCTGGTTTGGCATCTTTTTTCCCCGACCGCGGGTTGAGAATGATGCAAACGTCCCCACCTCTGACCGGTACGGACATGGCATCGTGTTTGGTACGCTCGGGGTGGATATGGCTGTTCATAGCGGAACCTTTGGGCATCAAAAGCATTCAAGTTTCCAACGTCAGAAAACGTGAATCGTTCCATCGGCGTTGGTTATTCGTCCGCTCCGTGCGGGTAGTTCAGAAAGGACTTTGGTTATGTTGGAAATCAGCGGCGTCGGCGGCTTTATCGTTTTGATTCTGGATATCTGGGCCTTAGTGTCGATCGTCGGGTCGAACCGGGGCACGGGCAGCAAAGTTCTGTGGATCCTGCTGGTCCTGATCCTGCCGATTTTGGGCTTCATTATCTGGCTGATTGCAGGGCCGCGGTCGCGCCGATAATTTTTGCAATTTGTCGGGAACCTACTGCGCCTGAAGGCGTTGAGGTTCCGAGCAGCGGGACCATCCCTTATTCCCGCGTCCTGTCAGGGTGCCCGTTTTCGGCGATCTCTGATCGGCTCGTCCCAATCCCGTCATGGGAACTGCCCCGCCGGAAGGCGGGGCTTTTTTGTGCGGGGGTGCGGGGTTATCGGCGCGCTGCGCGGCCAGCGTTCAAGCCGGTGACAAAGCCTTCGGTCACTTGGGCAATCATGGACGCGGTCGTGTGCATCGCAGGTGGATGCTGCGGGACATGGCGGCGCGAGGGCAAGGCGACGGCCATCAGGATAAGTCCCAGTCCGAAATAGATTGCTCCGATCACAGCGGTGGCAAACAGCGCGCCTTGTGTCGATGCGATCAGGAGAAAGAGGGCGGTGGTCAGAAACCCGAGCCCGACGATCATCATCAGACCCGCGAGCGTCGAGAGAGCGGCACGCTTGGCCGCTCTCTGCGCTGTGTATTGCAGGCTCTGGAGCATCAGAGGCATTACTTCCGTCCGGTCAGAAGACCAGCAAGGAAACCGGCTGCGACGGCCATGCCGACAGCTGCGGCGGGTTGGCGGCGGATCGCGTCAGCGGCCTGAGCGCCGTAATCCTCGGCGGTGGCTTGGGCCAGTTCCAGTTGCTTCTGGCCCTCTGCGCGCAGATGTGCGGCTTGCTCTTTGGCGGTGCTGACGGCGGCATCTTTGCGGGCGGTCCCCATGTCCGACAGCGTCGAGGTGATGCGGCTGATATCAGCCTTCAGGGCCTCGATCTGGGTCGAGAGATCGTTCATGTCGGGAGCTGTTTTGGTGGTGGGCATTTGAAAACCTCGATTGAAATAAAACGTTCGAGACCAGAACGCACGGTGCCCAAAAAGGTTCCATATAGAATGAAATTCCGAGAGAAACTTTTTTGAGGGCACTTCGCGGAACCATTTTCCATGAGGGCGCGTTTCACTGCCAGATTGCACATATTCGCTGAAAGGATGACATCATGCTCTATTGGGCCCTTATTTTCTTTGTTGTTGCACTGGTTGCCGGTGTGTTCGGTTTTGGCGGGATTGCCTCGGCGTCGGCAGGTATCGCGCAAATCCTGTTCTTCCTGTTCCTGGTGTTGTTCGTGGTCACGCTGATTGCGCGGCTGGTGCGCGGGTAACCCCCGCCACCACCCCCCACGCCGACACTGATCACAATTTCGGAGAGTTGAGATGAAAGACATTCTGCAGACCACCCCGCAAACTCAGAAGGTAAACACCGGCGTCACCGAACCCGGCTCGGTCGCGACAGGTTTGGCGGATGTTTTGGCGGATACCTACCGTCTGATGTACAAAACCCATGCCTACCACTGGAACGTCGAGGGGCCGCTGTTCTACTCGATCCATCATCTGACCGAAGAGCAGTACGAAAACCTGTTCGAAGCAGCGGACGACTTGGCAGAGCGCATCCGCGCCTTGGGATCTTTGGCGCCGATGACGCTGGGGGAAATCTGCGAGCGTTCTGTGATCAAAGACGCAGAGAGCACCCCCGACGCCCGTGAAATGATCGAGGAACTGGCGGCCGACCATGAACGCATCGCCTACCGGATGCACGCGCTGGTCGAACTGGCAGGCAAGTCGAACGACCCCGTGACCGATGACATGGCGACGGCGCGTTCGGCCTTTCACGAGAAGGCGGCCTGGATGTTGCGGGCGATTGCTGCGGAATGACCCGCAGCGAACCGCCGGAAAAAAAAAACGCCCCGATGTCTGTGCATCGGGGCGTTTTGATTAAGCTAGGAAGCGACTTAGGCCAGAAGGGTTTCGGTGCTCGTAAAAAACATCGCCTGACTGACGGCAGAACGCACCTGATCCTCGGAATAGGGCTTGGTGATCAGGAAGGCAGGCTCGGGACGCTCGCCGGTCAGGAGGCGTTCGGGGAATGCGGTGATAAAGACAACGGGACGGTCGCCAAGCTCTGTCAGGATTTCGTTGACGGCGTCGATGCCCGACGATTTGTCTGCCAGCTGGATGTCGGCAAGGATCATGTCCGGAGGTGTCTGACGCGCCAGCTCGACGGCTGCGGTTTTAGTGCGGGCGATGCCGGTCACTTCGTGGCCCATCTGTGCAACGATTTCCGAGATATCCATCGCAATGATTGCTTCGTCCTCGATGATCATGACGTTCCCGAGGATGCCTTTGCTCATTTCATCGCGGGCAATATCCAAAAGGTTCGCGGCTTCGTCACCAGAGACGCCGACAATCTCGCCGATTTCGTCGGCGCTGAATCCTTCGATGCTCTGGAGCAGCAGGGCCTCGCGGGTGTTCGCGGTCAGGCGGGACAACCGCATTTGGGCGCGGGCTTCGGGGCCACTCGGCGAGACGGTTTCTTCGATGGGGGCGCCCGAAGATACCCAGATCGAGTTGAACACCTTGAACAGCGCAACCCGCGGAGAGGTGGAGCGGTCAAAGATCTGGGGATCGGCCAGAATAGCCTCTAGGGTGATAATCGCATATTTGTCGCCGGTCGACTGATTGCCGGTCAGCGCACGCGCATACCTGCGCAGGTCGGGAAGGTCCGCCGCAATGGTTGTCGAAATGTCGGATGACGCTGCAGAAGATGTCATGGCTTCCTCAAAAAAACTGAATTTGTTGGGAACCTAATGCGCCGGATCGCGTTTGG
>CAXQKF010000390.1:0-5479 GCA_964224285.1 Donghicola sp. | reverse complement strand
GTTCGCTTCTGCACCAGCAACAGCGCCTTCCTTCATCTTTCCGAAGAAGGGGTTGGTGTCGGTTTTGGTGATCAAGCATGCGCCGATCTCGTGGCTTGCCGCCATTGCGGGGGCTGCGGCCATGGATGCTGCAACGGCTGCGCCGGTCAGCAGAGCGGTTTTGATTGTCATTTTCATAGGTATTCCTCCCAAGTAAAACTCGACCGTCCTCCCGGTCGCCGGATCGGCATGTCTGCCACCCTTGGCGCAAAGAAAACCGATTCACTCCCGTTCGTCAATAAATAAATCAAGTTGATTTAATATTGACAGCGCGATCTAGATTTTGAACCTTGTGGGGATTGAGCAGGCGCAATACCAAGCGTGCCTGAGGGAGAAAGAATGAACAGTTCCACACTCGACGCTATTGCAAATAAGGCGGGGGGCCACGTTCGTGGGTCCAATCAAACGGGTGTGCGCGCGCACAATGAACGGTTGGTTCTGACGCTCATCCGGCAGTACGGCCCCTTGGCCAAGGCCGAGATCGCCCGCCAGACCGGCCTATCCGCGCAAACAGTTTCGGTGATCATGCGCTCGCTCGAGGCAGATGGTCTGGTCACCAAAGGCGAGCCTATCCGCGGCAAAGTGGGGCAACCTTCGGTCCCCATCAAACTCCGTCAGGATGGGGCCTACTTTCTAGGGCTCAAGGTCGGTCGCCGGAGCCTTGATCTGGTGCTGACTGATTTTCTGGGAACCATCCTGAATCGCGTGCAGCTGACCCATCATTTTCCGACCCCTGACGGCGTCGTGATGTTCGCCAATCACGGCATTTCACAGCTGCTCGGCCAGTTGACCGAAGAAGAGCGCAGCCGTGTCGCTGGCATGGGGATCGCTGTGCCGTTCCGCCTGTGGGACTGGGCCAAATCGCTGGGTCTCGAAGACGATGCGATGGACGATTGGCGCACCCGCGACATCCGCGAAGAGATCGAAGCGCGGTGCGATTTCCCAGTATTCCTGCAAAACGATGCCTCTGCGGCCTGTAGCGCCGAGGTCGTGTTCGGGGATGCCGAGGACCGCTCAAACGACTTCGTGTATTTCTTTATCGGTTTCTTCGTCGGCGGCGGGCTGGTTCTGGACAACACCGTCTATACAGGGAAATCCGGCAATGCGGGCGCGGTTGGTTCGATTCCGATTTCCTTCACCAAGACGCGGTTAACCCAGCTCGTTGACGTGGCCTCTTTGTCATGTCTGGAAAACGCGATGACCGAGAACGGTCTGTCTGCGGATGTGATCTGGGCCAACCCGACGGATTGGCATGTGCCGAGTGCTCTGGTTGAAAACTGGATCGAAGAGGCCAGTCAGGGCCTCGCATATGCCATTGCCTCTGCGTCGTCTCTGATCGATTTCGGATGCGCGATGATTGACGGCTGGATGCCGGTTCAGGTGCGTGACGAGTTGGTCAAGCGGACGATCCAGAAGGCGAACCTGCTGAACACCGCTGGGATCGAGCTGCCCACCGTCCGCGCAGGCACGATTGGCAGCGATGCTCGTGCCTTGGGCGCTGCCAGCTTGCCGTTGTCCGAACGGTTCCTTGTGGATCGCAATGCGCTGATGAAGGGCTGATCAGCCCTTCGCCCGCTGCGCCTCAGGTTCGATGATCTTGGGGCGGCGCACCAGAATTATGGCGGGGTTTTCAACGCCATCTTCGGCCACGGTGCGGGCCAGATCCCCCAGAGTGGTTTTCCAGATCGCCTCGTCCGCATGGCTGGCGCGGGTCACGATTTCGACGGTGCAATCGGTCGGAGCACCGTTGGCCATCAGCGTATCCGCGATTTCTCCGGCGCGGGCGACCGCCATATACAGCGCCAGCGTCGCGCCAGAGTTCAGCATACGCCCCCATTCGGGGTCCGGCGCACCGGGGCGGCAGGTGCCCGTCGAGATCACCACGTGATCGGTCTGACCGCGTTCGGTCAGCGCACGGTTCAAAGACGCCGCCGCCGCACTGGCAGAGGTCACTCCGGGCACGATTTCCACCTCGATGCCAGCGGCTGCTGCGGCGGTCATTTCCTCGGTGCTGCGTCCGAACAGCGACGGATCGCCGGATTTCAGGCGAACGACCTTTTTGCCCTGCTTGGCGCTGGCGACGATGAC
This sequence comes from Donghicola sp., assembly GCA_964224285.1. GTDB lineage: Bacteria > Pseudomonadota > Alphaproteobacteria > Rhodobacterales > Rhodobacteraceae > Donghicola. Next base: position 3,352 of record CAXQKF010000390.1, on the reverse strand, counting down.
TTGGTTGATCTTGTCTTGCGGCCAGCTGTGTGCGCCGACCTCTTTGCCCACAAACACGCGCTCAGAATCGCGGCGGGCCAGTTCCAGAACGTCTGGGTCGACCAGACGGTCATAGTAGATGATGTCGGCCTCTTGCAGGCGGGCCACCGCGCGCATGGTCAGCAGATCGCGCGCCCCTGGTCCTGCCCCGACGAGGGCGATGCTGCCCACGGTCGGCTCGGCAATGCCGCCAGCCTCGATCTCGGCCTTCAGCATTTGGGCCGCTTCGCGCTCTGCACCCGACCGATGCTTGTCCCAAGCTGCCCCGCTAAAGGTCCGGCGCCAGAATTCGCGGCGCGTCTCTTTGGGGACGCGGAAGGCAACGGCATCCCGCAAACGCCCCGCCAGCGCGGCAAAGCCGCCTAGGCGGGGGTCGAGCATGGTTTCGATCTGGGTCTTGATCTGACGGCCAAGGACGGGCGCGGTGCCCTCGGTCCCGATGGCGACGACGACAGGATCGCGGTCCACCAGCGACGGGGTGGTCGCGTCACACAGGTGGGGTTGGTCCACCACGTTCACCACAACACCTGCCTCTTTGGCGATGGCGTGGATGCTGGCGTCGATGCCAGGGCAGCCCGACCCGATAAACACCAGCGCGGCCCCACGGAATAGTTCCGGCGTGATCGGTCCCGCGTAATGGCTCGCGCGGCCTGAATCGACCAAGGCCGCCAGTTCAGGCTCCAGCTCTGGCGCGGCCAGAACGATCTCGGCCTCGGTTTTCAGGATCAGACGGGATTTCTGAGCGGCCTGTTCATCCCCGCCCACGATCACCACGCGGCGACCGGCCATCGTCAGGAACATGGGAAAGGATTTCATGGCACTACTCCTGTAACCCGAAATATCAGGCCGTTACGGTTGCCGACCGTTTTGCCCACAGGTCTTGTGCCAGCGCAAGGCCCTGACCGTCCGCAGCAGCACCGACCGTTTCCAGCGCGACAGCGGCGGTCCCCAGAACGATCGCCTCGGCATAGGGGTCTTGGTGGGTGCCCTCCCAGAACTTGGTCAGGTACTCGGGCTCGTGGGGGGTGTCGGTTTCGGACAGGCGCTGATGGACGTCCAGAATGGGTTTCGCGGTGCTGTTCCACAGCTGGCCATCGCGCAGCCCGTGCAAGGCAATCGGCTTTGCGGGGTTGCGTTCGAATTCACCGCCGCCGCCCTTCAGGACGGACAGTTGCGGTTGTCCTAGCAGCGCGGACGCTTCGGCCTGAAGCGTCAGGTAGGGCGGGTGGAATACGCCTTGGACCTGAGCCGCCGCCGTCGCAGGGTTCATCACGCGGCAGGTGGTGTTGATGCAGGACCGCAGGCCCAACACATCGCGCAGCTTCAGCAGCGCCAGCGCCTGAGGCGCAAAGTTTTCCAGCGGCAGATATGCGATCTGCCCTTCGGCCAGCAGACGGTTCGCATCGGCATAATCGGCCGCCATCGGAATGCCCACAAACGGCAGCGCCGAGCGGACATCCGCCCCCTCGGCCTGATAGCTGTTCCAACCGTGCAGAAGCACCGAATGCCCCGCCATCGCGACAATCCGCGCCGACAGCAGGAACCACGGCAACCCGCGGCTGCGGCCTGCGGCATAGGTCGGCCAGTCCAGTGCCGGACGGTCACCCTGCCATTCCGGCAGCGTCGCGCGGAAGGCACGAACAAACCCCTCGATCTCCTGAGGCTCTTCTCCCCTGTACCGCATCAACATCAGCAATCCGCCGACCGCCTCGGGGGCGCATTCGCCGCGCAGGATGATGGCCATGGCCTCCTGCGCTTCTTCGGCGGTCAGATTGCGACTGCGTCCCGGGCCACGGCCCAGAATGCGGACGAAAGGAGCAAGTTGGTTCATTCAGCAGCCTCCGGAACGGGACGTTTGGCCAACAATTGTGCCAGCTCTGGCCGACAAGAGCCACAGCTTGTTCCCGCTCCGAGTGCCTCACCGATTTGAGCGACCGAGGTCAAGCCCTGCTCGGTGATTGCGTTGAGAATGGTGTTGATGCCCACGTTCAGGCAGGCGCAGACCGTGGCCCCCGGATCGGGACGGTCAGATCCGGGCCGGCCCGCCAGCAATTCTGGACCAGCTTTGCCCAATTCCGAAATCACATGGGTGCGAGACAGGGCAACAGGGTCCGGCGCCACGAACAGAACGGCTTGAACGCGGCCCTCTTCCATCAGGGCGACGCGGGCAATGCCCTTGGTCGGGTCGTCGAACACCACGGCCTCGGCGTTGGACATACCGAACAGGTCGCGGGCGTAATCTTCCCAATCGTCCTTGATCTGTAGGCCCGCCAGTTCCGCGCGGTAGCCGGTGTTGCTGCGGCCCAAGGCCCAGTAGCTGGCGTTCGGCGTGAATTCCTTGGCGCTGGCCGCAAAGCCGTACCAAGTCGCATCGAACCGCTCGGCGGAGGTGACGCTGGCTTTGCTCTCGGGTTGGCCGGAAACGGGGTCCACGTGGGCGGTGACCAGTCGGTCGATGCGGCCCGTGGGGGCATTTTGGCCCGTCCAGTGGATGGGCGCAAAGATCGAACCGGGCTGCGCGCGGTCGGTGATCAGAACGCGCAGGATCGCCTCGCCATTCGGGTTCGACAGTTGGATCAGGTCCGCGTCCGAAACGCCGAGCCTTTGTGCGTCCATGGGGTGCAATTCGGCGAAAGGTTCGGCAATGTGCTGCGTCAGTCGTGCCGATTTGCCCGTGCGGGTCATGGTGTGCCACTGATCGCGCACCCGTCCGGTGTTCAGGCGGAAGGGCAATTCGGCGGTCGGTTGGGACGCGGGCGCACGGTGGGTCAGCGCCAGCATCCGCCCCTTGCCCGAGGGAGTAAAGAACTTGCCATCGCCAAACATGCGGCCAGTCGGGCCAGCCGAGGTCACAGGCCAGCGCTGGGGTGTCATCGCGTTGTATTCGGCGTCGGAAATGTCGCGCAGGCCGGAAATGTCAAAGTCCCGACCCATGTCGGCAGCCAGACCGGACAGCGCGGCGTATTCGCGGAAAATCTCGGCGCCGGTTTCGTAGTCGAACGCCTCGGCATAGCCCATGCGGCGCCCCACATCCGCGATGATCGCCCAATCGTGGCGGGCCAATCCGGGCGCGGGCAGCACAGCGCGCTGACGGCTGATGTTGCGGTCAGAGTTCGTGACAGTGCCGTCTTTTTCGCCCCAGCCAGTGGCAGGCAGGACCAGATCGGCCAGTTTCGCGGTGTCGGTCTGGTCGGTCAGGTCGCTGACGACCACAAAGTCACAGTCGCGGATGGCGTTGGCCACGGCGTCGGCTTCGGGCAGGGATACGGCGGGGTTGGTGCACATGACCCACAGGGCCTTGATCTTGCCGTCG